>JBBECO010000231.1:0-12335 GCA_040881785.1 Vicinamibacterales bacterium
GTGACAGGTCCGCAGGTCGCGTCCGCAAGCGGACGATCGTGGCATATCGTTCCGCTCCGCCGGGCAGATCGCCCACGCCGATGGATTCCGTGGCACCGGGAATGTAGACCTCCGTCGCGTAGCTGAGCTGCCGCTGGTACGCGGGCCGGATCTTGTTGGTGTAGATGCGCGCTGCGTTCGCGCGGAGGCGTCCCTGTTCCTCGACGGGGATCGATGCTGGGAATTGCAGGAACTTCGCCAGGTAGCCGCTCTCCAGCGGGTCATCGACGATGGCCTCCGTGAGCGCGGCGGCAGCGCCCGTCATCATGGCTCGCGGCGGCACGATGCCCTCGGCATACGCCTCCTGCATGCCGTTGGTCATTTCGTCGACCGCCAGGGCAACACCGTTCAGATGGGCCAGGATGACCTCGTAGTCCGCAACCGTTTCGGACGCCAGAAACTCCGAACCGTAAAACCAGATGACTAGATGGAGCCCTTGCCGATCGGATAGCGGAAGGTACAGGCGAGGCGTCCGCGCCATGGCGAGCTCGCGCATCGCATCGCTCTTTACGACGTCATAGGCGAGTCCATCACGGGCATTGAGTCGCGCCCGATCGATCGATTCCACGGCCGCGACGGCATTTTCCCAGCGCATCAGCGCCCAGTCCGGCCGAAGGCGGCGGTAAATGGCCCGCTCGCCAGACGCATCCAGCACGGTGTCTTCGGGTAGATTCCGCTGGGGCCCGCGGGCGGACTCGAACGCGGCGAAAAGCCGATGGGCCCGGGCCTCATCCGTCGACGCGCCCAGGTCTTCCGCGATCCGGCGGAACTCCTTCGCCACGACATCCGCGATGACAACGGAATTCTGGGAGCTGAGTGGGGCAGCACACGCTATGAGAGTGAAGAGGCCGATCCCCAGTAGCAAGCTTGAGCGGAACATGGTACGCCTCCTGAGTGTGGCCTAACCGCGCCACGCCGATCGCGTGCCGACACAGATTAACCGCCCTGCCGGCCCTTTGAGGTTCCGTGTACGCAGAAACTAAACGCCTGATCGGAACGGAATGGCAGAATCTTCGCCGGACGCCAACCCGAGACGTCGAGGGCTCCTGCCCTCCAGGCCTCCTGTTATTTCCCGGTGAACTTCGGCTTCCGCTTCTCGAGGAACGCGGTCGTCCCTTCGAGCTTGTCCTCGGACGCGTAGCACAGCGCCTGCGCGAGCGTTTCGATCAGCAGGCCGGAGTCGAGATCCACGCGGGCGGACGCGTTGAGCGACAGCTTCGCGAGGCGGGCCGCCAGCGGTCCCTGGCGCAGGATCTTCTTCGCCAGCTCTCGCGCGCGCACCTGCAGCTGAGACGCCGGCATCACCGCCGTCA
The DNA here is from genome assembly GCA_040881785.1 of Vicinamibacterales bacterium. Classification (GTDB taxonomy): domain Bacteria; phylum Acidobacteriota; class Vicinamibacteria; order Vicinamibacterales; family 2-12-FULL-66-21; genus JACDCA01. The sequence continues at coordinate 1,353 of JBBECO010000231.1, forward strand.
CGAGGCCGATCTCGAGGGCCTGCTTCGCATCGATGATCTCGCCACTCAGGACGAGATGCTTCGCCCAGCCCAGGCCTACGATGCGGGGGAGCCGCTGCGTGGCGCCGGCGCCAGGGATGATCCCGAGGCCGAGCTCCGGCTGTCCGAACTTCGCCGTGTCGGCGGCCACGCGGATGTCGCAGGCGAGCGCGAGCTCGCAGCCGCCGCCGAGCGCGAAGCCGTTCACCGCCGCGATGACCGGCTTCGGGAAACTGTCGATCCTGGCGAACAGCGAGGAGTTGATCGCCGCCAGACCGTCATCGCGCGTTCGCGCGCGGATGTCGTTGATGTCCGCGCCGGACACGAAGGACGTCTCGCCGGCACCCGTGATGATGAGCACCCCGACATCGGTGTTGGCCGCGAGCTCGTCGAGCGCGCGATGAAACTCCTGGACGGTCGCGAGATCCAGGGCGTTCTTGACGGCCGGCCGATCGACCGTCAGCGTGGCGATCGATTCGGAGACGGCGAGGCGGATGTTAGTACTCATACACGCCCTTGCCGACCTTCCGACCCAGGCGGCCTGCCTTGACATACTGCGTGAGGAGCGGACAGGGCCGGTACTTTTCCCCCAGGCTGCGATGCAGGTACTCGAGGATGCTCAGGCGGGTGTCGAGCCCGACGAGATCGACGAGCTCGAAGGGCCCCATGGGATGGTTCAGGCCAAGCTTCAGGGCCTTGTCGATGTCGCGCGCCGAGGCGACTCCTTCCATCAGCATGAAGAACGCTTCGTTCCCGATCGTCACGTTGATGCGGGAGGTGATGAAGCCGGGCGATTCACGGACGAGGACGGTCTCCTTCCCCATCCGCCGCGACACCTCTTCGATCGCCTGGAGCGTCTCGGGCGCGCTCTCGAGCGCCTGGACGATCTCGATCAGCTTCATCTTGTGGACGGGATTGAAGAAGTGCATCCCGGCCACACGCGACGGCCGCTTCATCGAGCCGGCCATCTCGGTGATGCTCAAGGCGGACGTGTTCGTCGCGACGATGGCCGACTCCGGCGCATGCCGATCGACATCGGCGAGCAGCGCCAGCTTCAGGTCGATCCGCTCCGGCGCCGCCTCGATGACCATGTCGGCGCCAGCCAGCGCGTCGGCGATGTTCGAAGTGGTGCTGAGTCGCTTCCGCATGGCATCGGCATCGGCAGGCTGGACCTTCCCGAGCTCCACCCCTTTGCCGATGATGCCCTCGATGGCGCTCTGCCCCTTCTTCAGGGACGCGTCCGACACGTCATACATGCGCGTGTCGTAGCCGCCGGCGATCGCCGCGTAGGCGATCCCGTGGCCCATGGTGCCGGCGCCGAGAACGGTTATGTGTGTGATTGGCATATTTCCGTCAGCACGTCCATGGCGTGCTCGATTTCCTCGGTGCTGTTGTAGAAATGCGGCGCCATCCGGATCCCGGCGCCGGGACGATAGTCGATGATGACCTCGCGCCGGATCAACTCGTCGGCGACGGCCTGGCCGTTCGGCACATCGACGATCACCGACCCGCCGCGCTGCGCGTCGGCGTCCGGCGTGTTGACACGGAAGCCCGCCGCGTTCGCGCGCTCCATCAGGCGCCGGGTCAGCCGCAGCGACTTCTCGCGGATCGCCGGCACCCCGATCGCGCGGACGATCTCGTAGCCGGCGCGGGCCGAGTAGAGTGACGGCACGTTGGGCGTGCCGCTCTGGAACCGCTCGGGCGCGTCCGCATAATCGATGGCGGCCGCCTCGAACGCGAAGGGGTGCGCGTGCGCGGCCCACCCGACGATGCCCGGTTCGAGCGTGTTGGCCAGATCCGGGCGCACGTACAGGTATCCAGCGCCCGGCCCGCCGCACAGCCATTTCACCGAACCGCCGACGGCGAAGTCGGCGCCGAGCGCCGCGATCTCGAGCGGCACGGTGCCGGCCGCCTGGTAGACATCGAGGATCACCTGTGCGCCGACCCGATGGGCCTTCTCGATGACGGCTGCCGCGTCCTGGATGGATGCGCTCTTGAACAACACGTACGACAGCGGCACCAGCGCGGTCCGGTCGTCGATGGCATCGAGCAGCGCCGGCAGGTCCGTCCGCATCGCGTCCGGAGACTTGACCAGGACGATCTCGGCGCCGTAACGCCTGAACCCCTCGAACAGGTAGATGTTGGACGGAAACTCGAGATCCGTCATCACGATCCGGTTGCGCGACCCGTCGAACCGGTGGCACGACGCGATGATCGCCATCGCGACGGTCACGTTCTGGTGCATCGAGATCGTGCCGGTCTCCACGCCGAGCACGGGAGCGAGCAGGTCGCCGGTCGTCCGGCCGATCTCCCACCATCCTTCGTGCCACGCCCGCACGCCGCGGCTCGACCACTCGTCGGCGAACTGCTGCAGGTAGCCGGCCGCCTTGCGCGGCATCGCGCCGAGCGAGTGGCTGACGAGATAGGTGCAGGTCTCGACGATGGGAAACTCTTTGCGCCAGGCGAGAAGCGGGTCCTTCATGCGAGTTGAATCAGAACACGCGGAGGGCGTTGTCGTAAAGAATCTTGCGCTTCGTCTCCTCCGCCAGCGGCAGCTGAAGGAACCGGTCCACGTTCTGGCGCATCGACGTCACGCCGGGGCTGGGCCAGTCGGTCCCCCACACGGTCTTGTCGGCGATCTCCTCGAGCCGCGGAAAATATTCGAGGAGCTTCGCCGGCGGAATGCCGGAGATCTCGAGAAACACATTGGGATGGCGCCGGACGACGAAGAAGGCGGCCTCCATCCAGAGCGGCCGTCCGCCGTGCGCCAGCAGGATCTTCAGGTTCGGAAAATCCACCGCCACATCGTCCACGTCCATCGGATCCCCGAGCCGGCTCCGCGCGCCTGGAAAGACCGACGTGCCGGTGTGGATCGTGACGGGAATGCCGGCCGCCTGTGCGCGCTGGTACAGCAGGTGCAGCGCCGGGAACTCCTGCTGGTAGGCGTTGGCGCGGAACAGCTGGTGCGGTGGATGCACCTTCAGCGCGCGCGCCCCCATCTCGATGACCCGGTCCGTTTCACCCCCGACGTCATTGGTGAACTTCGGGTGCACCGACCCGAAGGGCAGGAGTCTCGAGGGATCGGCCGACGCGTATCGCATCATCCAGGCGTTGACGTCACTCGTGAACCCCATCACCTCGGGGCTCACGTAGTTGATCAGGCCAACCCGCTCGATGCCGTCCAGGTCCATCTGCCGAAGCAGCTTGCCGGGATCGGCCGCAAGCGACTCCAGCTCCGCGCGGTTCGCCTTTTTCCGCCAGAACGTGTCCTGCACGTCCGGTTTCATCATGTGAAACGGCTGGATGTGGATATGCGCGTCGATGACGCGGAACGTCTCCGCCATCACATGTTGAGATCGACCCAGACAGACTTGACCTGCGTGTAGTGCTCGAGGGCGTGCGCGCTCATCTCGCGGCCGAAACCGCTCTGCTTGTAGCCGCCGAACGGTGTGGCGGTGTCGTAGACGTTGTAGGTGTTGATCCAGACCGTGCCGGCCTGGAGCTTGCGCGCGACGTAGTGGGCCTTCTTGACGTCCTTCGTCCACACGCCGGCCGCGAGCCCGTAGGGGGTGTCGTTCGCGAGGGCAATGGCTTCGTCGAGATCCGCGAATTCGATCGCGGCCAGCACCGGTCCGAAGATCTCCTCGCGCGAGATTGTCATTTCCGGCTGCACGTCGGCGAACACCGTCGGCTGCACGAAGTAGCCCTTGCCGGTGCCGATGTCGGTCCGCTCGCCGCCGGCGACGAGCGTCGCCCCTTCCTTTTTCGCCGACTCGATGTAGCGCAGCACCGTCTCCATCTGCTTTTTCGAGGAGAGCGCGCCGTACCGCGTCTTCGGGTCCATGGGATCCCCCGCCACCATCTTCTTCGTGCGCGCGGCGAGCTTGTCGATGAACTCGTTCTTGATCGACTTGTCCACGAGGAGCCGCGATCCGGCGGCGCAGACTTCCCCCTTCCCGTAGAAGATGCCGATGGCGGCGCCGCGGATCGCCGCTTCCATGTCGGCATCCGCCAGCACGATGTTCGGCGACTTACCGCCCAGTTCCAGCGTGATCTTCTTCAGCGTGTCGGCCGCCCCCCGCATGATGCCCTTGCCGGTGCTCGTGTCGCCCGTGAAGGCGATCTTGTCGATCCCCGGGTGCTCGACGATGGCTTGACCGAGCTTCGCGCCGGGCCCCGACAGCACGTTCAGGACGCCGGGCGGCAGGCCCACCTCGATCGCGATCTCCCCGAGCGCCAGCGCCGTCAGCGGCGTCTGGCTCGCCGGCTTCACGATCATCGTGTTGCCGCAGGCGAGCGCGGGCGCGATCTTCCAGACCGCGATCAGCAGCGGGAAATTCCACGGCACGATCGCCGCGCACACGCCCAGCGGCTCCCGGAGCGTGTAATTCAAATAGTTCCCCTTGACGGGGATCGTCTCCCCCATCACCTTGTCGGACCAGCCGCCGAAATACTCGAAGCACTCGGCCGCCAGGGGGATCTCGATGTGGCGCGACTCCAGGATCGGCTTGCCGTTGTGGAGGGTCTCGAGGCGCGCGATCTCGTCGGCGCGCTCCATGAGCCGCTCCCCGATCTTGCGCACCAGCCGTCCGCGCTCGCGCGCCGACATGCGGCCCCACGGCCCGTCCAGCGCGGCGCGGGCGGCCTCGACGGCGGCATTCAGGTCCGCGGCGTCGGCCGACGCCACAGTGGCGCAGACCTCCTCGGTCGCCGGGTTGATGACGTCCATCGTCTTTCCCGACGCCGCAGGGCGCCAGGTGTTGTTGATGAAAAGTTGCTTCTGACCGATCGCCGTTACTGCCATGAATACGTCTCCACTGCCGTAGGCGCGTTCCGACCTTCAGGTCGGGCGCGTTGGGATCATCGCCGCAGCTGATTCGCGCACGCCCGGCCTGAAGGCCGGGCCTACCGGTCGCGGCCGTTCTATCGTCCCGTGAACTTCGCAGCCCGCTTTTCCAGATTCGCCGCAATCCCTTCCTTCGCGTCGTCGCCCTGAAAGAGCAGCTGCTGGAGCTCGCGTTCGATGGCCAGCCCCTCGAGGAAGCCGGCCTCCGCGCCCGACTGCACGGCGCGCTTCATGCGCCCGACCGCCTTGCTGGCCTTGTGCGGCGGCGTGAACTGCTTCGCATACTCGTGGACGGCATCGGTGAAGCTGCGCCCTTTCAGCTCCTCGTCACCCCAGACCTCGGTGACGATGCCGAGCCGGAGGGCGTCGTCGAAGGTCATCAGACGTCCCGTGGCCATCAGCTCGATCGCACGCGCCTTGCCCACGAGCCGCGCGAGGCGCTGGGTCCCGCCGGTGCCGGGGAGCACGCCCAGGGCGACCTCCGGGAGGCCGAGCTTGCCGCCGTCCTTCTTCGCGATCCGGATGTCGGCCGCCATCGCGACCTCCAGGCCTCCGCCCACCGTGTGTCCGTTGAGCGCCGCGATCACCAGCTTCGGCGTCTGCTCCAGCCTCGTGAGCGTCTCGTTCGCGTGCAGGCAGAAGTAGTACTTGAACTCCGGATCCGCGTCCTTGAGCATGTTGATGTTCGCCCCGGCGCAGAAGAATTTCTCGTCGGCGCCGCGCAGGACGATGACGTGGACGTTGGGATCCATGCGCGCGGCCAGCACCGCGGCGTCGATCTCCAGCATCATCTCGTACGAGTAGGTGTTGGCCTGCGGGTCGCACAACTCGATCGTGCTGACGCCATCGGCGATCGTCACGTTGATTTTTGTCGCCATCGTTACAGTTCGGTCCGGACGTATTCGAAGTTGATCGGCATCCGGTTGACGCCGCGCAGCGGCGGTGCGATGTAGTTCGCGAATTTGCCCGGCTCGTACACGGGCCGCGACATGATGCTCAGCAGGTATTCGCGGTCGGCCGGCGACGGCAGCCATTCGTTGCGCCGCCGCTTCCACTCGTCCTCGGAGATCGGCGCCCCCGACGGCTCGTAGTGCAGCGACCGGAACATGCCGATGCCCCGGTTGAACTTGCGGTCGGGCAGACGGAGCCGCTCCGACATCCCGTGCCGCTCGAAGATCTTGTTCCAGCGAACGACCCCGGCTTCGCAATCGCCGACGTACCAGTCGCGCAGCACTTCGTTCATCGCCGACCGCATGGGAATCTGCTCGCGCCTGAGGTCGTTGCCGTTCGGCACGTCGAGCTCGTAGTAGGCCTCGCCGACGTGATGGTCGTCGAACTTCTCTTCCTGCGCCCGCCCTTTGAGGCCGTTGCCGAAATAGGACGCGGCGTTGGTCGAGATCTCGTTGCCGTGCAGATCGAGCGAGAGGCTGAACCAGAGATTGATGAACTTCTGGATCGTCGGGATGTCGATGCCCCCGACCTTCCGGACGTCTTCCGAGAAACCCGACTCTTTGAGCAGCTGGCACGTGCGCTCGATGATCCGCGCGATGCCGGTCTCGCCGACGAACATGTGGTGCGCTTCCTCGGTGAGCATGAAGCGCGTCGTGCGTGAGAGCGGATCGAGCGAGCTTTCCGAGAGCGACAGCAGCTGCGACTTGCCGTCGCGGTCGGTGAACATCGTGAACATGAAGAAGTCGAGCCAGTTCTCGATCGGCTCGTTGAAGGCGTCGAGGATCCGCGGCTTGTCGCGGTTGCCGCTCTGGCGCGCGAGCAGCTCCTCGGCCTCGTCGCGGCCGTCGCGGCCGAAATACGAGTGCAGCAGGTAGACCATCGCCCAGAGATGGCGCCCTTCTTCCACGTTCACCTGGAACAGGTTGCGGAGGTCGTACATGCTCGGGCAGCGCTGGCCGAGCCACCGCTGCTGCTCGACCGACGCCGGCTCGGTGTCCCCCTGCGTGACGATCAGCCGGCGCAGCTGGTTGCGGAACTCTCCCGGCACTTCCTGCCACACCGGCTGCCCGAAGAAGTCGCCGAACCCGATCCGGCGATCGTGGACGGGATCCGCCAGAAAGATGCCCCAGCGATATTCCGGCAGCTTCACGTATTCGAAGTGCGCCCAGCCCGACGGGTCGACGCTGACGGCCGTGCGCACGTACACCTGGTGGTAATCCTGGAAGCCCTGGGGCCCCATGTCCTTCCACCACTGGATGTACTGCGGCTGCCAGTGCTCGAGCGCGCGTTGCAGGCGCTTGTTGCTGGAGAGACCGACGTTATTGGGGATCTTTTCGGATGAAATCATGGTGTGTGTCCCAGTGTCACGGAACGCCGCCGTGCTATCACGGGGCGGTTCGCGAACCGCCCCTACGTGCGGTTGAAGTCGAACTCCGGTCGCTTCTGCGTCCCGTAGGACGTGAGGGCGCCCTGCTCGCCGACGGCGTTCGGGCGGATGAAGATCCAGTTCTGCCACGCGGTGAGCCGGCCGAAGATCTTCGTCTCCATCGTCTCCGGTCCCGCGAAGCGAAGGTTGGCTTCCATGCCGGTCAAGGCGTCCGGGGAGAAGGCCGCGCGCCCTTCGACGGCCAGCCGCACCTCGTCATCCCAGTCGAGCTCGTCGGGCGCGAACGAGACGAGCCCGGCGTCCATGGCCGCCTGCGCGTCGAACGGTTCCTTCTCCGCCAGCACTTCGTCCACGCGTTCCGGTGTGCCGAGGAAGCGGGTCTGCAGGCGCGTGATGCCGTTGCTCATCGGCAGCGGGCCGCCGTTCATGCCCGAGAGGGCGATCGTATTCGGTTCGTCGGGATCGTCTTTCATGTAGGAGCGGTCCGCGGCGATGGCCAGCTCGAACAGCGAGCCGGCAAAACAGCTACCCGGCTCGATCAACGCGAAGAAGCTGCGCGAGGTCAGATCCACGCGCTTCAGCGTCCGCTTCATGAAGTGGATGATCTCGCGCACCGCCCAGTGATCCTTGTGGCGGAGCAGCGTGTCGTCCACCGCGAGCACGGCCGACGCGTCGCCGACGGTCTTGAGGACGACCGTGCCGATGAGCGGCTCGTTCAGCCGCAGGTGCAGCACCGCGTCGTCCAGCTCCCGGAACGCGCGAAGCGGCCAGAACCGGTCGCCGGCCGCAAGGATCCCATCGGGTGTATCCGGCTGTTCGTCCGTCGGCGCCGACACGGTGAGCGTCGCCACGCGGCGCGCACGGTCGATATCGAGCGTGACGGCAGAGTACTTGACCGCGTCGTCCGACACCTGCGCGTTCAGCGGCCCCAGCGTAATGCCCGGGCCCGACGATGGGCGATCGGACTGTTCCGCCAGCTCCAGCGCGCGCTTCGCGACACGCTCCTTGAACTGGCTCGTGGGATACACGGCATCGACCAGCCGCCACTCCACCGCCCGCTTCCCGCGGACGCCTTCGGCGATCGTACCGAAGAAATCGGCAAGGTCGCGGCGCACTTTACGTTTGTCCACGACGCGCGTGAGACCACCGGTGCCGGGGAGGACCCCCAGGAGCGGCGTCTCCGGCAGGCTGACGGCGGAGTTGCCGTCGTCCACCAGGATGATCTCGTCGCACGCAAGCGCCAGCTCGTAGCCGCCGCCGGCGCAGATGCCGTTCAGCGCCGCAACGAACGTGATGCCGGAGTGCTCGCTGGCGTCTTCCATCGCCAGCCGCGTCTCGTTGGTGAACTTGCAGAAGTTCACCTTCCAGTTGTGCGTCGATCCGCGCAGCATGAAGATGTTGGCGCCCGCGCAGAAGATCCGCTCCTTCATGCTCGTGATGAGGACGGTGTGGACCTCGGGATGCTCGAAGCGGATCCGCTGGATCGCGTCGGCCAGCTCGATATCGACGCCAAGGTCGTACGAGTTCAGTTTCAGCCGGTAGTCGGGCGAGAGCCCGGCGTCCTCCTGCACATCCATCGACAGGGTCGCCACCGGGCCGTCGAAGGCCAGCTTCCAGTGCTTGTAGGACTCCGGGGATCTCTCGAAGGTGACGCGATCGGGCGTGGTATGGGTTGCAGTTGCCATCCGAGCAAGGGTACTTGCGGAAATCCGGCGGTGTCAAGGCACTATACTGCGCATTGTCGCGCTTGACGTGTAATATAGTGCGCAAATGCCCGGCGACATCCTTTCGGCCCTCGGACGACGGGCGCGGACGCAGCGTCTGTCGCGCGGTTGGACGCTGCGCGAGATCGCGGAGCGGTCGGGCGTGTCCCCCCGCTACCTGGTGCAGCTCGAGGCCGGCGAAGGAAATATCTCCATCCGCCGCCTCGCGGACGTGGCGAAGGCGCTGGAAACGACGCCGGCGGCGCTCCTGTCAGCGGCCGACAGCTCCGCCGCCAGGCCGGTGATCGCGCTGCTCGGCCTCCGCGGCGCCGGTAAGACCACGATCGGCCGAAAGCTGGCGAAGCGTCGTCGCGTGCCCTTCGTCGAACTCGACAAGCGCATCGAGCAGGCGGCCGACCTCAGCCTGGGTGAACTCTTCGGTCTGCACGGCGAGGACTACTACCGCCGGCTGGAACGGGAAGTCCTGCAGGACGTCCTCGCCGGCGGGAGCTCGATGGTCCTCGCCACGGGCGGCGGCCTGGTCGCCTCCCCGGACACGTTTGCGATGCTTCGCCGCTCGGCCACGACCGTGTGGCTGCGCGCCTCGCCCGAGGATCACTGGAACCGCGTCGTGCGGCAGGGGGATCGCCGCCCGATGGCGGACCACCCGCAGGCCATGGCGGACCTGCGATCGCTGCTGGCGACGCGCGAGCCCTTGTACGCTCTCGCGGATCACACGGTCGAAACGTCCGGCGTCGCCGTCGACCGGATCGTGGATCTGATCGAGCAGCGCATCGGCTGAAGTACACTCTGCGGTCATGCGATCAGCTGCGTCGAGTGTTCTGCATGTGACCTTGTGTGTGTCGTTCCTCTCCTGTGCGGCCAGGGCGACGCCCAACGCCCAGCCGGTGCCGTCCCAGGCACCGGCGACGCAGTCCCAGGATCCACCGCCCGCGGCTCCCGCCGCATCGCCCTCTTCGCCCCCCCGAGTACGGCTCGTGGCCACCGGCGGCACCATCTCGAACCGCAGCGGCGGCCGGCTCACGGCCGAAGAACTGATCAAGGCGATCCCTGACCTTCCCCGCTACGCCGCCCCCGAATTCGAACAGTTCGCCAACACCGCCAGCTCGCAGCTCACGCTCGAGCAGTGGCTGAATCTCTCGCGCCGCATCAACGAGCTGTTCCGCACGGACAGTGCCCTCGCGGGCGTTGTCGTCACGAGCGGCACCGACACGCTCGAGGAGCTCGCCTATTTTCTGAACCTCACCGTGCGCGATCCGCGGCCGGTGGCCGTCGTGGGCTCCATGCGCAACCCGAGCACGCTCGGCTATGAAGGGGCGGCAAATCTGCTGGAGGGCTTCCGCGTCGCGGCCGACCCCGCCTCACGCGGACGCGGCGTGCTGGTCGTCCTCAACGACGAGATCAACGCCGCGCGCGAGGTGACGAAGACCGATGCGCTGCGCCTCCACACCTTCCAGACGCGCGGCTACGGCCTCCTCGGCGTCGTCGATCGCGACCGGGTCGTGTACTACCGGCGCGTCGAGCGCCGTCACACCAGCGACAGCGAGTTCGACGTGGCGCCGGTCGCGGCCTTGCCGCGGGTGGACGTCTTTCTCACCTACCAGGGCGCCCGCGGCGATCTGATCCGGTCGGCGGTGGACGCCGGTGCCGAGGGCATCGTGCTGGCGACGGCCGGAGCCGGTGCGACGAGCGGCACCCAGTCGGAAGGGCTGCGCTACGCGGCATCCAAGGGTGTCCCGGTGGTCATCACGACGCGCGCCGGTAGCGGCCGGATTTCCGGCGGGCGCGGCACCATGATCGCCGGGGAGGATCTCGCGCCGATCAAAGCGAGGATCCTGCTGATGGTGGCGCTGACGAGAACAAAGGACGCCGGAGAGCTGCGGAGGATCTTCGCCGAGTACTGAGTCCTCGGAGGCGACGGAGGAAACGGAGGTTTTTCACAACGGAGGAACGGAGCTAACGGAGACGCGAACGGAGAACACCAACAATAAGGAAAGACGATGCTCAAGGAGCGATCAAGAAAGCCGCCAAGGGGAGGCTGAATCTTCGCGGGGCCC
>JBBECO010000231.1:12435-13529 GCA_040881785.1 Vicinamibacterales bacterium
CTGGATCGACCAGACTCAGCGGACTGCCGAGATGGTCGTTCACGTCCCAGCGGAGTCAGGTCGCCACCACCAACGATCCCTCGCCCTGAATGTGGCAGATCCTGCGCAGGATGATGGTCCTGCGGCGGGCAAGAATTCCAACGTTCGACGACACCGCGTTGCGATTCATTCGGCCATCCCGGTGCGGCTGCGTTGGCACGCCGTTCGCTAGTGATATGCGCATGGCCAATTCCGATCAGGCTCCCAACCTCGTTCCGCTCCCGGAAGGGACACGCCCGAAGCTCCTCGATCAGGTGCGCCATGCCATACGCATGCGGCACTACAGCCGGCGAACCGAGAAGACCTACGCAGACTGGATCCGGCGATTCATCATCTTTCACCATAAGAAGCATCCGTCGACGATGGGAGCGCCGCAGATCACGGCGTTCCTCTCGTGGCTGGCGAACACGCGACGCGTCAGCGCATCGACCCAAAATCAGGCGCTGAGCGCCGTGCTGTTTCTCTATCGCCATGTACTGCGCATTGAGGTTGACGCGATCGAACAGGTCCCCCGGGCCAGGCTGCCTGATCGCGTCCCGGTCGTCCTCAACCTGGAGGAAGTCGACCAGATCTTCACGCAACTCCGGGGGACGATGTGGCTCGTCGCGGCCCTGCTCTACGGGGCCGGGTTGCGGCTGCAGGAGTGTTTGGAGCTTCGAGTCAAGGACCTCGACTTCAATCGGCATGAGATCGTCGTTCGGCGGGGTAAGGGGCAGAAGGACCGGCGGACGATGCTGCCTCGTGGCATGGAGGAGCGGCTGCACCTGCACTTGCGGGAGGTACAGCGGCAGCATGAACGGGATGTCGCCGACGGTGTGGGGCGGGTGGTGATGCCGTTTGCGTTGGATCGCAAGTATCCCAACGCCGCGACGGATTGGGCGTGGCAGTTCGTGTTTCCGGCCTCGCGGATCTGTCGCGACCCGCGGTTCGGGCCACCCTCTCGCTTTCATCTGCACGAGTCGGTTGTGCAGAAGGAGATCGCGGCCGCGGTGCGTCGGGCCGGTCTGACCAAACGTGTAAGCCCGCACGCTTTTCGCCAGCATGCCGGGTCCCGG
>JBBECO010000232.1:0-2121 GCA_040881785.1 Vicinamibacterales bacterium
GCGTTCGGCGGCGCCTTCTATGCGATCGTGGACAGCGAGGCGGTCGGCATCCCCATCGTGCCCGAGCGGCTGCCGGATCTCCGGCGCGTCGGGATGGAGATCAAGCACCTTGTGGAGAAGGCGGTGACGGTCGCGCATCCGCTCGAGCCGCAGCTACACGGCATCTACGGGACGATCTTCACCGGCCCCCCCTCCGACGAGCGCGCCGACCTGCGCAACGTCACGATCTTCGCGGACGCGGAGGTCGACCGCTCACCCTGCGGCACGGGCACGGCCGCCGTGATGGCGGTGCTGTCGGCGATGGGGATGCTGGTGGAAGGGGAGCAGGTCTTCACTCACGAGAGTATCATCGGCACGAGATTCCGCAGTCGCATAGTCGGGAGGGCGACCCTGTCAACGCCCAACCTCCAACTGACAACTCCCAACGAGATCGAAGCGATCATCCCGGAGATCGAGGGTGAGGCCTACATCACTGGTGAGAACACCTTTCTCATCGACGACCGGGATCCGTTGAGGCACGGATTCCGGCTGTAACGCGAGACGCCCCGCGCGCGTGCGTGTAGCGGACGCGACAATCCTCTTCGTAGGCCCGACCTTCAGGTCGGGCGCGCACCGCGGTGGACGCGCCGTGCGTGTAGCACAGCCCTTTTAGGGCTGCCCCGGTGCACTGCGGCGGACGCGGCGGATCCACATCAGTCCCCGAAGCGGCTTGTGGATATCCTCGCCGCTTGCAGCGGCAGGGCCATGTCAGTCCCTGCGGCTCGGCCTACGCGCGGAAAAACGAACCTTCGGCGCCGGCTTACGATGCGGCTCCGGCTGGGGTTTTCCGGACGCCGGTAAAGGATCGTTTGGACAGTCGGGAAATCCGTACGCTGTTGGCGAATCAGCGCCTTCGCCGCTTGGAACGCCTGCGGTCCGTTTTTCAGAGCTATCGCGCGCTGGCCTAATGCCGCCGGGCCTGACATGGCCCTGCCGCACGCGGCGAGGAACCACCGCTGGACCGCGTTGAACCGTGGCCCGCACCGCGCCGCGGGCCTGACATGGATCCGCCGCTGTGTCCGCCCCGTCCGTGCCTCTCCTCCTGGCCGCGTGCGTGTAGCGCAGCCCTTTCAGGGCTGCCCTGCGGCCGCGTCTTCGGGGTTGCCACCTGCGGTCTGTTTTTCAGGTCTAACGCAGCGCGCTGGCCTAATGCCGCCTGGCCTGACTCGACCTTGCCGCACGCGGCGAGGACACAGTGTTGAACCGTGTTGAACCCTGGCCTTACTCCGTCCTCAACACCTGCAGTGGATCCACGCGGCCCGCCTGGCGGGCCGGGATCCAGCTCGCGACGGCCATGACGACGACCATCAGCAGTCCGGTGGCGGTGAACACCAGCGGGTCCACGCTGGACGTGCCGTACAGCTGCGACTGGATCACCTTCCCCGCGGCCGCGGCTGCGCCAGCGCCGACCGCAGCCCCGATCAGCGTCGGCGTCAGCGCCTGGCGCACGATCATGCTGACGACCGAGCCGGTATCGGCGCCGAGCGCCAGCCGGATCCCGACTTCCTGGCGTCGCAGCGAGACGACATAGGAGACGACGCTGTACAGGCCGAAGGCGGCGAGGACGAGCGCCAGCATGCCGAGCGCGGCCGCGCCTCGCGCCAGCAGCCGGCGCTCGAGGGCGGCGCCGCCGCGGGCATCGTTCAGGGTGACGGGCTCGCCCAGGGGTACGCGCGGATCGACCTCACGCGCGGCGGCCTCGAGCGCCTGCAGGGTGAACGCGCCGCTGCGGTCGGAGCGGACGTAGAGTGTGCGCGACGTCTGGTAGCCGATCGGCGCCGGGTGATAGACGAGCATCGGTTCCTGATCGCCCCGCTTCATGACGCCGTCCGTGATGCCGATAACGGTGACGTCCACGGCGTCCACGGCTGCGGTTCCCAGCCGGAACGTGCGACCGACCGCGGCGCCGCCGAAGAACTTCTGCGCAAAGGCCTGGTTCACCAGCACCGTGCGCAGGCCGCGCGCATCGGCCTCCGTGAAGTGACGCCCCTGGAGCATCGGCATCCCGATGGCCGGGAGCGCTCCAGGCGACACCTGCATCGGGATGAAGCCGCGGATGCCCTCAGGGGGACTGTCGGGCAG
>JBBECO010000233.1:0-5568 GCA_040881785.1 Vicinamibacterales bacterium
CCCAGTTCCTTCTGGATCGCCTTCATCTTCTCGTTGAGGTAGTACTCCTTCTGCGCCTTCTCCATCTGCTTCTTCACGCGCGACTGGATGCGGCGGTCCACCTGGAGCTTGTCCACCTCGGCCTCGAGGATGCCGGCGATGCGGTTCAGACGCTCGATGGGGGAGATGATCTCGAGCAGGTTCTGCTTCTCGTCGACGCCCACCAGCAGGTGCGCGGCGATCGTGTCGGCGAGCTTGTTCGGGTCGTCCACGCGGACCGCCGCGATCATGGCGTCGTAGTGCAGGTTGTTCGACAGCTTCACGTACTGCTCGAACAGCGACACCACCCGCGTCATCGTCGCCTCGGTGTCGCCCGCCGGCTCTTTCGGCTTCGGCACCACCTTCACCACGACCCGGTAGAACCCCTTGTCTTCCTTCCACTCGATCGCGCGGGCGCGGTCGATCCCCTCGACGAGCAGCTTGATGTTCCCGTCGGGCAGCTTCAGGCTCTGGACGACGTTGGCCAGGCAGCCCATCGTGTAGATGTCGGCCGGCTGCGGATCGTCGATCTGCGCGTCGTGCTGCGCCGCGAGGAAGATGCGCTTGTCCTTGAGGAGCGCATGTTCGAGCGCCCGCACCGACGACGGCCGCCCGATGACGAAGGGCAGCATCATGTGCGGGAACACGACGACGTCGCGGAGCGGAACGATCGGGAGGGTTTCGTAGAGTTCCATGGTGGTGTTGCTGAAATTGTGAATTGTGAATTGTGAATTGTCGGCGTGGTTGCTGGAATCGTCCGGCCGGACGGCTTCCGCCCCGGCGCCAGTCAATTCAGAATTCAGAATTCACAATTGCTCTATCCGGCCTTTTCGATCAACGTCGTAATCGGCTTCTCTTTGGTCATGACGACCTCGCGCGTGATCACGCACTCGCGGATCTTCTTCTGCCCCGGCAAGCTGTACATCAGGTCGAGCATGAGGTCTTCGATGATCATCCGCAGGCCGCGCGCGCCGATCTTGCGGGCGAGGGCCTGCTCGGCGATCGCCTCGAGGGCGTCATCGGTGAAGCGCAGCTTCACGTTCTCGTAGTCGAAGAGCTTCTGGTACTGCCGCGTGATGGCGTTGCGCGGCTGCGTCAGGATCTGCACCAGCGCGGCGCGGTCGAGCTCGTGCAGCGTGCCGAGGACGGGCAGGCGGCCCACGAACTCCGGGATGAGGCCGTACTTGATCAGGTCTTCCGGCTCCACCATCTCGAGCGTCGTGCCGACTTCGCGCTGCGCGAGCGACTTGATGTCGGCCCGGAAGCCGAGCGTCTTCTTGCCCGTGCGCCGCTCGATCTGCTTGTCGAGGCCCACGAAGGCGCCGCCGCAGATGAACAGGATGTTGGTGGTATCGACCTGGAAGAACTCCTGGTGCGGGTGCTTCCGTCCGCCCTGGGGCGGCACGTTGGCGACCGTGCCTTCGAGGATCTTCAGGAGCGCCTGCTGGACGCCTTCCCCCGACACGTCGCGCGTGATCGACGGGTTTTCGTCTTTGCGGCAGATCTTGTCCACTTCGTCGATGTAGATGATGCCCTGCTGCGCCTTCTCGATGTCGCCGCCGGCCGACTGCAGCAGCTTCAGGATGATGTTCTCGACGTCCTCGCCGACGTAGCCCGCTTCGGTCAGCGTCGTCGCGTCGACGATCGTGAAGGGGACCGACAGCAGCTTGGCGAGCGTCTGCGCGAGCAGCGTCTTGCCCGTGCCGGTCGGGCCGATGAGCATGATGTTCGACTTGGTCAGCTCGATGTCGTTCCGGCCGCGCGACTGCTTCTGGATCTCGATGCGCTTGTAGTGGTTGTAGACCGCGACGGCGAGCTTCTTCTTGGTCTGTTCCTGGCCGATCACGTACTCGTCGAGGAACTTCTTGATCTCCTGCGGGACGGGCAGCGAGGAGGACCGGGCGCCGCCGCGCGCCTCGAACTTGTTGTCGTCGGCAATGATGTCGTTGCAGACCTCGACGCATTCATCACAGATGAACACGGTCGGGCCCGCGATCAGCTTGCGGACGTCGTTCTGGTCTTTGTTGCAGAACGAGCAGCGGAGGATCTCGCCGTCGCCGGATTTCTTCACCATGGGGATTATCGGCAGCCCCGGGGGGCTGCGCTACGGGCAACCTGGGTGCAGTTATGCGCGTTTGCGGATGACATCGTCAATAATACCGTATTCCTTGCCCTGCTCGGGGCCCATGATGTAGTCGCGCTCGGTATCGTCCTGGATCCGCTTGAGCGACTGGCCCGTATGGTCCGCCAGGATCTGGTTGAGGCGCTCCCGCGTCCGCAGCAGCTCCCGGGCATGGATGTCGATATCGGTCGTCTGCCCCCCGAGCCCCTGCACCCACGGCTGGTGGATGAGGATACGCGAGTTCGGCAGCGAAAACCGCTTCCCCTTCGCCCCCGAGGCCAGCAGCACGGCCGCCACCGACGCCGCCTGGCCGAGGCAGTAGGTCTGCACGTCCGGCTTGATGAACTGCATCGTGTCGTAGATGGCCATCCCGGCCGTCACGACCCCGCCCGGGCTGTTGATATACAGCAGGATGTCGCGGTCCGGGTCCTCCGCCTCGAGGAACAGGAGCTGGGCGATGACCAGATTGGCGACATTGTCATCGATGGGGGTGCCCATGAAGATGATGCCGTCCTTCAGGAGGCGCGAAAAAATGTCGTAGGCGCGTTCCCCGCGGTTGGTCTGCTCGACCACCATCGGAATGAGCTGCATGCGTTCGGTCGCCATAACGGGTTGAATCCTCTTATCGGTCAGATGCGGGTGGCTCGTGAGAGCAGGAAGTCGACGGTGCGTTCCCGGCGGATGCCGGCATAGACGCGGCCCAGGCCCCCGTCTTTGTCGAGGCGCGCGCGCACGGCCGCCGGCGTCCGGCCGGTACGCTCGGCGTAGCGGGCGATCTCCTCGTCCACGTCGGCGTCGCTGGCGGCGATGGTCTCGCGCCGCGAGACCTCGTCGAGCAGCAGCGCGCTCTTGACGGCCTCCTCGGCGGCGGTCCGCTGCTTCTCGCGGAACTCTTCCCAGTTGATGTTGGTCTTCATCGGGTCCACCTGCTGCTCGATCAGCCGGCGGACGAATTCCTCGACGCGGCGGTCGATCTCGCGATCGAGCAGCACCGGCGGCACCGCAATGTGCACGCGTTCGGCGATCTGGCGAACCAGCTCGCCGCGCACCTCGCGCTCGTTCTCGTGCATCATCTGGTGCTCGAGATCGCCGCGCACGCGCGCCCTCAAGGCGTCGAGGTGCTCGAAGTCGCCGAGGTCCTTCGCGAACTCGTCGTCGAGGGCCGGCACGACGCGCTTGCGGATCGCCTTGATCGTCGCGTCGTACTTCACGGTGGTCCCGGCCAGCTCCGTGATCGCGTAATCCTCGGGATAGGTCACGTCGAAGGCTTTCCGCTCGCCGACGTCCATCCCCGCCAGCGCCTCGTCGAAGCCCGGAGGGTTGGCGGGGGCGCCGAGATCCACCGTCACCGACTCATGGCGGTCGGTCTGCGCTTCGCCGTTTTCGGCGGTCGCGGTCCGTTCCAGGTCGAGCTGCACGGAGTCGCCCAGTTCGACCGGCCGTCCTTCGACCGACTCGTAGCGCGCCGACCGCTCGCGCAGATTCGACAGCGCCTGCTCGACCGCCTCGTCGTCCACCGTGTCGACGGGTGTTTTGAGCGTCAGCGTCGAGTAGTCGCCCGGGTCGATCGGCGGGACGGTTTCGAACGTCGCCGTGAACTTCAGCGGCTGCCCTTCCTCGACGACGACGTCCTTGATGTCGGGGGTGTCGACCGGCTCGATCCCGCGGTCGCGGAGGGCCTCGTCGACGGCGCGCGGAATCAGCCCGTGCACGACGTCATGAAGGATCTGGTCGCGGAAGCGCTGGCGGACGACCTTCGCCGGCACCTTCCCGGGACGGAAGCCGGGGATCCGCGCGGCCTTGCCGTAGTCGCGCGCGATCTTGTCGATCTCGGCATCCACGACATTGCTGTCGATCTCGACGACGAGGTTCTTCTGGGTGTCGGAGACGTCGATGAACTCGGTCTTCATTCTCTGTTTTTGTATGCGGGGGGGATCTTGTCGGTCCGCCTACGCGCTCCGCGCTTCGGCGAGATCAGCCTTCATGGACCTGGCTTGTCCAGCCGAAGCTCACGGGTGGCCAGGTGAGCGAAGGCTGAGAATGCGAAAGGGGGGAGTCGAACCCCCAAAGCCTTACGGCTACCGGATCCTAAGTCCGGCGCGTCTGCCAGTTCCGCCACTTTCGCCCATCGGCTCGATCCGTCGCGGTGCTCCCGCGCTCGGACCTCGCTCAGGGCAAGCGCCGGACCGGATGGGTCTAGGGTAACACCCTTCGACTCGCCTTGCCCAGTTGCTCCCCTCGACTCGCTTACGCTCGCTCGGGGCAGGCGCTCAGGCCACGCCGAGCGGGCCGCATATGGTAGCACGCTCGAGCTGGCCCCCCACTAATGGGCTGCCGTCCTGCCAGCCCGCACAGGGGCGGACCGCGCCGATGCGCCGAGGGATGACACCAAAAAGCGAAATCAGGTAGGGTAAAGGATGCCGACGACATCCAGTGATACGGCCATCGTGATCGATCGCGCGGCGGCGGCCGAGTGGTACGCACGCAACCGGTCGCGCTCGCGGGCGCTGTTCGACCTGATCGACCCGTCCGCGTATTACTCGCGGCCGATCGCCCTGCGCAATCCCATCGTGTTCTACGAGGGGCATCTGCCGGCCTTCAGTGTCATCTCGCTGATCCATCGCGGGCTGGGCGAGCCCGGAGTGGACGCGCGGCTCGAACAGCTCTTTGCGCGCGGCATCGATCCCGAGAGCGAGGATGCCGCGGTGCCGCGCAGCGGCGCCGACACCGAGTGGCCTACGCGCGACGAGGTGCTGGCCTTCGGCCAGGCCGCCGACGCGCGCATGACCCGGTCGATCCTGGGGGCGGCCTTCGATCCGTCGCGGCCGGCGATGCGACGCGGTGAAGCCCTGTACACGGCGCTCGAGCACGAAGCCATGCACCAGGAGACGCTGCTCTACATGTGGCATCGGCTCCCGCACGAGCAGAAGCAGCGGCCGGCGTATCTGCCGTACGAGGTGAAGGGGGAGGTACCTGCGCGGACGACCGTGGCAATCCCGGCCGGCTCCGCCACCCTCGGCGGTCATCGCGGCGAGATCGTCTTCGGATGGGACAACGAGTTCGACGCGCACACCGTCGAGGTCGGCGCGTTCGACGTCGACACGCACAGCGTGACCAACGCCGAGTACCTCCCGTTCGTCGCAGCCGGTCACGTGGCGCCGCCTGTTTTCTGGGTCCGCCAGGACGGGCAATGGTTCTGGCGCGGGATGTTCGAGAACATCCCGCTGCCGCCGGCCTGGCCCGTGTACGTGAGCCAGAAGGATGCGGCGACCTACGCCGCCTCGAAGGGGCGACGGCTGATGACGGAGGCGGAATTCCACCGCGCGGCCTACGGCACGCCGTCAGGCGAGGAGCGTCCGTATCCGTGGGGTCCGGGGACCCCCGAGCGCGCGCGCGGGCAGTTCGACTTCGCCGGCGGGGAGCCGGCG
>JBBECO010000233.1:5668-8269 GCA_040881785.1 Vicinamibacterales bacterium
GGGGACCCCCGAGCGCGCGCGCGGGCAGTTCGACTTCGCCGGCGGGGAGCCGGCGCCCGCCGGTTCGCGGCCGCGAGGCGCGAGCGCCTGGGGCGTGCACGACCTCGTCGGCAACGGGTGGGAATGGACCTCGACGATCTTCGCGCCGTTCCCCGGCTTCGAGCCGATGGCGTCGTATCCCGAATACTCCGCGGAGTTCTTCGACGGCCAGCACTACGTCATGAAGGGCGCGTCGCCCGCCACTGCCAGGGAGCTGATTCGCCCGAGCTTCCGCAACTGGTTCCGTCCCGATTATCCGTACGTGTACGCGAAGTTCCGCACGGCGGCGTCGCGATGACGAGTCGGGCCGTCGACGCCCTGGCGGCACAGTTTGCCGCCGATGTGAGGCGCGATCTCTCGGGCACGCCGAAGCAGCTGCAGTCGAAGTACCTGTACGACGCGCTCGGCTCCAGTCTGTTCGAGGCGATCTGCCGGCTGCCGTGGTATCGCATCACGCGCGCCGAGACGGCGCTGCTGGCACGGCATGCCGCCGCGATCGTCGCGACGCTGGGCCGGGCCGACGGCACGATCGTAGAGCTCGGCTGCGGCAGCGGCGAGAAACTGGTCCTGCTGGCCGAAGCGCTCCAGGCGCGCGGGGCGTCCGCGCACGTCCATCTGATCGACATCTCACCGCAGGCGCTCGAGCATACCGAGCAGCGTCTCACGCGCCTCCATTTCTCCGTCGTCGGACATCAGTCCACCTACGAGGAAGGGCTGCGCCGCGCGACGGCCGCGCGCGACGGCGACGGCCGGATGCTGGTGCTGCTGCTCGGGTCGAACATCGGCAACTTCGACACGCCGGCCGCACAGGCCTTCCTGCGCCGGATCCGCGCGACCATCGCCCCCGGCGACTGCCTGCTGCTCGGCGCCGATCTCGCCAAGCCCGAGCACGAGCTGCGTCTCGCCTATGAGGATCCGCTCGGCGTGACGGGAGCGTTCAACAAGAACCTGCTGGTCCGGATCAACGACGAGCTGGGCGGTGATTTCGATCTGGCGGCCTTCGAGCATCTCGCGGTCTGGAACGCCGCCGCTCAGCGCGTCGAGATGCACCTGGTGAGCACGCGGGACCAGACGGTGCGCGTGTGTGCCGCGGAGCTGACGGTGGCCTTCGCGGCGGGGGAGCGCATCTGGACCGAGAGCTCCTACAAGTACGAGCCCGGGCAGATTCTCGAGATGGGGGCCACTGCCGGCTTCGCGTCGCAACACCAGTGGATCGACCGCGACGCGCGGTTTGCGTTGACGCTGTTCGTCGCGGAATAACTGTCCAAAGACTTACCGCAAAGGACGCAAAGAGCGCAGAGAACAAGAAACCATTTGTGTCTCAGCGTCCTTGGCGTTCTTGGCGGTGAGTCTTTCGACAGCGTTACTGGGTTGGCGGTGCGTATTTTTCCAAGGCCGCGCGCAACTCGGCCGTGATTTCGGCCGCGAGATCATCTGGTGCGATCACCTTCGCGAGCCCGCCGAACCCCAGGACCCAGCTTTTCAACGCCCAGTCGTTGACGACGTTCAGCGTGAGGCGGAGGGAGCCGTCCGGCAGCTCGACGAGCTCCTGCGACGGGTGCCACACGCGCTCGCGAACGTAGCGCGCGATCTTCGGGGTGAACAGGACCTCGATCTTTTCCGGCGTCCCCTGATTGACGCCGAGCGAGTGCGCGAAGGCGTCGTCGGGCAGCTCCAGCGGCTCGAAGCGCTCCTCGGTGAGGGAAACCTGCGCGACGCGATCCACGGCGAACGTGCGCAACCCGCCGTACTCCGGCACCATCCCGATCACATAGAGCCCACCCTGGCCGAACAGGAGCCGGTAGGGCTCGAAGACGTAGGTCTTCTCGCGGTTGCTCGAGAACGAGTGGTACCGCATCGTCACACGCCGCTGCTGCATGGTGGCCTCGACGAGTTGCGCCACCTCCTTCGTGCGCGGGGCGGCGGCCTGCGCGCCGGGCTCGGCTTTCGCCTGCATCACGAGCGGCATGCGGTCGAGGAACTGCTTCATGCCCGGGGTCAGGGCCGCTGCGAGCTTGTCGAACGCGCTGTGGACGTCACGTTCGAACGGCGTGCCCGAGAGGCACTCGACCAGCGTGCGGGAGAAGTACAGCGCGCTCAGCTCCGCCAGCGTGAAGGCGGTGTCATCCAGGCGCTTGAAGGCCTTCTGCTCGAGCGTCCAGAACTTCTTCCCGTCGTGCGTTTCGTCGAAGAGCGGGAAGCCCGCGGTCTGCAGCGCCTCGAGGTCACGCCGGATCGTCCGCGTCGTCACACCCGTGCGAAGCGCAAGATCGTCGATCGTGACGCGGCGCGAGGCTTCGAGCTCCTTGAGAATCGACCACTGGCGGATGACTTCCGCGTTGCGCGGCATTACACGGATTTCACGGATGACACGGATTTCACGGATACACGGATACCACGGATTCGTGGGAACGGGGCCAGGAAGTGCGGGTCAGTGAATCCGTGAAAATCGGTCCGTGAAATCCGTGTAGTGACCTGGTCTGTCACACCCTCCTTCTACACTGCGTTCACACGGCGATCGAAGCCAGAAGGCAGCCCATAAAGGGCTGCGCTACATGTCGG
>JBBECO010000233.1:8369-13459 GCA_040881785.1 Vicinamibacterales bacterium
AAGGGCTGCGCTACATGTCGGTGGTCGTTACCGAAGGAGCTCCGATGACGCGGTTCGATGGTTCGACGGCACTCACACTGGACTTTGGCCACGGTTCAACACGGTTCAACACGGTCTCCGAAGTGACGACGACCGGCGCGGTCGCCGGAAGGGGCCGCGGCGGGCTGCACCTCGCCCCTCGACTTGCGCGTCTCGGCGCTCGCTCGGGGCAGGCGCCTGGCAGCCTGCGGGGGCCGAATAAATACAAGGTTTTGGAGCATCGGCGCCGCCAGGCGCAGATCAAGGCACGGCACTTGCTGGAGCTGATGGAGGAGGCGCGATAGCCATGGCACGCTGCACACACGGAAACGGCCGGGCCCTTTGCTTCGAGTGCTTCAAGGCGGGCATGGAACGCACACGCGCCCGTCGCGCCGCATGGACGCAGCGGGAACTTCCGCTCGAGCGCGCGACCCCGCCGCGCCGGCGACCTCTTTCGCAGCAGGAACTGGCGCACCGCCGCCACCTGCTCGAGCACCTCGTCCAGGCCACCAGCAAAGGGGCGTAATCCCACGACATCCTGACCCGTGGTACCATCTGCACCACCCCCGGCTCAGGAGCGGTGTATGGAGCAGCGCCCGACGCGCATGTGTGGACATTGCGGAGGTGAAATGAGCGCCGCCGGCGCACTTTACTCCGCGCTCCGCCTCACCTTCCGCCCCGACGATTCCCGGTTCATGACGCTCGAGACCGCCGAAGTGATGACCAAAGGCATGATGTGCCGCGACTGCGGCCTCATCGAGATCATCGGCGACGTCAGCAAGCTGCGCCGGCTCACGGGTCTCCCCCCGGCCAACGATCCCCGAGGCTAGCTTGCGCCGGAGGCGCCTCCGCCAGCCGCGCCGCCGCCGGCCCCCGATCCTCCACCGCCATGGGCGCCCGCCCCCGACGTCGCGATGAAGACCGAGAACGCCGGCCCGGCATCCCGCTGCGATGCCGCGTGGAACCAGGCCGGCGCCTGGGCTCGCCCCTTCTTCATGAACCTGGCCCAGGCGGATGCGAGTCCAAGCGCGACGGCATACGGCAGGATCCGCGCTTCGGCCGGTCCACTCGACCCCCAGCGCGTCTCGATCCCCTGTGGGTCTTTGAGGTGCTGCTTGTAGGCATGCCAGTGGTCGGCCCGGCGGACGCCGTCGTTCGACAGGGGAGTCTGCGCCGACATGAATATGAAGGCGGCGAGGCCGCCGAGGACGAAGCCGACGGGGACCAGGAACGGCCACCCGCCGAACTCCCGGACGAGCGGGATGCCGGCGGCCGCGGCCACCAGTGCCATCACCATCAGGACCGTTCCCGTCAGCATGTAGCGGCGGCGGTGCGCGATCCGCCCGGCGTCTGTCAGGCCGGACTCGGCGAGCTCCGCGAGAATCGACGTGCTCACGCGGGACCGGTGCCGCGTCAGGTACGACCGCGCCTTGCCGATCGTGACCGAGGCCTCGGCGCCCGACGCCCTGGCGAAGATGACGTCCAGGACGGTTTCCTCATGGGGCGACAGGTGCTCGCCGGCGCGGGTCCGCTGGATCACGAAATCGCGCTGCCCGAACGCGCGCTTCGGCTCTTCGCGGATAGTGACGATGCCGCGGTCGGCCAGTGCGAAGATCGCCGCCATGGCGTGCTCGAGCTGCGGCTGTCCGTTCGACGCGAGCGCGCCCGCGACGGCGGGCGGAAGCGGCTCGGGTGGAATCAGGGAGGTCCACTCGACGTGCCGTTCTCGCGGCGGATGGTCGCCGCTCTGGCGCATGGCAAACAGCAGTATCAGGCTCAGGGCGAAGACCGCGCCGCCGCCGGCCAGCCACTGCGGCATCGTCTCGAGTTGCGCGGCCTGGCGCGCCTGCCACGCCGGTGGGCCATCGAGGACGGCGCCGCGGGCGAACGGGATCGTCACGGTGAACCGGCCGTTGCGGCGGATGTTGTTCGCCCGCACCGTGGTGGTGAGGCCGCCGCGCTCGACCGTCAGCCCGCCGTCCACGCGACGCCCGCTGACCGCGGCCTCGCGCAGGGGTTCGGCCGGCACGATCACCTCAACGCGGCTTTCGTCGATGGTGTAACCGTGCTCGCGGGGAAGGGCCATCCACTCGAGCAGCTCGTGATCGTCCTCGGATCGCACGACGCCCCGCGCGATGTATGACAGTTCGAAAGTGCGAGTCGAGCCGGACGTCGGTGGGAAGTGCCAGGTGACCCGCAGCCCGTTCTTGCGTCGGACGTCCACCTGCCCGGCCGCCGTCCCGCGCGGCAGCACGACGCCGTCCATTGAGGCGCTCACGAACTCGATGCCGTCGGTGCGCCGCGTCGGGATGGTACGGAAGACTTCGCGGAAGGTGCCGTCCACGAAGGTGAACACCACCGTCTCGGTCACCCTGAGCGCGCCATCCTGCTGGACTTCCACGCGCGCATCGAACCGGGCGGCGCGGTATTCCTTGGCCGCGGCCGGGACCGCTGCCAGGCAGAGCAGAAGCGTCAGACACGTGCGCAGCATGGCGCCATCTTACGGTATCCTCTCGCGCATGTCCCACGCTCTCGCGGCGGCCGGCGCGGCCCTCTTTCTCGGTGCCGTCATGACGGCCGGGGACTTCATCTGGCACCAGTTCGGCGTGCGCCACACCGCCGCCGCCGGCGTCGTCCATGGCGCCGTGATGTGCCTGTGCATCGGCGGGATCCTTGGCGCGCGCGCGGGGCGCCTGGCGATGGGGCTGCTGGCCGGTCCGGTCGTCGGCGTCATCGCGGCCGGTACCTTCTACGCACTGGCCTCGACGCTCGGCTGGGGCGCCATGCTGCCGGCGTGGATGCTGTTCTGGATCTGTTTCGCGCTGCTGCAGCACGTCTTCGGGACGGAGACGCTGCCGAAGGCGCTCGGCCGCGGCGTCGTGGCCGCGGTGCTTTCAGGGCTGGCGTTCTACGCGATCTCCGGGATCTGGACCAACCCGGCGCCCGGCGGTCCGAACTATCTCGTCCACCTGCTCTACTGGTCGTTCGCGTTCCTGCCGGGATTTCTGGCGCTCTTTCTCCTTGCTCGTCGATCGACAGCCTCTGTCTAAAGACTCACCGCAAAGAGCGCAGAGAGCGCAGAGAACAAAAAATTTATTGTCTCGGCGTCCTCGGCGTTCTTGGCGGTGCGTTTTTGGACAGCGTGACTGCTAGGCAGCTCGATTCCTCGCGGCCCGCATCTTCTGCAGGGCCTTCGCCTCGATCTGGCGGGCCCGCTCGCGCGTGATACCCAGGCGCCGGCCGACCTCTTCGAGCGTGTACTCGCGCTCGGTGCCGAGGCCGTAGCGCAGCCGCATGATCTCCTTCTCGCGGTCGGCCAGCGGCGCCATCGCGCGCTCGACCTCGGTGGCCATCTGCCCGCGCATCGCGGCTTCCTCGGGCGACTGCGCGGAGACATCCTTGACCAGGTCGGCCAGCCGCGTCTCGTCGTTCTCGCCCATCGTCGTTTCGAGCGAAGACGGCGTGCGCGCGGCCTCGAGCAGGAGCTGCACCTTGCCGGGCGGCATCCCCATCTTTTCGGCGATCTCCTGGGGCGTTGGATCGCGTCCGAGCTCGGCGGCGAGCGTCCGCCGCTCCTTCTGCAGCTTGGTGAGCGATTCCATGACGTGCACGGGCAGGCGGATCGTCCGCCCGTAGTCGGCTACCGCCCGGCCGACGGCCTGGCGCACCCACCACGTCGCGTACGTCGAGAACTTGAATCCCCGCCGGAACTGGAAGCGGTCCACCGCCTTCATCAGGCCGATGTTGCCTTCCTGGATCAGGTCGAGCAGCGACAGCCCGCGGTTCGTGTAGCGCTTGGCGATCGAGACGACGAGTCGCAGGTTCGCTTCGAGGAGCTCGCGCTTGGCTTCGTTGACGACCTCCTCCTGCTGTCGCACCAGCGCGAACGCGCTGCAGAAGCGGCGGCGCGGCAGGCCGGCCCTCTTTTCGAGCTCGTGCCGGCGCGCCGTCCGTTCTGACGCGGGATGCTGTTCGAGCTCGTCGAAGCCCTGGTTGATGTCGCGGAGCTGCCGGACGATCTGGTCCACGAGCGATGGGCGCAGCGGCAGCCCGCGCATCTCCCGCTCGATCGACGCATTGGCCTCGCGACTCGTGCGGATATGGCTGGCGCGCGTCGCGGCGGTCGAGCGGCGGTCTTCGCACTTCTGCCGGGAGTCGGCCATCCTCTTCTGCGCGTGGCGCATGCGCTGGAAGGCGGCCAGCACCGGCGTGACGTTACCTTCCTTCAATTCGCCGCCGTCGAGCAGGAGGATCAGCTCGGCGGCCGGCGCTTTCCCTTTCTTCACTCCGGTGGCGAGGCTGAGCAGCGTATCGAGCGCGCAGGGGATCGTGCCGAGTGTCCCCTGCAGCTCGCCGCGGGCGTCCTCGATCCGCTTTCCGATTTCCTGTTCCTGCTTCCCGGTCAGCAGCTTCCGCTGCCCGACGGTCTTCAGGTACAGACGCACGAGATCGATGTCTTCCCGCGATACACCCGCGTCGAACCGTTCCTGCTCGTCGGCGGCCTTCTCGACGTCCTGCTCGTCCTGTTCCTTCTCGTCCTCGTCCTCTTCCCGGTCGCGCCGCCGGCCTTCGTAAGCCTCCATGTCGTCTTCGGCGATGAGCCGGTCCGGCGGGAGAACGACCGATTCCGGCTCATCCGTGTCGGAGACCGGCATCAGCCCGAAGCCGTGCGCCCGCTCCCGCCAGTCGAGCACGTGGGCGTTGTTCTGCGGTTCCTCCCAATCGATGAGGGACGGATGTTCCGGGGCGTTTTTGCGAGGACGGCCTGGCTTCCGCGGCATACCAGCCTCGTTGCAAGGTCGCTGCCTTCCAGTCGCGCTGGGAATGGATGAGCCGCTCCCCCCGGGCACCAGGCCACGACCAGTTCGGTCTCTCACCGCCCGCGCACGGGCGGCGGATTGACGGGCGGCGTGATGGTCCCGATTCGTGTCGCAGGCCAGCTCACGGTTGCGCCCGAGGTCCGATACCACAACGGCATCTTCCCCAACGGCGCGCGCTACAACGTCTTCCAGCTCGGCACGCGCCTGATGTGGGGCTTCTAGTCTCATGGGGGGGGGGGGGGGGGGGGGGGG
>JBBECO010000234.1:0-13252 GCA_040881785.1 Vicinamibacterales bacterium
CCGGCGTCATCCAGGACGGTCGGCTCGAGGTTCTGCAGCACGTCGGTGTTGTGCACCGATGCGCACTGCCACCGCTCGCCGATCCGGTGCACGACGAACGAGACGACCGTCGTGCGCGATGCCGCGCCAGACAGCGTCATGCGCGCGTGCACCACGGCGATGTCCGGTGACAGCCGCTTGACCTTCGTCGTGCCGGGCTCCAGGGTCAGCGTGTCGATGCCGCGTCCCGCTCCATCCGCGTGCCCCTTGCGGATGGACTCGCGATCGTGCCAGCACACACCGGTGACGTTGACGAAGTCGGCGTCCTCATCCAGCAGCGAGGCGAGCGCGTTGGGGTCACGGTGGTTCCAGGCTCGGGCGAACGACGCCGGAATCTCTTCCGGCGCGTTGTGCGGGGCTGCCGACAGATCCTCCCACGCCCACCGGCCGTAGAACCCCACGAACTCGGCCCCGTTCCGGTTCATGATGTCCGCGGCCACGATGCGCTCGGCCCGGCGCTTCGTCCTGACCATGATCACGAAGCGGCCCGCGCGAATGTCGGCGAGGTGATGCGTCAGGTGCTTGAACTCTTCGAGCTCGAAGGTGCGAATCACCGTCCGCTGGAACTGGGCGAGGAATCCCTGCGCCGCGCCCGTCGGCTCGAGACGCTGGACGTCCTTCTCGCCGTGCAGAATATCGATGTCCTCCCGGACGAATCCCGCCTCCAGTAACGCCTCGGTGGCGGCCTGCGCCGTGTCGGCGGTGCCGACGGTCCCGACCACGCAGTTGGTCGGGTACGGTCTGAAGTCCCGTCGTTCAGTGCTGGTTTCATTCATGACCATGACCCTGTTCAACGCTGCACGGTTTGTCGAGACGCGAGGAGGTGACGGGAACGCCTGCACCCTGGATGAATCGCCGAGGGCCTTTTCTACGCCCGTTGACGGTTGGTGTCAAGCGCTTCCACCGTCCGGGCTGATCAGTGCCGGCGCGCTTGACCGTCGCGGGGTTCGTGAGTAACATCGCGGCCTCAATCGGCCTTTTCGTCCGATCCCCTGCTGAATTCCGTGGAGTGGCGAAAGATGTGGCGTCACCGTTCCATCGCTGAGTCGCAACCCGGGCGCCTCGCCTCCCGCGCCCGGGAGTCCTAGCCCTGTGGCCCAGATTTTCCCTCCATGGTCGAACAAGTTCCCGCTCGTGGCCGCCGTCGCGGGGCCCCTGGTCGCGGTGCTCGCGGTCGCGGGCGTCTGGTACTTCTTTTCCCCGTGGTACACGGACGTGGGCTACCGTCCCGTTCAGCCTGTCGCATACAGCCATAGGCTCCACGTCGGCGAGCTCGGCATGGATTGCCGGTACTGCCACGCCTCGGTCGAGATCTCTCCCGTCGCCAACGTTCCGCCGACCCAGACCTGCATGAACTGTCATCAGACGGTGAAGCGGGACAGCGAGCTGCTCGCGCCGATTCGCGAGAGCATCGCGAGCGGACGGCCGATGCGCTGGGTTCGCGTCCACGAGCTGCCCGACTACGCCTACTTCGCCCACAACGCCCACGTGGCGGCCGGCATCGGCTGCGTCACCTGCCACGGCCGCATCGATGAAATGGACGTCGTCACCCAGATGGCGCCCCTCAGCATGAGCTGGTGCCTCGACTGCCATCGCAACCCCGGGCCCCATCGACGTCCCGTCTCGGAAGTCACCAACATGAAGTGGGCCCCGCCGAGGGACGCCCAGATGCTCATGGCGCAGCTCGATCGCGAACGACCGGTCCGTCCGCCGATGGATTGTTCGGGGTGCCACCGGTGAGCCGCACCTACTGGCGCAGCCCCGCGCAGCTCGAGGATCGTCCCGAGGTTCGGCCGTTTGTCGAGCGGGAGTTCCCGGAAGGAGCCTCTGAGCTTCCCGACGGCGTCACCCGGCGCGAGATGATGACGCTCCTGGGCGCCTCGCTGTCGCTCGCGGGGCTCGCAGGCTGCCGGCGCCCGGTCGAGGAGATCGTCCCCTATGTCACGGCGCCTGAGGATGTCGTCCCCGGGATCCCGCGCCACTACGCGACGACCATGCCGTTCGGCCGGAGCGCGTACGGCCTGATCGTCGAGAGCCACGAGGGACGGCCGACCAAGATCGAGGGGAACCCCTCGCATCCATCGACCCTCGGCGCGTCGAGCTCGCGCGTCCAGGCGTCGGTGCTCGGCCTCTACGATCCGGACCGCTCGCAGACGATCAGGCTGAAGGGCGAGGCGAAGACCTGGACCGATTTCGTGACGGCCTGGAAACCGCTGTCCGAGGCGCACGCCGCGGATGGCGGCGCCGGCCTGGCGGTCCTCTCCGAGTCGTTCTCGTCGCCCACCCTGGCGCGCCTGGCCGCCGAGCTCCGCACCCGCTACCCCCGGATGCAGTGGGTGACGTACGACGCAATCAGCGACGAGAACAGGCTGGCGGGCCTGCGGGCGGCCACGGGACGCGACCTCGACCTCATGCTGCGGCTGGATCGAGCGTCCGTCATCCTCACCCTCGACGCCGACCCGCTCCTGACCGACCCGGAGATGATCCGCCACGCGCGAGGCTTCGCCGACGGACGACGGGCAGGCGCCTCCGGTGGCCAAATGAACCGGCTCTACGCCGTCGAAGGGGTCTACTCGCTGACGGGCGCCATGGCGGACCATCGGCTTCGACTCGCGAGCCGGCAGATCCCCGCCTTTGTTGCGGCGCTCGCGGCACGGCTTGGCCAGGCGGGGGTGGAAGGGGCCAGCGTTCCGGGCGTTGACCAGCGCTGGATCGACGCGCTGGCCAAGGACCTGCTCGCCAACCGGGGCAAAGGGCTAATCGTGGCTGGTGAGCGCCAGCCCCCGGCCGTGCACGCCGCGGTCTGCGCCCTGAACACGTTTCTGGGCAACACCGGCACGACGGTCACCTATTTCGAGCCCAAGGACGCGGCGCTGCCGAGCGTGAGCGCCCTGGCGTCACTCGTCTCTGCCATGCAGGCCGGCACGGTCACGACGCTCGTCGTCCTGGGCGGCAACCCCGTGTTCGATGCGCCGGCCGATCTCGACTTCCCCGCGGCGATGGCGAAGGTCGCGCACACGATCGCGCTGGGACATACCGTCGATGAAACCTCCTCGAGGGCGGAGTGGCATATCCCCTCCGCGCACTACCTCGAGTCGTGGGGAGACGCGCGCGCGGTCGGCGGCACGGTCAGCGTCGTCCAGCCGCTCATCCTCCCGCTGTTCGGCGGACGCAGCGCGGTTGAAGTGCTCGGACTGATGGCCGCAGGACAGGATCGTCCCGGCTACGACATCGTGCGGGACACCTGGAAACCGATCCTCGGCGAAGGGGAGTTCGACAAGGCGTGGAACCGCGTCCTGCACGACGGGTTCCTGGCCGGCAGCGAGCTGCCCGAGGTCGCGCCTGATCTCAAGGGAGATCTGTTTGCGGAGCTCGGGCGCGCGCCCGACCTGAAGGTCGGGCCTACACCTGGCGATCCTACGCCTGGCGGGCTGGAGATCGTGTTCCTCCCCTCCCCCGCACTTCACGACGGCCGGTTCGCGAACGACGGGTGGCTGCAGGAGCTTCCGGACCCACTGACCAAGCTCACGTGGGACAACCCCGCGCTCGTGAGCCCGAAGACCGCCGAGACGCTCGGTCTTGCCGGTCAGGACGTGGTGCGTGTCGATTATGCGGGCCGCTCACTCGAGCTTCCCGTCTGGCCGCTGCCCGGGATGGCGGACGGCGTGGTGGCGCTGACGCTCGGCTACGGGCGTTCGCACGCGGGCCGGATCGGCTCCGGCGTCGGGTTCGATAGCTTCAAGGTCCGGCGCTCCACCGCGCCCGGCTTCGACGGCGGCGTCAGCCTCAGCAAGCTCGGGCGCACCCACCCGCTCTCGGCGACGCAGGAGCACGGCAGCATGGAGGGGCGGCCGCTCGTCCGCGAGACGACGGTGGCTGCGCTCGGGGAGGCGGCACACGCGGCACCAGCGGATGGAGAGCAGGCGGCGGAGTCCCACGGAGTTGCGGGCCAGCTCGGCGTCTTCCCGGAGAAGCCGCCCCACTTCTCCCTCTGGAAGGAGCACCCCTACGATCAGGGGCACCAGTGGGGGATGACGATCGACCTCAACGCCTGCATCGGGTGCAACGCCTGCATGACCGCGTGCCAGAGTGAGAACAACATCCCGGTCGTCGGCAAGGTCCAGGTCGCCAAGGGACGCGAGATGCACTGGATCAGGGTGGACCGGTACTTCTCGGGCGAGCCCACCGGCAACCCGGAGATGGTCTTCCAGCCCGTGCCCTGCATGCACTGCGAAGACGCGCCCTGCGAGCAGGTCTGCCCCGTGGCCGCGACCGTGCACGACGGACAGGGCCTCAACGTGATGGTCTACAACCGGTGCATCGGGACCCGCTACTGCTCGAACAACTGTCCGTACAAGGTTCGCCGGTTCAATTTCTTCAATTTCACCAAGGACACGCCCGACATCCTCAAGCTCGCGATGAACCCGGACGTCACCGTCCGCTCGCGAGGCGTCATGGAGAAGTGCACCTACTGCACGCAGCGGATCAACCGGGTGAAGATCGACGCGCGGCTCGCCGGACGCGCGCTGGGTGACGGCGACGTCAAGACGGCCTGCCAGCAGGCGTGCCCGGCATCGGCGATCGAGTTCGGAGATCTTCGGGACCAGGAGAGCCGGGTCGTGAAAGCGAAGTCCGATCCGCGCAACTACGCGCTCCTCGACGAGCTCAACACCAGGCCGCGGACGACGTATCTGGCGAAAGTACGCAATCCGAATCCCGAGCTGGAGGGCGTGCCGGCATGATCGTCCGTCATCGGATTGTGCTCGGCGCCCTCGCACTCACGTCGGTGGTCGTGCTCCCGGGCTGCGCGCGCGGTTGTACGTCGAGCCGCCCGCCCATCCATCTCAACCCGAGCATGGACAATCAGCCGAAGGTGCGCGCCCAGGCGGCCAGCACGTTCTTCTACGACGGCGCGTCCATGCGCCCGCCGGTTCCGGGGACGGTCCCGATCGGGGGTCTGAAGGAGGACAGCGCGCTGTTCACGGGCAAAGGAGAGGACGGTCAGTTCGTCGCGGCGATCCCCATGGCCGTGGACGAGGCGCGACTCGAGCGTGGCCGGGAGCGTTACACGATCTATTGCCAGCCGTGCCACGACGCCCGAGGGGACGGCAAGGGGATCCTGTTCCAGCGAGGCAACGTCCCCACCGCCAGCATCCACCAGGTCAAGATCCTGAAGTACCCGGACGGGCAGCTCTTCGACGTCATCACGAACGGGACAGGGCTGATGGCCGGGTACCGCTGGCCGATCCCGCCTGCGGACCGGTGGGCGATCATCGCCTACGTGCGGGAGCTTCAGCGCGAGCGGCTGGCACGCGACGCAGCTGCGCCCCCTGCCGCGGAGGCCCCCGCCTCCGCTGACGCTCCTGCGGACAAGCCGGCGGGTGGCAAATGAGGATGCCGGTTATCAACCGTAAGCTGCTGGTCCTTGTCGGGCCGCTCGTCGTGCTCGTGATGTTCGCAGCGACCGTCAAGATGGCCTCGTCGCTGATGAGCCGCGAGTACCGGGAGCCCTACCGCGCTCCCGCCGCGACGGTGGATCCGACCCCGCGCGCGCAGGGACTCGAGACCGAACGGGCCGATGCCGAGGCGAAGGCGCGGGCCACGCCCTACGAAGAGGCCGAGTACCGGAGATTCCCCGTCATTGGCAGCCGCGTGGCGATCTGGGCCGTCGCACAGCTGCACCTGCTGTTTGCCGCGTTCGTCCTCGCGGTGCCGATCTTCGCGTTGATCATCGAGGCGATCGGCTACAAGACCGGAGACAAGCGCTACGACCGGCTCGCGCACGAGTTCTCGAAACTGCTCT
Source organism: Vicinamibacterales bacterium (assembly GCA_040881785.1). Lineage (GTDB taxonomy): Bacteria > Acidobacteriota > Vicinamibacteria > Vicinamibacterales > 2-12-FULL-66-21 > JACDCA01. The sequence goes on from JBBECO010000234.1 coordinate 5,843, forward strand.
CGGTCTCGTTCTCTCTCACCGCGACGTTCGGGGCGTTCCTGACGTTCATGCTCATCATCCTCTACCCGAAGTTCACGAACTACCTGATGAGCGTGTTCTCGCCGACGTTTCTTCCGTACGTCCTGCTCTTCTTCGCCGAGGCCTTCTTCCTCTATACCTACTACTACGGCTGGGGGAAGTTTCATCCGCTGGTGCACCTGGGCCTTGGACTCGGTCTCAATGTCGTGGGCACGGCGATCATGATGATCGCCAATTCCTGGCTCACGTTCATGATGTCGCCCGCCGGGATCTCGGACAGCGGCGCGCTCATCTCCCTGACGGATGCGATCTACAACTACACGTGGATGCCGATCAACGTGCATCGGTTCATCGCAAACGTCGCTTTCGGCGGATCGGTCGCCGCCGCGTACGCGGCTTTCAAGTTCCTCGCCGCGACGACCGATGAGGAGCGCGCGCACTACGACTGGATGGGCTACATCGGCAACTTCATCGCGATCATCGCGTTCCTGCCGCTCCCCTTCGCCGGTTACTGGCTCGCGAAGGAGATCTACGCCTACTCGCAGACGCTCGGGCTCACGATGATGGGCGGGGCCTTCTCGTGGCTCTTCATCATCCAGGCGGTGCTCATCGGGAACCTCTTCCTGGGGGCCAACTACTACCTCTGGCTCGGGATGGGGCGGGTCGCGGGGGCGCAGCCGTTCCAGCGGTTCATCAAGTACCTGCTCGCCGCCATCGTGCTGTGTTTCATGATCTGGGCGACGCCACGCTCGATCATTGCGACGGTCTCCGAGATCCGCGCGATGGGAGGATCCGCGCACCCGATCCTCGGGTTCCTCGGTGTCATGTCCGCGAAGAACACCGCCGTGAACATCCTCATCCTCACGACCTTCATGAGCTTCCTCCTCTACCGGCGGACCGGGAAGATCGCGACGGTGTCATGGGCGAAAACCGGGCAGGCGGTGCAGCTCGTCATCTTCGCGGTCGCCGCGATTTTCGTCATCTTCCTCGGCGTCTATGGGTACTTCGTTGAGGCGAGCGTCCGGATCGGCCTCTCGGTGCCCCAGGTCAGCGCGGTCCTGCTCGCCATGGTGGCGATCACCGCGATCGACGTCTTCCTGTTCCGCAAACCGAAGCTCACCGGCGAGGTGCGCTGGGGACACATCCCGGCGATCTCCCAGTACGTGCTGATCTTCATCGCGGTCACCTTCACCTGGCTCATGGGGCTCATGGGCTACGTGCGGTCCGGGCTCCGCCAGCACTGGCATGTCTACGGCGTGATTCGCGACAACTCGCCCGACGCCTTCACGCCCACGCTCGGCTTTGCGACGCAGGTCGTCTCGGCCACCGTGCTGGTGTTCTTCCTGCTGATCGGTTTCGTCTTCTGGATCACGAGCCTGCACGACCGGCCCGATTTCGACGGGGGGACCCAGGCATGAACGTACCGCTCCCCGCCCGGATCGCCGCGCTCGTGCTCGCGACGACGGCGTTCTATACGTGGGTCGGCCAGCTGGTGCCGCAGAAGGAGGTGCAGCCTCCCCAGGAGACGGTCCTGAGAACGGACATGACCACGGCCGACATGGCCAAGGTCGGCCGCGAGATCATGGAGGGCAAGGGGCTCTGCATGACCTGCCACACGATCGGCAAGAGCGGTGCGCTCCGGTTCCCGGACCTCGACGGGATCGGCGTCCGCGCGGCCAGCCGCGTGCCGGGGATGAGCGACATCGACTACCTCGCGCAATCGATGTACGCCCCCGACAGCTACATCGTCGAAGGCTTCAATCCTGGCATGCCCGCGATCAACAAGCCGCCGATCGGCCTGACCGACCAGGAGATCCTCACCGTCATCGCGGCCCTCCAGTCGCTCGGCGGCACGCCGACGGTCACGCTCCAGACGAGTCACCAGTACTACACCCCACCGGGCGCGGCGCCGCCTGCTGCGCCGGCGTCTGACGCCGAGCCGGGCAAGGCGCAGACCCTGGAGATTCCCAAGAAGGGCGGGGGACTATGAACATCCTGGTCGTCCTCGCCGTTGCCGTCGTATTCGCGGTCCTTCGCGTCCGCCGGGTCAATCTCCTGCTGTGGGCCGTGGCCTGGCTGGTCGGGAGCTACGTCCTCCTCCGGTTCGGATTCACGGCCCCGATTCCCGCCTCCGTGATTTCGCTCTACATGGGCATCATTGCGATCGCGATCCTGGCGTACGTCTCGTCGAGCGAGGAGCGCCGCGACGAGGTGTCCCGTCCGCTCGTCAGGGTGATGACGGAGAAGCGGTACACGCCCCTGCTCGCCGCGGCCGTCATCGCCATCCCGGTGCTCGGGGCTGCGAATGTCTACGTCCGGATGAACGTCCCGCTCCAGCCTCCTTTCTTCCCGCGCACGGTCCATCCGGCATCGCCGTCCGAGATGACCGTGCACGACAAGAAGATCAATCTCGACACCGGAGAGAACCCGTTCCTGCCGCTCGAGAAGTCGAACCCGGACGAATACCGCAGGCGTGTCGAAAACGGCCGCCGGAGCTACTATCGCAACTGCGTGTTCTGCCACGGCGACACCATGGCGGGCAACGGCATGTTCGTGCACGGGCTCGACCCGATCCCGACCAACTTCGCCGACCAGGGCGCGATCGCGATGCTGCGCGACTCGTTTCTGCTCTGGCGGATCGCGAAGGGAGGTCCGGGGCTTCCCGAGGAAGGTGGCCCGTGGGACACGGCAATGCCCGCCTGGGAGAAATTCATGACGGAGGAGGAGATGTGGGAGACGATCCTCTTCCTCTACGATTTCACGGGCCAGAGGCCTCGCGCCAGGGATGAGGGGCACGAATGACGGCCGTGGCGACGTCGCGTGTGTGTCTGACCTTCCTGATGGCCTCGTTGTGCGCCGCGCTGACGGTCACGGTGCGCACGGCGGCTGTCGGCGCGCCATCGGCGCGCCCCGCCGGAGCGGAGCGGGGCGTAGGGGCCCCCGCGAGCGACGGCGATGGGGGGTCCGGCGGGGCGAAGCCCCCCGGTCAAGGTCAGGACGTCGGAACCGAGGCGCAGCGCGAGTCGGGGAAGCAGCTCTACGCCAAGTATTGTGCCCAGTGTCACGGCGACAACGGTGACGGCGAAGGCTACGCCACCCCGCACCTGTTCCCCAAGCCGCGGGACTTCACGAAGGGCAAGTACAAAGTCCGCTCCACGCCCACGGGAGCCCTGCCGACCCATCAGGATCTGGTCAACATCATCAGGCGCGGCATGCCTTACACCTCGATGCCCGACTGGCCAGCCCTGTCGGACCAGGAAGTCTCGGATCTCGCGCACTTCATTACGACGTTTTCCCCCGACTTCTCGAGTGCCGAAAACGTCCCCGAGCCTGTACCGCTCCCGGGCGCGCCGAACGCGACGGATGAGTCGATCGAACAGGGAAAGACGCTCTACGTCGAGATGGGCTGCGTCAAGTGCCACGGCACGCTCGGAAGGGGCGACGGACCGTCGGCGGCAACGCTGGTGGACGACTGGGGGAACCTGATACGCCCGGCGAACCTCGCGCAGAGTTGGACCTTCCGGGGCGGGGCGTCGCGCGAGGATATCTTCCGGACGATGAGCACGGGGTTCAATGGCACGCCGATGCCGGGATTCGTGGACGCGATGACCCCAGAGCAGCGCTGGGCGATCACCGACTTCATCGTCTCTCTCTCGGGAGAGAAGGGGCCGGCGTATTCGAACCTCGTCGTCGCCAAATACGTTCAGGATCCGATCGACCTTGCCAAGGGGGCCGAGAGCTTCGCATCGGCGCCCGCGGGCCGCTTCCCGATCGTCGGGCAGATCATGGAGCCGGGGCGCGCGTTCCATCCACCCACGACCTCGGTCACCGTTCAGGCGATCTACGACACCGAGTCGATCGCGCTGCTCGTGCGCTGGCACGACATGAGCGCGGAGAAGACCGGGACGAACGGGTTGTCGCTCCCCGTGCCTCCCGAGGAGGAGTCGTGGATCCCGACCGGCGCCGCCCTGCCCGCCGAAGAGGATCCCTTCGCCCCCGCGGCGGAGGCGCCAGTCGCTCAGGACCCGTTCGCCGACGTGGCCGCGGCGCCGGCAGGCCAGCCCCCCGAATTCTCTGACGCCGTCGCGATCCAGATTCCGTCGCAGGTGCCGGCCAGCGCCCGCAAGCCGTACTTCCTCTTCGGCGACGCCCAGAACGCCGTGGACCTCTGGTTCTTCGATCTGGCGCGCCCCGAGCCTCTCCAATTCACCGGCCGGGGCAGCGCGGACATCGCGGCCAACGATACCGGGGATCTCACGGGTGTCGCGAGCTACGATCAGGGCGAATGGTCGGTCATCTTCAAGCGGCCCCTTCGGGCAACCTCGGGCGCCCCGTTCACGCCCGGGCAGTTCCTGCCGGTCGCCTTCTCGGTCTGGGACGGCCTTTCGCGCGAGCGCGGCAACCGGCGAGGCCTCACGACCTGGTATTCCATCTACGTCGAGCCGCAGGTGGTGCCATCGGCAGTCGGGCCGATGGTCCAGACCGCGCTCTTCCTTCTTGCCATTGAACTGGCCGTGATCGGTTGGGTCCGGTGGCGTTACCGTGCTCGGACCCGTGAGGGACGCGGCGATCAGCGACAGCAGCCGGCCACGAACTGAACCAGGGCCATCCGGAGGATTCTGTGTACAAGAGCATCTACGTTCCGGTCGATAACTCGGACCACTCCAACCGCGCTGTCGCCTGCTCCCTCGAGCTGGGCAAGGCGTTCTCCGCGAAACTGGTCGGCTGCCACGTCTACGCGGCCAAGCTGCACGACTATCGCTTCCGGCAGATGGAGTACACCCTGCCCGAGGAATACATCGACGAGGTGGAGCTCGAGCGCCAGCGCAAGATCCACGACAGCCTCATCACGATGGGCCTGAAGCTGATCTCCGACAGCTATCTCGATGGCATGTCGCGCCAGTGCAGGGAGTCGGGCCTCGAGTTCGAGCCGCGGATGATGGACGGCAAGCATCACGCCGAGATCCTCAAGGACCTGGACGGCTCGGCGTACGATCTGGTCGTGATGGGCGCGTTGGGCATCGGGCGTGCCCGCGACAGCGTCATCGGCTCGGTCTGCGAACGTGTCGCCCGGCAGGCCGACCGGGACGTCTGGGTGGTCAAGCACGTGCCGGAACCGGGCGAAGCCGAACGCGACACGATCCTGGTCGGGGTTGACGGAAGCCCCCAGTCGTTCGGCGCCCTGATGACCGCCATCGACCTGGCCGGCGCGTTCGGCAAGAAAGTCGAGGCGATCTCCGTCTACGACCCCTACCTCCACTACTCGGTCTTCAACGGCATCGTCAACGTCCTCACCGAGCAGGCCGCGAAGGTCTTCCGCTTCGAGGAGCAGAATCAGCTCCACGAGGAGATCATCGACACCGGGCTCGCCCAGATCTACCAGTCGCATCTCGAGGTGGGCGAGCGGATGGCGAGCGAGGCGGGCGTCGAGATCAAGAAGACGCTCCTCGACGGCAAGCCGTTCCAGAAGATCCTCGACTACGCGCGCAAGACGAATCCCTGGCTTCTCGTTTTGGGACGGATCGGTGTCCACAGTTCGAAGGACGAGAAGGCGCTGGGCAGCAACGTGGAGAACATTCTTCGCGGCGCGCCGTGCGACGTCCTGCTCTCCACGCGCCTCGAGGTGCCGCGGCTCGACGTGCGCGCCGAGGAGACCGTTCGCTGGACCCCCGAAGCCGAGGAGCGGATGACGCGCGTGCCCGAGCAGGTCAAGGGCATCGCCCGCACCGGCGTCCTGCGCCTGGCGCTCGAGAAGGGGCATTCGGTGGTCACGAGCGCGGTGATCGACGAAGCCATGGATCGATTCATGCCGAAGGGCGCTTCGCGCGCGACCAAGGCGCTGGCCGAAGCGGTGGCGCTCGAGCGGGCGGCCTCCGGCCCCATTTCGATGTGCCGGTCGTGCGGCGTCACCGCCACGCAGAGCGGCGCCGTGAAGTGCACCGTCTGCGGCGCGACCGATTTCGAGGTGATCTCGCGGGAGATGATCGAGCGGATCGCCGAGGTCGAGGGAGGTCTCGAGGAGGAGACCACCTACGACGGGCGCAAGCTGCGCTGGACGGAGGATGCCAGAAAAGGCCTCTGGACCATGAAGAACGCCTACATGCGCCGCCGCGTCAAGGCGCGTGTCGAAAAGAGCGCGCGCATGAAGCGGCTCGACGCCATCACTCTCGATTTCGCCCGGCAGGTGATCGAGGAGGAAACTGGCGCGCCGCTGGAGATAGGCGCGCCAGAGGCGCGCCCCGCCGGAGCGGAGCGGGGCGCAGTTGCCACGGGTAGGCCCGACCTTCAGGTCGGGCGTGACGCCGGCGCATCAATCGAACAGAAGCTCGTCGCCCGGGACGACCGCAAGAACCCGTTGATCTCGGCGCTCGACTGGACCGACGACGCGGTGCAGCGGATCTTCCGGGTCCCTGCCGGCTTCATGCGGGGCAAGACGCAGGAGCGGATCGAGGAGCTCGCGCGGGAACGCGCCGTGACAGCGATCGACCTGGCGCTCGTCGAGGAGGGCATCGAGCTTGGCAAGCGGATGATGACGGAGATGATCGCGACCTACACGAACAACCCTGTCGTCGCCGCAACCGTGCGTGAGTCGGCCGCCACGGCATCCGCGCCTCGAAACGAAGCGACTTCGGTGGCCGATCAGGAGGTCCCGGGGCGTAGCTACCTCAATGAGGTGAGACCTCCTGCGGCGCGTAATTGATTCGGAAGCCGTCCTCAGCACGGGTCGCAACGTCCGCGATCCGACGTTGACTTGTAGGCGCGCTTCGGTACACTCGCTCCTATGGAAGTCGCCCTGTCGCCCGATCTTGAAGCGAAGCTCGCCCGTATGGCTCGCGAGCGTGGTACGGACGCGCCGGCGTTAGCCCGCGAAGCAATCGAGCGGCTGGTCGACTACGACGACTGGTTCGTGCAGGAGGTCGAGAAGGGCCTGGCCCAGATAGAGCGCGGGGAGAGCCTGAGTCACGACGAGGTCGGTGCACGCGTTCAACAGCGCCTCGAGAAGATCACCCCGCGTCGGTGATGCAGCTTCGCTGGACCCGAGAAGCAGCGGACGATCTCGAGCACATCGCGGACTATCTTCTAACCCACACGCCAGATCGAGCGAACGAATTGGTGCGCACGGTGTATGACGCACCATCGGCTCTGCTCACATTTCCGAACCGAGGCCGACCAGGCAAGAAGGAAGGCACGCGGGAGCTCGTCCTCACTCGACTACCGTACATCGTCGTCTACAAGGTCGCGGACGATGTGATCTTTGTCGTGCGCATTCTCCATGGTGCCCAGAAGTGGCCGTGACACGATGAGTGCGTATCGCTTCTGCCGGTCAGACGACATCGGGCTGCTCGTCGACGCGCTGAATCGCTGCTGGTCGCCGTACTTTCCGGACGAGCC
>JBBECO010000235.1:0-2057 GCA_040881785.1 Vicinamibacterales bacterium
GGCTGCCGATCGGATACTGCTGCGCCATCGGCAGGTACAGGACGAGCGGCTCCATGACGCGGACGCTCGCGATCACGTCGGGCACGACGCCAACGATCTCGACCTGCGGCGCCGGGGCCGGAGGAATCCGATAGGGCATCGTAATCCGTCGCCCGATGGGACTGCCGCCGTCCGCGAGCAGGCGCCCGAACGATTCGCTGACGATGCCGACAAAGGGACTGGTGGCGCGATCGTCGGCTGAGAAATTGCGGCCCGAAAGGACGCGGGTTCCGAGGGTCTCGAAGTAATGCTGATCGACCGCGGTGAAGTCGACGTTGGTGGGGAATTTCCGTGGCACCCCGTCGATCGGCATCGCGCCCCCCATCCCCCCTCGGCCGACTGTCGCGGACACCGAATGGATAGAAGGATTGGCTGCGAGCCGCGCCTGTAACTCGTCGAAGAAGGCCGCGGCGCGCTCCGGGGTATAGCCGTACGGCGCGAGTGCGACCGACACGGGAATCAGACGGGCAGGGTCGAGACCGGCGTTGAGGTTCAGCGCGGCGGTCAGGCTTCGGGCGAAGAGACCGGCCCCCGCCAGCAGGAACAGCGCGACGGCGACCTGCGCCGTGATGAGTGCGGTGCGAGCCGCGCGGCGGGCCGCACGCGGGGTTGCGCCGGCCTTCGCCCGCAACGCGTCAGCCAGGTCCGCGCGAAAGCCAAACACGCCGGCGATCAGCGAGATCAGCACCACCGCGGCGACCCCGGCACCACCTGCGGCGGCGAGTACCGCGCCGTCCAGCGACAGGTCGAGCAGCTCGATTGTGACGCCACCTGGTAACTGGTAGGCCTGCACCAACTCAAAGAGCCACAGCGCCACCGGCAGCGCGAGCGTTGCGCCGCACAGAGCCAGCACGAACCCCTCGAGGGCGACACCGCGCGCGAGCCTGCCGCGCGAGGCCCCGAGCGCGAGGCACATGGCGAACTCCTCACGCCGCGCCTCGGTGCGAAGGAGGAGCAGCAGGCCGACGGTCGTGCAGCCGATGAACAGCAGCAGACCGACCGTCGCCGCCAGCAGGCGCGAGAACTGCGCGACGGCGGCCCTCGACGTCTGCGGAAGGGCCTCGACGTTGACCGGGCTGACGGCGAGGGTGCCTCGCAGACGTTCGTCCGCCGGCGGCGCCAACGCCGCCAGGCGGGCAGTGGCCTGCGCGGGGCTGGTGCCGGCGGCGAGCCTCGCAACGATCGTGACGCCCGAGGTGGGCGAGCTCTGGTGGGTCCGCTCCGAGAGGTAGTTGGTCCAGCCTCCGCCCACATCCGGGATGACATGGAAGGGCAGGTAGACGTCCGGTGCCTGCGCGAGGTGCAGCCCCCTGAATCCAGAGGACGCGACCCCGACGATCGTCACCGTCACCTTGTTGATGACCATGGTCCGGCCGATTGCGGACGGGTCGCGCCCCCACATCCGGTCCCAATACCGGTCCGACAGCACGGCCACTGGAATGGTGCCGCGTCGATCGTCATCGCCGTTGAAGCCGCGGCCCCGCGGGATGGCCACGCCCAGCAGATCGAAGTAGTCGTGGGTGACGAACGCCACCTGAGCCCGTTCCGGCGCACCACCACCGGTCTCTGTCAGCAGCGCCATGGGCGACCATGCGGCCGCGACCCCTTCGAAGATCCCGCTGCTACTGACGTACGGGTAGTACGGATACATCGCGCCGCTGTGGAGGGTCCCGGCCGCGGGTCCCGTCATGGCCATCGTGCTGACGATGACGACCTGTTCCGGATGGCGGATCGGCAGCGGGTTCAGGAGAACCGCGGAGATCGTCGACCAGGTGACCGCGGCCGCGCCGATGGCGCAGGCGAGCGTCGCGATGGAGGCCAGCGTCGCTGCCGGCCGTTTCGTCAGCCGCCGCAGCGCCAGTCGCAGTTCGTCCACCAGACCTCCGGAAGAGAGAAGACTACCGTGTAGACGTCCCGGTTCGGCGGCGGGTTGGAGAGATTACCGCGTGCGCTTGTGCGCCTTCCGGCGGTGAGCGCCTCCGTCACGGAGGTTACGGAGGGAACGGATTCACACGGAG
>JBBECO010000236.1:0-13009 GCA_040881785.1 Vicinamibacterales bacterium
AACGGAGCGAGCCGGCGGAGCGGCGAGCGAGAGAGCGTGCAGGGGAGCCCGAGGGGCGCAGCCCCCCCCCCCCCCCCCCCCCCCCCCCCATGAGGCTGACGTCCAGCAGGAGTTCACGATGAGCGCCATGTATGAAAAGCTCGCCATGCCGGCGTCCGGCCTGCGGCTGCATCTGAACGAGAACACCGGCGGCTGTTCGAAGGCGGTGCTCGAGGCCCTGCGAGGCATCACGAGCGAGGATGCGGCGCTCTATCCGGACTATACGGAGGCGACGGCCGCGCTCGCCGGACGGCTGGGTGTGCCCGGCTCGCACGTGCTGCTGACGAACGGTCTCGACGAAGGCATCTTCGCGGCCGCGCTGACGACGCTCCGCGGCGGCGCGCCGGCGGAACCCTTCGAGGCCATCGTGATCGCCCCCGGCTTCGACATGTTCCCGGGCAGCTCGCGGCGGGCCGGCGGACGCGTCGTTCCGGTCCCGCTCGAGGCGGATTTCGCGTTTCCGCTCGAGGGGGTGCTCGCGGCGATCACCGAACGCACGCGCATCGTGTTCGTGACGACCCCGCACAACCCGACGGGCCTGACGGTGCCGAGAGACGCCATCCTCAGGATTGCGCAGGAGAACCGCGGCCTGCTCGTCTTCGTGGACGAGGCCTACATCGACTTCGGCGGCGACACGCTGGTGGACACCAGGGTGCTCGACGCCCACCCCAACCTCGTCGTGGGCCGCACGCTCTCGAAAGCCTACGGCCTCGCGGCGATCCGCGCCGGGGCGCTCGTGGCCACTCCCGACACGCTCGGGCCGCTCCGCGACAGCGTGCCCCCCTACAGCATCAATATCGCGGCCGTCAGAGCGATCCCCGCGGCGCTGCAGGATACCGCCCACCATTCGTGGTACCTCGCGGAGGTCCGCGAGTCGAAACGGTTGATGTATGCGGCGCTGGAACGCCTCGGCATCCAGTACTGGCCGAGCGACGCCAACTTCGTGTTCGCGCGGTTCGGCGACCGGGCGCCCGAGGTCACGGCCGGTCTGCACGCCAGGGGCATCTACGTCCGGGATCGTTCGAGCGATCCGGCCTGCGCGGGCTGCGTCCGGATCACGACCGGCGTCGTGGCGCACACGCAGGCGTGCCTGGCGGCCATCGAGGAGGTCCTGTGCGGCGCGCGCTGATCCAGAGGAACACGACTGAGACGCGGATCCGGTTGAAGCTGGATCTCGACGGCCGGGGCCGCTACGACATCGCGACGGGCATCCGCTTTTTCGATCACATGCTGGAGCTGGTCGCGCGCCACGGCGCCTTCGACCTCTCCATCGCGGCCACGGGTGACCTGGACGTCGATCAGCATCACACCGTCGAGGACGTCGGGATTGCCTTGGGTGAAGCGGTCGCGGCCGCGCTTGGCAGCCGCCGCGGCATCCACCGTGCCGGCTACTTCGTCATGCCGATGGACGAAGCGCTGGCAGTCGCGGCGATCGATCTCGGCGGGCGCATCCATGCGGTGGTGGATCTCAAGCTCCGGGTGAAGCAGGTCGGCGACCTGCAGGCGGAGCTGGTGCACGACTTCTTCGACGGCTTCGCGCAGGGCGCGAAGGCGAACGTGCACGTGAAGGTCCTGTACGGCCGCTCGAGCCACCACCACGTCGAGGCGTGCTTCAAGGCGTTCGCGCGCGCGCTTCGGGTCGCCACCTCGAAGGACGCACGGATGGCGCGCAGGCTCCCCTCGACCAAGGGGCTGCTGTGATGATCGCGCTCATCGATTACGGAGCCGGCAATCTGAACTCGGTGCGCAAGGGTTTTGTCGCCGCCGGCGCCGAGCTGATGACGCCGGATTCCCCTCTCGCGCTTGACGGGTGTTCCGGGATCGTCGTGCCTGGCGTCGGACACTATTCTTCGACCCGCATGCTCGGCGACGACTGGCGCGAGGCCGTGGCCCGCCGCGTCGCCGCAGGCGTCCCGCTCCTGGGGATCTGTCTCGGCATGCAGTGGCTGTTCGAGGGAAGCGACGAAGATCCGGAAGCCCTCGGGATGGGATTGATGAGCGGACGCTGCGCGAAACTCTCGGTCGAACGGCCGCTCAAGGTGCCGCATGTCGGGTGGAACGCGCTCGACGTGCGGCGCGAAAGCCGGGTTCTGGAGGGGATCGACACCGGCACGCAGATGTATTTCACGCACTCGTTCGTCGCACCGGTGACCGGCGACTGCGCCGCCGCCTCGGAGCACGGCCAGGCGCTCGCCGCCGCCGTCGAGCGCGGCCATGTCGCCGGCGTCCAGTTCCACCCGGAGAAGTCCGGAGCCGCCGGCATCCGGATCCTGCGCAACTTCCTGACGATGACCAGGCACTGACATGCTGTCGAAGCGGATCATCGCGTGCCTCGACGTCAGGGACGGCTCCGTCGTCAAAGGCGTGAGCTTCAAGGGTCTGAGAAACGCCGGGGACCCGGCGGAGCTGGCGCGGCGGTACAACGCCGAGGGGATCGACGAGCTCGTGATCCTGGATATCACGGCCACGATCGAACGACGACGCGCACTGGCGCACACCGTTGCGGCCGTGTCCCGTGAGCTGTTCATTCCGCTGACCGTCGGCGGCGGCATCGGCTCGGAGGCGGATGCCGCGGCCGCGATCGACGCCGGGGCCGACAAGGTGAGCGTCAACAGCGCGGCGCTCGCGGATCCGTCACTGCTCACGCGGCTCGCGCAGGTCTACGGCAGCCAGGCCGTCGTCGTGGCCATCGATGCGAAGCGCGCCGGCGACCGGTGGACGGTCTACGCCCGAAGCGGTCAGTCGGCCACGGTGCGCGACGCGGTCACCTGGGCACAGGAAGCCGAAGCGCGGGGGGCCGGCGAGATCCTGCTCACCTCGATCGACCGCGACGGCACGAGGGCCGGCTTCGACTGTGCGCTGACGGCGGCCGTCGCCTCCGCGGTGTCGGTGCCGGTCATCGCGTCGGGGGGCGCGGGCCGGTTCGAGCACTTCCTCGACGTCTTCACAACCGGCCAGGCGGATGCCGCGCTGGCGGCGTCGGTGTTTCATTTTTCGGAACATGCGGTTGCGGAGCTGAAGGCGTTTCTCGCGCAACGCGATATCCCGATGCGGCTGGTGCACCATGCTCATTCCATCGATTGATCTGCAATTCGGCCGGATCGTGCAGCTCGTGCAGGGCGAGCGCCTGGCGCTGGAGTTCGCCGACATCGATGGATGGATCGACCGCTTCAGGCCGTGCCCGAAAGTCCAGGTCATCGATCTCGACGCCGCGAAGGGGGAAGGTCGCAACGACACGCTCGTCCGCCGGATCTGTGCCGAACTTCCCTGCCGCGTCGGCGGCGGCATCCGGTCCCTGGAGCGCGCGCAGGAGGTTCTCTCGATGGGCGCCACGCATGTGATCCTGAGCTCCGCGCTGTTTGCGAACGGGCAAATCGATCTCGACTTCGCCGCGCGGCTGGCCGCGACCGTCGGCCCCGAGCGGCTGATCGCCGCGGTAGACAGCCGTGGAGGCAAGGTCGTGATCCATGGCTGGCGGACCGCGCTGGACATCACGCCGGTGGAGGCCGTCCGCCGCCTGGAACCCTTCTTCGATGAGTTCCTTTACACCCACGTCGATCGTGAGGGACTGATGGCGGGGACCGACATGGAGGCGATCGCCGCCGTGAAGTCGGCCACGACGAAGCGCCTGACCGCCGCCGGCGGCATCACGACCCTCGAAGAAGTTGCCCAGCTGGATGCCGCCGGGATCGACGCCGTGGTGGGGATGGCGCTCTACACGGGACGACTTCCGCTCAACGGTTGAACGCCCGACCTGAAGGTCGTTGAACGCCCGACCTGAAGGTCGGGCCTACGGCCGTAGCGGGGACCAGATGTAGGCCCGACCTTCAGGTCGGGCGATGAACCCTTCCGCCATCCGTCCCGTCTAAGCCAGCACTATGCGAATACTGGCAACTTCCGCCCTCGTCCTGACCCTCGCGGCTCCCCAGGCGGCCGTCGCCGCCCAGCAGGAGACCGAAACCTTCGACCGCACGGTCTCTATCGGCCCGAGCGGCACGCTCAAACTGAAGAACTTCTCCGGCGACATCCGGATCACCGGCACGTCCGGCAACGACGTCGCGATCCACGCGGTGCGGCGCGCGACGCGCGAGCGCCTCGACAACATCAAGCTGGAGGTCACGACCTCCGGCTCAACGGTCTCGATCGACGCCAACAAGCGCGACTCGAACTGGCGTGAACGGAACAACAACGTCGTCGAGACCGACTTCGAGATCAAAGTTCCCCAGGGTACGACACTCGATCTGGACAGCTTCTCGGGCAGGGTGGACGTACGCGGCGTCACCGGCGCGATCGACGCCAAGACCTTCAGCGGGAACATCGAGATCGATGTCGCGCAGGCCGCCCAGGTCCCGGCGCTGACGGCCGAAACGTTCAGCGGCGACATCAACGCGCGGGTACCTGCGTCGGCATCCGGCCGCGTCCGGTTCAACAGCTTCAGCGGCAGCGTCAGCAGCGACCTGCCGATCTCGATGGGCGGCCGCTCGCGGAGCCGGGATGTCGACGCCGACTTCGGCACCGGCAGCGGGCCGACGCTGCGGTTCAAGACGTTCAGCGGGGATTTGAGAATCCTGAAGTAGAGCGCGGCGCCTCCGAATCTCCGCGTTTGGGGCCTCTCCTGGTTTCGGGTACGCTGTCGGCGATGCAGCGGCACGGCAGAACGGCAGTCCTCCTGATCGCGCTCTTCGCCTTGGCCGGGTGCTCCCGCCCCTCGGCGCTCTTCTCCGAACAGAACGCGCGCGCGCACGTGCAGATGCTGGCCGACACGATCGGCAGCCGCCCGCCCGGAAGCCACGCGCACGCCCGCGCCCGCGCCTACGTCATCGACCAGCTGCGCCTCTTCGGCTACGAGGTGCGCCTGCAGGAAACCGACGCCCGCCGCCCCGAGATCGGCCGCACCGCGCGGGTCGCCAACATCATCGGCGTGCTGCCCGGCGCGCGGCGTGAAGCGATCGGCCTGCTCTCGCACTACGACTCGCGGGCCGACACGCCCGGGGCCGGCGATGACGCATTCGGCGTGGCCATCTCGCTCGAAGCCGCCCGCGTCATCGCCGCCACCGCCGACCGGCAGTGGACGACGCTGGTGCTGGTCACCGACGCCGAGGAAGAGGGCCTGATGGGCGCGGCGGCGCTGATGGCCGACGCGGCGGTCCGCGACCACCTCGGCGCCTACATCAACGTGGAGGCCTCGGGCTCCTCCGAGCCCACGATGCTGTTCGAAACCGGACCGGGCAATCCGTGGCTGGTCACGCCGTGGGCCCGGCGGGCGCCAAATCCACGCGGGGGCTCGTTCGCGCTCGAGATCTACCGGCGCCTCCCGAACGACACCGACTTCTCCATCCTGAAGCGGCATGAGATCCCGGGGCTGAACTTCGGACTCGTCGGCGACAGCTACTCGTATCACACCGCGCGCGACACGGCCGATCGCCTCTCGCGCCGCGCGCTCCGCGAAACCGGCGAGAACGTCGTCGGGATCGTCACGGCGCTCCAGGCGTCCGATATCACCGCGCGCACACAGGGCACCGCGACGTACTTCGACATCGGCGGCACGGTCGGCGTCAGCTACGGCTCGACCGGGTTCTGGGTGACGACGGTGCTCGGCCTGATCCTCGGATCGCTGGCCTGGGTGCGCCAGACGCGGTTCCTGGTCGTGCAGGAAGGGGCCGGACGGTGGATTCTGGGACTTTTATGGATGCTGCTCGCGCTCGTGGCGACCGTCGCCGCGATGGTCGGCGCTGTCTGGCTGCTGCGGGCAGGGCGTGAGGTCTATCACCCGTGGTATGCGCGGCCGGACCGTCTGTTCCTGATGATCGCGGCGATCGGCACGGCCGTCGCCTGGATGATGGCGCGGGCCGGCCGGTGGATCCCCATCCGCGCGAAAGGCCTGCGGCACCCGGCCGTGGCGTGGACCTACACGCTGCCTGTCTGGATCGCGCTCTCGCTCGCGATGACGTGGTTCGCCCCGCCGGCCGCGTATCTCTGGACGCTGCCGCTGCTCACGGCCGGCATCGTGCTGGTGCTGGCGCCCCCGGCCAGCAGCGCGGCCGTCCGCGCGGCGTCGGTGGTTGTACTCGCCGTCGCCGCGACACTGTGGCTGCGTGACACGATCGACCTCCTGCGGTACATGGTCGCGGTGTTCGGACGGCTGCCGATCATTACGCCTGTGTACGCGTATCCGGCGCTCATCGCGCTCGCGGGCCTGATGATCGCCCCGCCCTTCTTCGCGGCCGCGGCCGCGCCCGCGCCGCTGCTGCGGCCCGCACTGGCCACGGCGCTGGCGCTCACGATCGTGGCGGCCTCGAGCATCGCCGCCTGGATGGCGCCCGCGTACACCTACGAGCAGCCGCTGCGGCGGTACGCCCGCGTGTTCCAGGAGCCCGGGGCCGCGCGCTCGGTGTGGCAGGTCGGATCGCTCGAGCCCGGACTGGACCTCGGCGAAGGCGCGCCCGGCGGATGGACGACCGCGACGCCCGAGGTGACGAGCATCCCCTGGGGCCGGATCGCGCAGCCTTTCGTGTTCAGCACGTCGGCGGAACCGCTCGGGGCCCCTCCGGCCGCCGTCACCAGCTACTCGGCGGAGCCGCTCGAAGGCGGCGGTACGACCCTGCGCATCGCCGTGGTCGCGAAGGAGCCGTCGCTCTCCATCTCGTTCGTGCTGCCCCCCGGCATCGTCCCGGCCCGCAGCAACCTGCCGGGCGTGATCCGGGCGGGGCGGTGGACGGCCACCTTCGTGGCGCCGCCGCCGGAGGGCATCGCCTGGCAGGCCAGCTTCGCCGCCGTCACCGCACCTCAGCTGAAGGATCTCCGCGTGGCCGTGACCGCAAGCGGCGTCCCCGGCGGCACCGGCTGGCAGCGCCTCCCGGCGTGGCTCCCGCAGGAGCGCATGGTCTGGACCGTCTGGTCCACCTGGGCCCTGGACCCGTCCGTCCCGCCGCCCATTGAGCCCGTCCCGCCGTTACGCTAAGCTACGTAACCGTTACGTGTTATTGCGTAACCGAACGGTCGTCAAGGGATCGGTGGCCGGGATTCGGGATTCGGGATTCGGGATCAGCGATTAGGGATCAGCGATTAGGGATTAGGGATCAGTGATCAACCCCTTCGTCTACGGCGAGATCGTCCCCGCCAGCTCCTTCGTGGACCGCGAGGTCGAGCTCGACCGCCTCACCGGCGACCTCATCGCCGGGCAGAAGGTCTTCCTCATCTCGCCGCGCCGGTACGGCAAGTCGTCCCTCGTCGTCCAGGCGCTTCGGGCGGCGGCGAAACACGGCGCGCTGACCGTCGATGTCACGGTCAGCAGCTACAGCTCCTACGTCGCCTTCCTCGAGGGCTACGCGCGGGCGCTGCTGTCGGTGGAAACGCGTGCGGACAAGGCACGCGCCTGGCTGCGCGACATGCTCGGTGCCGTCCGTCCGGAAGTGCGGCTCGAGCCGGACGATGCGGGGCGCACCCAGCTGGCGGTGTCCTTCCCTGCCGTCCGCACCGAGAAGGACGTCTCGCGGCTAGCCCAGGAGGTCTTCGCGCTGCCCGGGCGCATCGCCGAGGCCCGTAAACGCAAGCTCGCCATCGCCCTCGACGAGTTCCAGGCCATCGGCGCGTTCAACGGCGGCAGCGTCGAGCACGCGCTCCGCGCGGCCGTCCAGCACCAGCGGCAGGTCGGCTACGTCTTCTCCGGTTCTGAACCTGCGCTCATGGAGCGGATGCTCGGCCGGAGCCGTCCCTTCTACAAGGCCGGCCCCGTCATGCGGCTGCAGAAGATCCCCGAGGACCGGTTCGCCGCATTTCTCGATGCGCGCTTCCGCGCCACCGGCATCAAACCCGTCGCGGATTTCGGCCTGGCGATCGTGGAGCTCGCCGGCAACCTCCCTTACGACGTGCAGCGCCTCGCGCACGAGGTCTGGGACGATGCACGGGCGGCCGGCCGGAAGACCGTGAACCTCGACGATCTGCACGCGACGCTCAGCCGGCTCCTCGGCGAGCATGACACGCTGTTCGAGAGCATGTGGCAGCGGCTCACGCTCGCGCAACGCGCCGCACTGAGGGCGGCCGTGCTCCAGGACGGTCGTGAGCTGTTGTCGTCCGAAACGCGGTCCCGCCACCGTCTCGGCGGTGCGTCCACCGTCCAGGCATCGCTTGCAGCCCTCGTGCGGGAAGACATCCTCACCCGCGAAGGCGCTCGGCACGTCGTGGTGGATTCGCTCCTGCGGGAATGGGTGGCGAGGAGAACGTTCTGACAACCGGCCTGCTCGCCCGGATCGGCCTCGGCCGGCCCGAGCTGCGCGCGTGGGCGATGTACGACTGGGCGAACTCGGTCTACCAGACCACCGTCATTGCCGCGGTCTTCCCGATCTACTACCAGCGCGTGGCGGCCAGCGGCCTCGAGACCGCCGACGCCATGTCGAGGTTCGCATGGGCCACGGCCATCGCCATCACCATCGTGGCGATCGTCGCGCCGCTGCTCGGCGCGATCGCCGACCACGCGGCCATCAAGAAGCGTCTGCTCGGCATCTTCATGGGGATCGGCGTCGCCTCCTGCTTCGCGATGTTCTGGATCACCGAAGGGGAATGGCTGTTCGCGCTGGCGGTCTTCGTCGCCGGCAACGTCGGTGTCGCCGGCAGCATCGTCTTCTATGAAGCGCTGCTCCCTCACCTGGCCCGTCCGGGCGAGCTCGACCGGGTGTCGTCGGCCGGCTATGCCATCGGATATCTCGGTGGCGGCGTGATGCTCGCGATCAACCTCCTCCTGATCCAGCGACCCGGGCTGTTCGGACTGCCGGATGCGGGCGTCGCCACACGCGTCGTGTTCGTGCTCGTGGGCGTCTGGTGGCTGGTGTTCTCGCTGCCCCTCTTCCTGAAGGTGCCTGAGCCGCGCGTGCGGGCCAGTGAAGCCGAACCCGTCTCACTGCGGCGCGGCGCCGCGCGGCTCATGGAAACGTTTCGCGAGCTGCGCCGGTACCCGCAGGCGGTGCTGTTCCTCTTCGCCTTCCTCATCTACAACGACGGCATCCAGACGATGATCCGGGTGGCGACGATCTATGGCGAGAGCATCGGTCTCGACGCGGGCGGGATGATCTTGGCGCTCCTCCTCATGCAGTTCATCGGCGTGCCCGCGGCCTTCGGTTTCGGGGCTCTCGCCTCGCGCATCGGGGCCAAGCGCGCCATCTTTCTGGGACTGTGCATCTATTCGGTGATCACCGTCCTCGGCTACTACATGACGACGTCCGCGCACTTCTTCGTGCTGGCGGCCCTGGTCGGGCTCGTGCAGGGGGGCACGCAGGCGCTGAGCCGCTCGCTCTTCGCGAGCATGATCCCGCGCCACAAGTCGTCGGAGTTCTTCGCGCTCTTCGGTGTGTTCGAGCGCTACGCGGGCGTGCTCGGTCCGCTGGTCTTCGGCATCGTCGTCGCGTACACCGGGAGCGGGCGGCAGGCGATCATCGCGGTGCTGGTGTTCTTCGTCGTCGGCGCGGCGCTGCTGATGCCCGTGGATGTCGCGGCCGGACGGCGGCAGGCACGTGCCGCGGAGGAAGCCTTGTGAGGCGCACTGCGGGACCGCGGGGACCACGGCAGACTTTGGCGGGACTGCTATTCAGGTGTCCGCGGACGTCGTCGACGCGCTGGCGCGACAGGCCGGCGTCGAGACGGTGCTGCTCGGCAGCTACATCAAGGCGGGCGATGCCATCCGGATCAACGTGAAGCTGCAGGAAGCCGGCACCGGCCGCATCGTCAGCTCGGAACGCGTCGAAGGCATGGGGGAAGCCGACATCTTCTCGATGGTCGACGACCTGACGCGGCGCATCCGCGAGCGTTTGCTGCCGCTCCATGGCGGCGGGCCCGTCAAGGGGCTGTTCAGGCCGGCGGGCACGACGGCCGACGCCGAGCTCGATCGCGGCCTGAAGGATGTCACGACCGCCTCGATCGAAGCGTACCGGTACTACAGCGAGGGCATCTATCTCCACGAGCGGCTGAAGGAGCGCGAGGCGATCCCCCTGCTGCTCAAAGCCGTGGAGATCGATCCATCGTTTGCCATGGCGCTCGCGAAGCTCGCCATCGTGCACAGCAACCTGGGCCAGCCGACCGAGTCCGCCGAATACGCCAGCCGGGCACTCGAGCACGCGAGTCGTCTGACGCCGCGCGAGCGGCTGTATGTCGAGGGGGTCCACTACAGCCGGAGACCTGAAACAACCAGGCAGGCGATCGCCGCCTACAGGAAGGCGATAGGGCTCTATCCCGATCACGCCGCTGCCAGGCAGAACCTGGCGGTCATCGCACTCAATCTGGAGAACGACGACGAGGCGATTCCGCAGCTCGAGGAACTCCTGCGCCTCGGCGGCACGTTCCCGGGATCGTTCAGCGGCCTGGCTGGCGCGTATGCGCGCAAGGGCAGTTTCGAGCGGGGCTACGAGGTCTACCAGGATTTTCTCCGTCGGTTCCCCGACAACGCCGCGCAATGGGCCAACCTGGGAAATTACCTGGTGGCATGGGGCCGATACGACGAGGCGTCCCAGGCCTTCGACAAGGCCCGGGCGCTCGGGGCAAGGGAGTTCACTCTGTTTGTGGGTTCCGTAACCATCGCCATGCATCACGAGCGGTGGGACGAGGCGGCCGCCATGTCACGCCGGATCGCAGGTGCCCCGGAAGCGATTGCGCGGGTCGTCAGCGGATTTTCCGGCGGCAGTGTGGCGCTCTACCATGGTAAAGCGGCGGCGGCTTTCGGCATTTACGCGGAGGCACTCCGCGACTCCCGCGGTCCCTTTGTCTGGATTCTTCACAACGCCATCGGACAGCTGAAGCTGGACCGCGGCGATCTGCCCGGCGCGCTCGCCTCGGCGGAACTAGCGAAGCAGGCCGCGGCGCGAGCGCCATTTCAATGGGAACCATTGCCGTTGCTCGCGCTGGTGCGCGCGAAGATGGGCCAGCCTGCCGCCGCACAGGAGGTGCTGGCCGACATCCGCAAGGCGGCCGACGTCACCGAGGATCCATGGCTCCGGCGCGGGGCTGATTACACGGAAGAGGAGATTGCCCTTGCCGGAGGAGACGCGCGGAAAGCCGTCGAAGCCTTGAAGAGAGCCGAATCCAGGCTCCAGGTGAGATCTTCGGCGGGCCCGCCAAGTCAACACGTCCCGATCCGGTACGCGCTCGGCCGCGCGCAGATGGAGGCCGGGGATGGCTCCGCGGCGGCGGAATCGTTCCGGAAGGTCGTGACATCCACCGTCGAGCGCGTGCACTACCCCGTCGAATACGTCCGGAGCTTCTACTTTCTTGGCCGCCTCGCGGAAGAGAGCGGCGACACGGTCAAGGCGCGGGAGTACTACAGCCGCTTCGCGGGTTACTGGCGCGACGGCGACATGGATCGCGATCGCGTCAAAGAAGCGCTGGCGAAGTCCCGGTAGGACGCGACAGCGTGACGCCCATGCGCGCGAGCCGGACGACGGGAGCACGGTGAGCCTCGAGCGGCTGATTGCGTGGCTCGCGACGGCCATCGCGCACGTCTTCTACCGCGTGGATGTCATCGGCGCTCCCCCGGCGTCCGGTCCGCTGCTGCTGCTGCCCAATCATCCCAACGCGCTGCTCGATCCCGCCATCGTCATCGCGACCGCCGGACGGCCGGTGCGCTTTCTCGCCAAGTCGACGCTGTTCGGCGGCGGCTTCGGTCCGCTGATGCGGGCGGCCGGTGCGATTCCGGTCTATCGGAAGCAGGACGCCATCGAGATGCCGCGCAACGCCGAGACGTTCGCGGCCGTGGACGCGGCCCTCGCGCGCGGCGAAGCGATCTGCCTCTTTCCCGAAGGGATCAGCCATTCGTCCGGGATGCTCGAGCCGCTGCGCACGGGCGCGGCGCGGATGGGATTATCGGCGGCGGCCGCGGGCCTGAGCGTCAGGCTGGTGCCGGTCGGGATCAATCTGGAACGAAAGACCGCCTTCCGCTCGCGCGTCACGATTGCGTACGGTCCGCCCCTGGACGTGCCGCTGGCGGAGCGCGACCCCGGCGACAGGGACGCCGCGCAGGCGCTCACGGCGCGCATCGCGGCGCACATGCGGTCGGTGATCGTGGAGGCGGAACCGACGCGCGACGCGGCGCTGGTCGAGCGTCTCGACCGGCTGTATCAGTCCGAGCGCGACCCGGTCGGGCGGGAAGAGGCACTCGCACGGCGCCGCGCGATCGCCGACGGCCTCCAGCGGCTGCGGCGCGAGCGTCCCGACTGGTACGAGGAGGCGCTCGTCCAGCTCCGGCGCTACGACGAGCGGCTGACACGGTTCGGCATGGAGGACGCGGCGCTCGACTGGAACGTCTCGCGCGCCGCGGCCTCGCGCTTCGTCGTCCGCGAAGTACCGGCCGCACTCGTCCTGCTGCCCGTCGGACTCCTCACGGCGCTCGTGTTCGCGCTGCCGTACGCGCTGACGGCCGGCGCGGCGAGGCTGTCCAAGGAGATGGACGTGACGGCCACCACCAAGGTCATCGGTGGAACCGTGCTCTACGCCGCGTGGATCGCGCTGTTGAGCGTGGCCGCCTGGTGGTTATGGGGCGCCGCCGCCGCGGTCGGGACGGCGGTGCTGCTGCCCGCGCTGGCGGTCGCCGGATGGTTCGCGATCGAGCGCGAATCGGCGGCCTGGGAGACCGCGCGCGCCTGGCTCGCCGTCCGCGGCGCGCACCCCACGACGAGACAGGCGCTCAAGCGCCGCCGCGCCGAGCTCGCCGGCGTCCTCGAGCAGGTGTATGAGTGGATGGCGAATGCCGAGCGGTAAACGCGCCGACGGCTTTTTGTCACGAAGACCACCAAGCGCTAAGGGCACAAAGAAAGAAATTTACCTGGTGGTCTACTTTGTGCCCTTGGTGGCCTTCGTGTTCTTTGTGACGAAAAGCCGTCGGCCCGAGTACTAGAACGTATGTCACAAATCGCGACGCGAATGAGCGGCAGCGAGTGAGCCACGCGAACGGAGCGAGCCGACGAAGCGGCGAGCGAGAGAGCGTGTAGGG
>JBBECO010000237.1:0-12996 GCA_040881785.1 Vicinamibacterales bacterium
CCAGTCTTCGCCGAAGAGATGACAAAGTGGTGATAGCCTCCGGCAGGCTCCTAGCTATAGCTAGGAGCTCGGTTCACCGCCGCTCTCGCGGCCAAGACGTGTCCCGTTCTATTCGCGGAACTGGCGGAACGGTGGAAGCTCGCTCCCGCCAATCCTCCTAATCAAACATCCATCATGCAAGAGCACTGAGCATTGCATTCGGATCCACCCTGGCAGTAGAAGTCGTAGATTGTGCCGCAGTGCTGGCTGCACAAGATGCTCGCGTCGCTGCAGAAGTTCTCTCCACCGCAATCCACCAACTGGCTGCAGTCCACGCTACCTCCCCACCAGTCCCAAAAACATGAACATCCAGTGAAGCATCCGGGATCCGCCTTCAAGGTGGCTGGGTTCGCTGAGATGACTACGCCAAGGAAGAAAAGGAACGCCAGATTTCGAACGAGCCTCATTACCTCACCTCCTGCATTCTTACCGAGCTTGCTCAAGTACATCCGCGATAGCTTCTTCAAAAATGGAGGTCGGCTGCGCCCCCATGATAATCCGGGTCGCCTTGACGCTGCCGTCAAGTAGTGGGCCGATTATGAATACAGGGGTGCTCCGCAGTTCAAGGCGCCGTGCTAGTTCGATGTCGTGACGAAGCGAGGCCGCTGCGGTTCCATCAGCCATGCACTTCTCAAGTTCATCAATCTGCACGCCAACCGTCAGAGCACGCTTCCTCCAGTCGTCGGCTGAGCGCCCGAGTGGCTCTTGAAAGAAGGCGTCATGTGCTTGCCAGAACATTCCCTGGTTCTGACTGCAGGATGCAATCTCCCCGGCAACCAATGCCTGGGGGTGTATGGTTTCGAGTGGTAAGTGGCGAAATGCAAATAGCACCTTCCCAGAGTCGACAAAATTCTGGGTGAGCGTCGGCAGTGTCTCCCTCGCGAACCTGCCGCAAAAGGGGCATTGAAATTCGGAAAACACAATGATACCTACCGGCGCCGAGAGGCTCCCCTTGACCGCTGCCCCCTCAATGGGGATCGGCTCAATTGGCAGTGGGGGGGACGGACGTCCTGTGGCCGTTAGCGTGGGCTGCGGGGCCGGCGTGAACCAAACGGCCCAAATGACAGCTACCGACGCAGCAACGAGCGCTACCGTCGAAAGAATGTCGAGAAAAATCCGTGCACGGGACGGACGGGACGCCGTTTCAGGCATTCGGGTAGCCTCCCGATCGTAACGGGCCCGACCGAATAGCTGATCCTATGAGAAGTCAAGATATATTTGACTTGGCTCGTCGGGTGAGCCATCCTGCGCTGGGGTCAACGCATGCACGCACGTACACCGGCAGCCATCGTGCTTATCAGCGTATCGCTCGCCGCGGTGCTCTGGCAGAACCCGGTATCGCAGGCACCGCCGCAATTCCGGTCAGAAATCGACCTCGTCACACTGGACGTGGTCGTACTCGATCGTAATCGGCGCCCGGTCACAGGCTTGACCCACGATGATTTCGTGTTGCTCGAAGATGGGAAGCCACAGATCGTTTCGGCGTTGGACGAGGTTGGCGTCGAGGGTCCGGAAGGTCTGACGGTCGGATGGCTGAAGGCGCCGCCCGTGGACGTCGCTTCGAATCGGCACGGTGAATCGCGACTGTTCGTGCTGCTGATCGATGACGCGACGTTGCCAGCGGATCCCTACATGGTGCGCCGCGCTCGCGACACGGCGAAGGCCTTCATCGAGGGCCTCGGGCCAACGGACCTAGCCGCCGTGATTTTCACGAGAGACAACAGAAACGCGCAGGACTTCACGCGAGACCGCGGGCGTCTTCTGGCCGCGGCGAACCGTTTGTCGGCCGGTTTCCTCGGCGGGACTTCAGCGCTTACAGGCATGCGAGGCAGGCCCCCAGGCGGGGCCGTTGCGATGGACTCGAACTACTTTCTTGCCTCCCTGAACACACTCGGACGGGTGGCGGAGCACCTCGAGGCGGTGCCGATGCGCCGTAAGGTGGTGGCATACCTGAGCATCGGGGTCCCGGTGTCGCTGACCGACGTATCCGAAATCACTTCCGTCGGAAGCGGATCCATGCTTGGTGGGGAAATCCAGCAAGCGATGCTGTCTTCGTTGCGCCGAACGGTCGACCGTGCGCAGCGAGCCAATGTCGCGATCTATGCGTTTAATCCAGCCGGCCTCGACGGCCTTAGGGGCTTCACAAGGCGCGCGGGTCTCCCGCCGGGAACGGTTTTCAATGACTCGCTCCTGACGCTTGCGAACAACACGGGTGGACGCGCCTTCGTGAACTCCAACGACTTCAGGCCGGGGATCGTCCAACTGTTCGACGAGACGCGCTCGTACTATCTTCTCGGGTACACACCGTCGCCGCCGTCGCGACCAGGCGACTATCGGCGCGTGGAAGTGAAGGTAAAGAGGCCCGGCGTTCTGGTAATCTCGCGCAAGGGTTACTTCGCGTCCCGCCTGGGTGCAGCATCGGACACTGACCCGCTGTCCGGAGGCGTCAAGGCCATTAGCGGGGTTCTGCCGGACCCTGGCCTCCCGCTGCGGGGTATCGCAGCGCCGCTGTTCGAGACCGACGGCACGACCGCGGTGGCGCTCACACTGGCATTCGACCGCACCGCCGCCCTGGCCGAGGCGGGCGACGCGGTGGACGTGGTCACGCACCTGTTCGATCCCGAGGGCCGTCCGCGGGCTGAGTTCGAGCAGACCGCCAGCCTGTGTGCCGGGCCTGGCTGGTGCGAACTCACGTCGCTGATCGCAGCGAGCCCCGGTCGCCAAGTCGTGCGGATTGGCGTGAAGCACGTGAAGTCCGGGAAGACCGGCAGCGTCTATCTGGATGTGGACGTTCCCGACTTCAAGAAGCGGCAGCTGTCGGTGTCAGGTCTCATGCTCGAAGCGATTCCGGCCTGGCCGCGCACGAGCGACGACAGGATTCGCGCGCGCATCCCGGTTCTCCCGACGACAAGGCGTGAATTCACTACAACCGACGTCGTCTCCCTGGTCTTCCGGGTGTATCAGAGGTCTGATCGCGATCCTAGAGACGTCATGCAAACGCTCCGCATCACCGACGAGAGTGACACCGTTGTCAAGACGCTGTCCGCAACCCTGCGCGCGACTGATTTCAAGCCAACGAGTGCCGTTGAACAGCACGTCGCTCTGCCGCTCGCCACGCTACCACTAGGTCGGTACCTGATCTCGCTGGAACTGTCAGCCCAAGGCGTCATGACGATAGAGCGGCAGTTGATGGTCACCGTCCGGTAGTTCGGGGCGTTGGATGCGGGGGCCGGATGCGATGCCCACCTCGGCGCGCAGCTACTCAGCTCTCGGCGCGATGATCAGATCTATTCGCGTCGCGCGCCGGCCCGGCACTTCGCTCGCCAGCGCAAATGCCGATCAGGTCCCCCTTACGACGAACGTCATCGCTTCGAACGGCTCGGGGCCGACAGCTCACCGACGAGATGTTGAGAGTCGAGGCGGAGCAGAAGCTTCGCGAACAACTCGCGTGCGGGCATCCGATCGCCGGGTTCACTCGCTTTCACTTCGAGGGGCTGGACACGATCACCTCAACCTCCGGCAATTGCGCGCGCGGCGTCGACGGCGGACACGATGACGGGCGTGATGCCGCCGCCGGGCCGCGTCCAGTGGCCGGTGAGATACAGGTTCTTCACCGGCGCCTCGATCGCCGGCCGCGCCGCGCCGAGCTGCCCCGGCGACATCTCCCAGCCGAGCATCGCGCCGTGGTGGTTCAGGGTGAAGCGCCACGACGTGAGCGCCGACGCGCTCTGCACCGTGACGATGTGATCGCGGATCCCCGGGAGCACCGCTTCGAACCGCGCGAGCAGATCCGACTGCACGCCGCACTTGTGCACCGCCCAGTCGTCCTCGCGGTCGTAGTCGATCTCCATGATCCGCTGGAGGATCACGATCTGGCCGCCCGGCGGCGCCATCTTCGGCTCGTAGATCGTCGGCACGAAGATCTTGAACGCGTCGCCGTAGATCACGCGGTCGGTGTCCCACGTCCGCCAGTGGTAGCCGGAGGCGCGCTCCAGCACGTCCGCCGGGACGTCGCGTAAGCCGATGTGCGTCAGGAAGCACGGCGTCGTCGGCTTCAGCTTCCGGAGCGCCGCAATCGCGGCCTCACCGACGACGGCCGGGCCCAGCAGCTTCTCGAACGTGAGCACGAGATCGGCGTTCGACACGATATGGTCGGCCCGGACGGTCACGGGGTGGCGGCGCTTGCCGATCCCCGTCTGCACCTCGATGCCGATCGCCCGCCCCTCCTCTACGACGATCCGATCCACCGTCGAGCGCATGAGGATGTCGCCGCCCAGCTCCTCGAACGACCGCGCGAGATCATCGACAAATGCCTGCGATCCCCCTTCCGGATAGTAGTTGCCCAGGAAGTACGAGAGGCGGAGCATCGAGTCGAAGACGAACGACGTCCGCGACGGCGGAGATCCCCAGTGGGCGCAATCGGCGGCGAGCAGCAGCTTGAGCTTGGGATCGGTGAAATGCCGGTCGAGCGCGTCGCGGACCGAGAGCGGCGTCAGCGGATCGAGCCGCTCCGACTTGCGCCCGCGGAAGTAGTACAGGAGGCCGTAGAGATAGGCCTCGCGCACCACTTCGAAGAAGCGGTCGATCGTCTTCCGCTCGTGCGGGAACGTCGCCTTCAGCTCGTCGATGTACTCGCCGAAATCCGCGGAGACCGAAAAGCGGCTGCCGTCCGGGAAATGGAAGTGATCGACCGGATCCATCTTCACCCAGCGCGTCCGCGACTGCAGACGCTCGAGCACCGAGCCGGTGATGGTCAGCGGGTTGCCGAGCAGCGGATAGAAGTGCGTCGCCGCGTCGAAGGTGTAGCCCTTGCGGCGGAACGTGCTGCAGTAGCCCCCCACCATGTAGTGCTGTTCGACGAGCAGGACGCGCAGACGCTCGCGCGCGAGCAGGTTGGCGCAGATCAGGCCGCCGACGCCGGCGCCGATGACGATGGCGTCGTAGGCCGGCTTCGGATCGGTCTTGAGGCCCGTGAACGCGCGCATGCGAGGCGCCTGGGGTCGTGCGACCCCGCCTAAGGCCCTTCCTGGGGACGGTTACGGCCGTAGGTCTCGTGCGCGGCCACGAACTCGCCGGACCCGATCGCCGCCGCCATCGACAGCTCGCCGGCCAGCAGCGTGGCGGCGAAGATCTCGGCGAGCTTCGGCGCGTGCCCCGCGCCGGCGCAGCCCAGCATCGCCAGGCACTCGGCGCTCGTGCCGATACCCGTGCCGCCGCCGATGGTCGCGACGGTCATGGAGGGCAGCGTCACGCTCGCGTAGAGGTCGCCGTCCGGCGTCATCTCGTAATCGGTGATCCCGACGGCGGCGTTCGCCACGTTGGCGACGTCCTGCCCGCAGGCGATGAAGAGCGCGGTCAGGCCGTTGGCGTAGTGCGCATTGAACCCGATCGCGTTCGCCTGCAGGTGCCCGACGATGCTGTCGTGCCAGACGTCGAGGATCTGGCGAGGCGTGACGCGCATGTAGGACTCGAGCGTGGCCGCCGGCACACGCGCGCCCGCGACGACCGTCTTCCCTTTCCCGCCCGCAAGCAGGAATCCGCTCGCGCGCTTCTCGCTGCTGAGACCGCTGAAGACCTTGAACCGCGGCGCGAGCCCCTGCGCCAGGATCCACTGCGCCGCGCGCTCGGTGGCCTTGACGATCATGTTCATGCCCTGCGCGTCGGCCGTGTGGTAGTAGAAGTTCACGATGACGGCACGTCCCGACGGACGTGGCTCGACCCGGCGGAGCCGTCCGTGGCGGGTCGTGGACTCCGCTTCCGCCCGCAGCGCCTCGAAGTGATCCGGCAGCCGCGCGGCAAAGGCCGCAGCCTCCCCCACCGTCTCGAACGAGAACACCGGCGACACGACGTTCTGGTCGGAACAGATCCGCGCGGTGACGCCGCCCGCGCGCGTCAGCATCACCATCCCGCGCTCATAGGACCGGACGAGCGCCCCTTCGGTCGTCGCCAGCGGCACGTAGAACGTCCCCTGCGCATGCTCGCCGTCGACGAGCAGCGGCCCGGCCACGCCGAGCGGCATCTGCACCGAGCCGATGGGATTCTCGATGTTGCCCCGCATCTGCGGCGCCGGGATCGCGGACGCGCCGACGAGCGGCATCGCCGCGCCGGTTTTCCGTTCGAGCCACTCGCGCCGCTCGCGCACCTGCTCGGGTGTGTAGCCCTGGTCCTTGAAGCGCGGGACCAGCTCGATGCCGGCGTCGTCGGCCATCACGCGAGACCGAGCACCAGCGCGCAGCAGTTGCCTTCGCGCGCCATCCCGGTCACGAGCGCGTGCGACGTCTGGATCGCGTGGGCACCGGCGGCCGCCACCGGCACCTCGATGGCCGGATCCGGATCGTCGAGGCCGGCGATGCCAGGCCATCGCCCTGCGCGCATCGACTCGATCGCCATGATGGTCTGCAGCGCGCCGGAGGCGCCAAGTGTGTCGCCCAGCATCGACGCGAGGGCCGTGACCGGCGCGCCGGCGCCGATACCGCACTGGATCCCGGCCGCTTCCCGCGCGTCGCCCACAGGACTGCCGCTCGCCGACGACATCACGGCGCCGATGTCAGAGGACGGAATCCGCGCCTCGTGCAGCGCGCGCCGGATCACGTCCGCGAGGGCGTTGGCGCCAGCCGTCTGTTCCGCATCCCGTCGCGGATCGTAGCCGGCGGCAAAGCCCTCGATGCGTGCGGCCACGCGCGCGCCGCGGGCCGCGGCGACCTCTTCCGCCTCGAGCACCACGAACGCCGAGGCTTCCCCGAGCGCGGCACCCGACCGACGGCGGTCGAACGGCACGGCGCATCCGGGGTGGCCGTCGGCGGGAGCGGCCAGCAGACCGGCCTGCCGGAACCCGTGGAACGATTCGAAGCAGACCTCCTCCACGCCACCGGCGACGATCACGTCGGCACGCCCGCGGCGAATCAGGTCCGCCGCATACCCGATCGCGTGCAGGCCCGACACCGATCCTGCCGCCACCGTGGCGTTCACGCCGCGCAGATGATGCCAGATGGCCACCTGCCCCGACGCCGCATTCAAGACGGTGTTCGAGAAATCCATCGGGCTGGCGTATTCGGGCCCGGCCCCCTGCGCGCGCCGGTCGAACTCGCCGATGGTCTTCACACTGCAGAACATCGTCCCCAGCACGAGCCCGACGACGCGGGCCTTGCGATCGTCGGCGGACCAACCGCTGTCGGCAAACGCCAGTTCGACGCCGGTCGCGGCCAGGCGGCCTGTCCGGTCGAGCGACCCGACGCTGCGCGTGCCGAGGTACGCCCGCGGACTGAAATCCCGGATCTCGGCGAGCTGATGGCCGACGGTGACATCCTCCGCGATGAGCGCGGATGGGCCGAGACCGCTGGCGCCGCCGCAGAGCGCCTCGTGCACCGCGCCGGGACGGTCGCCGAGCGCGCAGATCAGGCCCGCGCCGGTGACGACAACGGAACGGTCCGCGCGGATCATGCCCGCGCCTTCCGGAAGATCACCGAGGCGTTGTTGCCGCCGAAGGCGTAGGCGTTGTTCATCGCGACCTCGACGGGGTGGTTGCGGGCCGCATTCGGCACGTAGTCGAGATCGCAGTCGGGATCCGGTGTCTCGAAGTTCACCGTCGGCGGGACGCGGTCGTCGCGGACGGCCAGCGCGCAGACGGCCGCTTCGATCGCGGACGCGGCGCCCATCGTGTGCCCGAGCATCGACTTGATCGAGCTCATGGGCACCCCATAGGCCGCATCGCCGAACGCCTGTTTCACGGCCGCCGTCTCGACGCGGTCGTTCACCGCCGTCCCGGTGCCGTGGGCGCTGATGTAGCCGACGTCTCCGGGCGCGATGCCCGCGTCGGCCATCGCCAGCTGCATCGCGCGCGACGCGCCGTCCCCCTGCGGGGCGGTCATGTGGTGCGCGTCGCACGTGAGACCGTAGCCGGCCACCTCCGCATAAATGCGTGCGCCGCGTGCCGTGGCGCGCTCCAGCGACTCGAGCACGAGGACGGCTGCGCCTTCGCCAGGGATCATCCCCTTGCGAAGCTTGTCGAACGGCTGCACCCGCTCTGGCGCGATCGCGCCGAGCCGAGCGAATCCGGTGTAGGTAATGCGTGAGAAGGCGTCGGAGCCCCCGGCGAGCATGACGTCGGCCCCGCCGTAGCGGAGCGTGTCGAGCGCGTGAGCGATGGCGTAGTTGCCCGCCGCGCATGCCGTCGGGAGGACGACGTTGGGCCCGCGGAATCCCAGCTCCGAGGCGACGTGCGCCGCAATGACATGGCAGGGATAGCGGCCGATGAACTCCGGCCCGATGCTGTCGCGCGAGCCGGCGAGCTCCATGTCGTCGAAACGCTCGATCATCTCCGGCTCGCCGGAGGTCGTGCCGAGCGAGACCCCCGCCATGGCCGGCTCGATGGCGTCGGCGGTCAGGCCGGCATCCGTCAGCGCGAGACGCGCGGCCGCGATCGCCAGCTGCGACGCGCGCGCCACCGAATCGGGCGGCATCGTCTGCACGAAGTCCGCCGGGATGAAGTTCTTGACTTCGCCGCCCAGGTGGACGGCATAGCGGGAGGTATCGAACGACTCGACGCGGCCGATCCCGGATTGACCGGCCAGCAGGTTCTGCCAGAACGGATCGACCCCGATGCCAACCGACGTAACAACACCGATCCCAGTGACGACGACGACAGGACGATTGCTCATGAAAACCAAACGGGGAGCTGAAGTGGAGGGATTGTATCAGGCCGAGCTGGAGGGGGAAAGGGCTGCAGGATGCTGAAGAACGCATCCTGCAATGGAAGATGGCAAATCCAGGCCGTCCTTTCGGGCGGCCTGGTTTGGCCGACTCAGGCGACCGACGTGCGCGTGTCGATGCCGCGTTCGACCGTCACCCGTTCGATCCGGGTCACTTCCAGTTCCTCTTTCGGGAGGCGCCGTTCCACCCGGTAGACGAACTTGATGTACTTCTGGTCGTCGGCGGGGATACGCCAGCCCCGCTCGTTCGAGGTCGAGGCGTTGCCGCCGGCGATGTTGGCCGGCTCGGCACGGCGCTTTGCCGTCGCCCCTTCGCTCGGATACCCCTTCTCGTTCCACAGCGCCGGCTTCTCGGTCCGGCCGTGCCGCGCGCGCTCGAGGTACTTCGCGATCTTCACCGCGGCGTAGCTCGCGCCGTCGGCCGAATAGTTGACGATGTCGTCCTGCTGCGGCTCGAGGACGGCCTCGTAGCCCGGCTTGCAGAAGAGAATGGACCACAGCACGTACTTCAGATCGTCGCCGCTCAGGTCCTGATCTCCTGAAGACGTACCGGCCGACGCCGACTGATTCTGGTTCTGGCCGGTCGAGCTCGAGCCCATGCTCCAGTTCGATCCGCTCGCTTTGCCGTTGGTATCGCCGCCGGCCTGCGGACCCGCGCTGCCCATGGCCCGGTCGGTCTGCCCCGTCATGCGCTCCATGCCCTGCATCATGAGATCCATCGTGGCGCCCGTGAACCAGAACGGCCACCGGATCATCTGATCGATCGCCGTGGCGGTCCCGGACCCAAGGCTGCTGCCGAGATCGCGCGACGCCGTTTGCTCACTCCTGTTGTTCATTGAAACTGCCTCCCTGCTTTGTGTTGATAGCAAGCGAGGTACCGCTCGATACTGACGAGCCCGCGCGGGCGGAAGAGTCACCGCACGTCGCAGGAGCGGCTGCTCGCTGCCGGCAGAGGTCGTGCTAGCGCTCGACCCTGAACGCGAGGTACAGCAGCGTGCCGTCTCGCTCGACCAGGAGGACGGCGGGCGCCGACGGCTCGAGCGCCGCCGCCAGCGTCCGCAGGTGCGCTCCGCTCTCGACGGTGCGGCTGTTCAGTGCGTAGATCACGTCGCCGGGCACGAGCTTCCCCTGCTGAGAGAAGGGTGCGTCGAGCGCCACACGGGCGACGACCGCGCCTGTGTCGCGTCGCAGCGGCGGCAGCAGCTGCGCGATCGCCGGAGAGAGGTCGATCGCCGTGATGCCGAGATTCGGCAGGGCGTGCTGCGGCCCCACCAGCTGTTCGAGCGACACGGCCGTGCCGGAATGCTCGGCAACCGGCACCGGGATCGAGAGCTCGCGCCGCCCGCGGAGGATGTCGAGCCGCACCTGCTCCCCCGCGCCGCGGGCATAGACGTTGATGCGGAACTGGCGGCCGTTCTCCATCATCTTCCCGTCGAGCGCCTGTACGATGTCTCCCGGCACGAGCCCGGCCTTTGCCGCCGGACCGCCAGGCGTCACATCCGAGACGATGACCCCGGCGTCCACCGAAAGCCCGAGCGCTTCGGCCAGCAGCGGTGTGATCGTCTGCGCGTGCACCCCGATGTCCCCGCGCCGCACGCGGCCGTACTTGATGATCTGCGCGACGACGTTCTTCACGATGTTGCTGGGGGCGGCAAAGCCGATACCTTCGTTCCCGCCCGACTGCGAGAAGATCATCGTGTTGATCCCGACCAGGCGCCCGTCGGTGTCGACCAGCGCGCCGCCGCTGTTGCCGGGATTGATCGCCGAATCCGTTTGCACGTAGATCATGGGATCTTCCGGCGCGAGCTGCCGGGCGACCGCGCTGACGACACCCATCGTCACCGACGACGAGAGTCCGAGCGGGCTGCCGAAGGCCAGCACGATCTGGCCGGGCTTGAGCGCATCCGAGTCGCCGAACGGCATGACGGGCAGCCCGCGCGCGGCGATCTTGATCACGGCGAGGTCCGTCTCGTCGTCGATGGCGACGATCTGCGCGCCGATCGTCCGCCCGCGGCGACCGAGGATCGACCGTCCGGGCGTGCCGGGCATCGCGGCCGGCGGCAGCTCCACCTCGATCCGCGTGGCGTTCTCGATCACATGCGCGCTGGTGACGACGTAGCCGTCCGCCGAGACGATGACGCCCGACCCGTTGCCGCGCTCGATGACGGGATCTCCCCCGGCGGCGGCTTCGCTCTCGTCCGGCGCTGCGTAGCCGGTCACGAAGATCTGGACGACGCTCGGGCTGACCTTCTGGGCGAGCTCCTGCAGCGAACGCGAGAGATCGGTCAAACCCGTCGGTTTCGGCGTCTGGCCGTCCGCTGAGTGCGGGAGCCACAGGACCGCAACGATGACGACGAGCAGGAGACGACGCACCATGCCGGCGATTGTAGCGCTCGCCGCGGTCCGATAAACTAGACCGGATGCAGGCAGCCCTGAGAGGCTGCCCGACAAGATTGCAGGCGCAGGGCTTCCGCCCATGCCCCCAAGACGTGTAGCGCAGGGCTTTATGCCCTGCCAACAAGGAGCACCAATGTCAACGCAGAGGATTACGTACGCGACCATGGCGGCCGACCCGAACATCCACGTGGAGTTCGACGCGGCGATCGAGCGCGTGAAGGGGACGCTCGGTAAGACCTACCCGATGCACATCGGCGGGAAAGAGGTCACTGCGGCTCAGCAGTTCGACGACCGCAGCCCGATCGACACCCGGATCCTGCTGGGCCGCTTCCAGCAGGGGGGCAGCGAGCACGCGCAGCAGGCGATCGCCGCCGCGCGCGCCGCCGCGCCCGCCTGGGCGGCCACGCCGTGGCAGGAACGCGTCCGCATCCTGAAGAGGGTCTGCGACACGATCCGCACGCACCAGTACGACCTCTCGGCGACGATGATCTACGAGGTCGGCAAGAACCGCCTCGAATGCCTGGGTGACGTGGTCGAGACCGCGGACCTGATCGAGTACTACTGCGACGAGTTCACGCGCAACAACGGCTACCTCAAGCCGATGGAGACGCTCGGCCCGACCGAAGAGAACTACAGCGTGCTGCGCCCGTACGGCGTGTTCGCCGTCATCTCCCCGTTCAACTTCCCGTTCGCGCTGGCGGGTGGTCCCGCGGGGGCGGCCATGGTGGCGGGGAACACGGTCGTCTTCAAGCCGGCGTCGGACACGCCGTTCATGGGTGTGAAGTTCGCCGAGATGTGCAAGGAGGCGGGGCTGCCTGACGGCGTCCTCAACTTCATCACCGGCCCCGGCCGGACCTGCGGGCAGGAGCTGATCGACAACCCGGGCGTGGACGGCATCGTGTTCACGGGCTCGATGGAAGTCGGGATGAAGCTGCTCAAGGACAACGGGACGCGCGCAATCCCGCGTCCGGTGATCATCGAGATGGGGGGCAAGAACCCGGCGATCATCACGGCGAAGGCGGATCTCGACAAGGCCTCGGACGGCGTCTACCGGTCGGCCTTCGGCGCGCAGGGGCAGAAGTGCTCGGCGTGCTCGCGCGTGTACGTCTCGAAGGAGGTCCGCGACACATTCGTCGCGCAGGTGGTTGAGAAGACGAAGAAGATCACGATCGGCAACCCGCTCGAAAAGGACGTCTGGATGGGCCCCGTGGTGAACGAGGGGGCGCTGAAGACCTTCGAGGACGCCGTCGCGCGCGCCAAGGCGGAAGGGGCCCGCATCCTGCACGGCGGCAACCGCATCATGACCGAGCCGTTCAACCACGGCTACTTCGTGGAACCGACGATCATCGAGAGCACGTCGCCCGACAGCTTCCTGTTCAAGGAAGAGTTCTTCGTGCCGATCACGGCGATCAAGGAAGTGATGACGCTCGACGAGGGGCTCACCCTCGCCAACAACACCGAGTACGGCCTCACGGCGGGGATCTTCTCCGAGGATGACAAGGAGATCGACACGTTCTTCGAGCGGATTCAGGCCGGGGTGACCTACGCGAACCGCCGCTCGGGCGCGACGACCGGCGCGTGGCCGGGGATCAACCCGTTCGGCGGCTGGAAGGCCAGCGGCTCCACGGGGCGCGGCACCGGCGGCCCGTGGTACGTGCAGCAGTTCATGCGCGAGCAGTCGCGCGTACGTATCAAGTAGGCAACGCGGACCCATCCTGGCGTGTAGCGCAGCCCTTTACGGGCTGCCTCATAACCGCTGCCACGTGTTCACCGCAGAGTTCGCAAAGAGCGCAGAGAATTTCTGGAAAAAGACCCCCGCGTCCTTTGCGTCTCGGCGGTGAGTACGTGAAAG
>JBBECO010000238.1:0-8978 GCA_040881785.1 Vicinamibacterales bacterium
TTGCGGTTGAACGACGTGATCGCGCGCTGGCCGGCGGTCAGGGCGTCCTCCCCCTGCCCGAAGCAGGGGCCACACCAGGACTGCCGGATCTTGCCGCCGACCGACCGGAACACCTCGGCAATAGATTCGCCGCCGAGCCGCTGATCCGCCACCTCGATCTGGCGGCCGACGCCGCCGGATCCTGGAAAGATCGCGAACTCGCGCTCGACCTTCGTCATACCCTGCTCGCGCGCCGCGCGCAGCACCAGCGCCGCCTGCAGCAGGTCGTCGTAGGAGCCGTTGGTGCACGACCCGATCATCGCCTTGTCGAACGTGATGCGCTCGCGCGCGACTTCCTCCGCCGGATACGCGTTGCCCGGGCTGAACGGCTTGGCGATCATCGGGCGGACGTCAGAGAGCTCGAACGCTTCATCCAGTTCGTAGGAGGCCTCCTCACCCGGCGCGAACCTCGGGTACGGCAGCTCGGTGATCCCCTTATGCCGGTACCACTCGTAGGTGATCTCGTCGGGCGCGAAGATCCCGTTCAGCGCCTCGGCCTCGGCCATCATGTTCGCGATCGTGTTGCGATACGCGATCGGCAGCTGTTTGTCCGCGTCAACCAGCTCCACCGACATCCCCTGCGACTGCTTCGCCCCCCACCGCCGCAGCAGCTCGAGGACGATGTCCTTGCCGCCGACCCAGGGCTGAAGCCGTCCGCGAAAGACGACGCGCCGCTGCTTGGCGAGCGTGAAGTAGATGTAGCCGGTGGACCACCCGAAGCCCAGCGTCGTCGAACCGACGCCGATGCCGACGGCACCGTAGGCGCCGTACGCGCGGCTGTGGGAGTCGGCGCCCGGGATGAACTGCCCCGGCATTACTAGCCCCTGCTCGGGGAAGTAGAAGTGGAAGATGCCGTCGCCGGGCGTCGCGTAGTAGGGCTTCTCGATGCCGTGCAGCCGCGCGAACGCGCGCCCGATGCTCGTCTGCTTCTCGTCGGCGTCCACGCCCGTGAAGACGAAGTGGTCGTTGGCGATCGCGGCCTGCCGCGGATCGATCGTGTTGCCGCCGGTGATCTGGTTGAAGGTATGGATCGAGAACGGCGCCGTGCCGTCGGAGGCCGGCAGCAGGTCCGCATACACCCGCACCGTCGTCCCCGGGCGAAGCTCCGAGGGTTTCAGGTCCTTGTCCACGCGGTGCGCCCAGATGATCTGCTCGGTCGAGGTCATCGTCCGCGCGTCGGCCGGATCCGCCCAGTCCACGGACGGCTTCGTGATCACGGACTGCTTGAATTCGTTGCGGCCGACGGTGAAGATCCCGCCGCTGCGGCGGATCTCTTCTTCCTTCGGCGAGAGCGGCACCGGCTCGTAGTCCTTCTGCTGCGTCTCGTTGCGCAGATTCCGCGTGACGGGATCGAAGCTGAACGCATCGCCGTCCTGCGCGTCGGCCACCGCCTCGGGGCTCTGGACGACATGCAACCCGAGGTTGAAGGCGTTGCGGCGGAAGATGTCCCCCATGTTGTTGGCGGCGATGACGACCATCTCGAGACCGGCTTCTTCGGCCACGCCTTTGAGTCCGGCCGGGCTCATCTCACGCGAGGAGCCGATCGCGAAGCGGTCGCCGGCGATCACGAAGTTCTCGCCGCGGTGGACCCTGGCGCGGAAGTCGGGCATCAGGTAGCGGAACGAGCCGGTCTTCCACTTCTCGTCGAGCGTCTCGAGGCTCTCGGAGACGCAGTCGGCCGCCGGCGTGATCTGGTCCGTATCGATGGCGTCGAGTTTCTTCGCGAATTTGGTCCCGGGCAGGCTCTTGGGATCCCAGAAGATCAGGGCCTTGCCGCGGATCACGGTGGAGCTGGATCCGGCGACCGCGGATTCCTGGAGCGACTCGGCCGTGACGCCCTCCTTCAAGCGGGCGGGTTCGATCGTATGCATCCTGTCAATGCTAGCTGAAATGCCCCCGTCGACGGAGGAGACGGAGGGCGCGGAACGAGATAAGCGCGGAGACCCGTGCCTTCGTGTTGTTCTCGTCCCGTGTCCTCCGCCTACTCCGCGGCAGCGGCGGGGCGGTAACCGGCGCAGGCTACCACCGGCTGCATGGGGTACTTGGGGAAGCGCCCGTCGGTAGCCGAGAGCCGGCACAGGTAGAAGCACGAGCCGCGGTCACTGGTGATGACCTGGACGTTCGCGCAACCCGGGCAGAGGCCTTCCGGCGGCGCAGGTTGCCCGGATCGACGCGAATCGTTCATCATGGACGTTATGTTTACCTCGGAAGTAGTGACACGCGGTGTCCGGGTGCACGTGCAGTCGCAGTACGACCCCGAGCGCTCGGACCCCTCGAAGAACCAATGGTTCTTCCTCTACAACGTCACGATTTCCAACGAGGGATCCGAGGCGGTCCAGCTCCTCACCCGCCACTGGACCATCACCGACGGCACGGGCAAAGTGGAACAAGTGCGGGGTCCAGGGGTCGTCGGCAAGCAGCCGATCCTCAGGCCCGGCGAGTCCTTCGAGTACACGTCGGGATGCCCGCTGCCGACCGCCTTCGGGATGATGGAGGGGACCTACCAGATGGCGTCCGAGGGCGGGCAGCGCTTCGACGCGAAGATCGCGCCGTTCACGCTCAGCGAACCCTACACGGTGCACTGAAGTCAACTTCCAATGACGCAACCTCCAACTTCCAAAGGAATGCGGTTCTTTGCAGTTGGCGGTTGGGAGTTGCGTAGTTGGTCGTTGCGTAGTTTGACCGCCGCAGGCGGTCTCAGATGAAGCGGCAGTCCTGCGCGAGCGCCTTCGCCAGCATTTTCAGATACCGCCCGCGCGGGATCTCGACGGCGCCGAACTGCGCGAGATGCGGGGTCGTCCACTGCGTGTCGAGCAGCGTGAAGCCCCGCTGGCGCAGCCGCTCGACGAGCGCCACCAGCGCGACCTTCGAGGCGTCGGTCACGTGGTGGAACATCGACTCCCCAAAGAACGCGCCGCCGAGCGCGACGCCGTACAATCCGCCGGCCAGCGTGCCGCCCTGCCAGGCCTCCACGGAGTGCGCATACCCCGCCGCGTGCAGCGCGCCGTAACTGTCGAAGATCTCCCGGTCGATCCACGTCCCGGCGTCTTCCGGATCCCGTTCGGCGAGCGCGCAGGCGCGAATCACGTCCGTGAAACTTCTGTTGATCTCGATCCGGAACGCGCCGCGACTGACAACGCGCGCGAGCCGGCGGGAGGTGTGGAACGTGTCGAGCGGGATGATGCCGCGGGGGTCGGGAGAGAACCAGCGGATGTCCCCCTCCCCCACCGCCATCGGAAACCAGCCGCTGGCGTAGGCCGACACCAGCAGATCGACAGAGAGCATCGCGTCAGCGAAGCACGAGAACGGCGCAGCGCCCCTTGTCGAGCAGCGCGTGTGCGTGCCCGGTGTCGGCATCCCCCGCGCGCGCCTGAACGATCGCGAGATCGACGTCGTGCTCGACGGTGTAGCGCACCAGCTCCTCGGCGACCGGCCCCATGCGCAGGGCGAACTGGACGCCGAGCCGTTCCTGGTCGGCATGCGGAATCAGCCGCGCGAGCCGGTCGCGCGCCTCGGTCTCCATCGCCTCGTGCACCTCGGGCAGCCGCTCGGCGCTCATCTCCGCCGTCCAGCCCGCCGAGAGCGGGTCCTCGATCGTGTAGAGCACGTGCAGCCGGGCGCCGAACGACTCGGCCATCCGCCGCGCGAACAGCACCGACCGGTCGAACGCCTCGTCGGGGCCGCCGTGCAGCAGGATCACTCGCATTCCGCTTTCGCTCATCGTTTCTCCTGATCTGCCAGTGTATCTGCAAGCGGCATGCTAAACGCAGCTGTCTCCCCTCCAGCAGACCGTATGAAGCTTTCGCGGTGGGCCCCGGCGTCGGCACGCATCCTCAGAGACTACTCTCTCTCCACCTTCGCGCACGATCTCGGCCCCGGCCGGTCGCGTGCAGGCGTCGGGACGGACGCTGCTGCCTAAAAACACGGATCTCACGGATAACACGGATCTCACACGCAGGCTTCCGGTCCGCGGCACCAGTCAGGGTATCCGAGTCATCTGTGCCATCCGTGTAATCCGTGTTGAAAGACGCGTGACGTCCGCGGATATGATGCAGGGATGCCTAAGTTGACGGTGGAAGGGTTCGGGACGGTGGACGTCGAAGAGAACAAACGGCTCGTGCTCGCGATCGAGCAGGACGCGAAGGTGGATATCCTGCACGCGTGCGGCGGCAATGCGCGCTGCACGACCTGCCGGGTCGAGTTCATCGAGGGGGAGCCGGA
Source organism: Vicinamibacterales bacterium (assembly GCA_040881785.1). Classification (GTDB taxonomy): domain Bacteria; phylum Acidobacteriota; class Vicinamibacteria; order Vicinamibacterales; family 2-12-FULL-66-21; genus JACDCA01. The sequence continues at coordinate 4,261 of JBBECO010000238.1, forward strand.
GCGGATGACCGCTGCGGAAAAGAACGTCCTGGCGGCAAAAGGCGCGACGGGCGTGCGGCTCTCCTGCCAGATCCTCTGCGATCACGACATGACCGTCCGCGCGGTGAGCCGCCTCGAAGGTAGCGGCCGGCCCGATGCGGGGGGCACGCCCGCGCCGCACATCACACCGCCGCCGGAGTGGATCGAGCGGTAAACAGCGCACGCCCGAGCGGTAACGTGTGCACGCCCGACCTAAAGGTCGGGCCTACGAGGTCGGGCCTACGCGTAGCGTTGGCGGATCGTGGGAATCAGGTATTCGCTGAAGGCGTGGCGGAAGTCGTAGCGCGGCGCGAAGCCCCAGTCGGTGCGCGCGGCGCTGTCGTCCACGTCAGCCGGCCAGGAATCGACGATCCCCTGGCGCTTCAGGTCCGGCGCCCAGGTGACCTCGGCGGCCGGGAACGCATCGAGCACCACCGCGCGGACCTCCTCCGCCGACGGATTGAAGGCGGCGACGTTGTACGCGGTGCGCGTCAGGCTGGCTTTCGGCGCGGCGGCCAGCTTCAGCAGCGCATCGACGCCGTCCGGCATCGCCATGAACGGGATCCGGGTGTCGGGCCTGACGAAGCACGCATACGACTCCCCTTTCGCCGCCGCGTGGATCATCTCCGGCGCGTAATCCGACGTACCGCCCGACGGCACCGTCAGGGCCGAGATCAGTCCGGGAAACCGCACGCACCGGAAATCGACCTTCCCTGACAGCGTGTCGGCCGACAGCTGCTTGTAGTGGCGGGCGTAGTACATCCCGAGCTGCTCGCAATACAGCTTGTTGCACCCATACATCGTGATCGGGTGCGTCCACTCTTCCTCGGTCACCTTCCCGGCGCGTGTCTTCGTGGCGACATCGGGCAGCCCGTACGCGGCAATGGACGAGGGATAGAGGAACACCACGGGACGGCCGTGCGATTCCGCTTCGTGCTGGGCGAACTCGAGCAGGTTCAGCGTGCCCTCCACGTTGACCTGGTGCGCCATCATGGGCGTGAACTCGGATCGGGTGGAGAGGAGCGCGGCCAGGTGAATCACCAGCTCGACCTGGTACTCCGCGAGGATGCGGTCGAGGACGGCGCGATCGAGGATCGATCCGGTGATCTCGCGATCGACCTTGGCGGCGATCGCCGCATCGAGCGGGCTCAGGTCGAGCGTGACGATCGCGCGGTCTTTCCGTTGCGCCAGCTGGTCGATCAGGCCGTGGCCGATCTCCCCGCCCGCGCCCGTGATGAAGACGACAGGTTTTCGCACGCGCTGATTATACGTGCCGCCCTGGGGGCCGGCCGCTAGCCAAGAAAGCCGAGCATCGGCAGCACCGTGAAGATCGAGAGCACGATCGCCGCGGCCGTCGCCACCAGGCAGAGCAGCGCGCCGATCATATGGTTGATCCGCTCCGGTTTGAGGGGATCGAGCCACATGCTGGCGACATAGCCCCCGATGAACCCCCCGGCGTGCGCCGCGTTGTCGACACCCGGAAAAATCAGGCCGAACACGAACAGCGCGACCGCGTAGCCCTTGGCCTCGGCGTGGATCATGCTGCTGCCGCCGCGGCGGCCGTAATACATCAGCGCACCCAGCAGCCCGAAAATCGGCGCGGACGCCCCCAGCGTGAAGGGCGCGCCGAACAGCGGCAGCGGAAACAGGCCGAGCACGGAGCTGAGAAGAAACCCGCCCACCGACCCGGCCGTGTAGATGATCACCATCCGCGGGCCGCCATAAATGTCGGCGGTGGCCGGGCCCAGATTGCGGACCCACATCATGTTGAAGGCGATGTGGATCAGGCTGCCGTGCAGCCAGCCGGCGCTCAGCACGGTCCACCACATGCCCAGGCGGAAGACCGGTGTCGCCCCGCTGGCGCCGAGCAGCAGCTGGACGTCACCGCCCGGCGCGAGCATCCCCAGCGGACTGCCGCCGCCCATGACGTTGCCCCCGCGCGCCATCGTCAGCAGCAGGCCGAAGAGGTAGAGCGCGCTGCAGCCGTAGATGATCATCGGCACGAAGCCCAGATCGTTGCCGAGCCGCCGCAACAGCGGCGCGAAGCCCCACAGGCCGGGATTGCGCCGGCCGCAGCTGTAACACTGGTCGTCGTTGACGCCGACGAGCGAGCCGCACGAGGCGCACACGACGGACCCGGTCCGCTGCCGCTTGAACATGAACGCAAAGCATATAACGATCTCTCCAGCATGCGTGTCCTCGTCACGGGCGGAACCGGCTACCTTGGCGCGTCGATCGTGCGCGCGCTCCACACGCGGGGGCATCATCCGGTGGTGTTCGCTCGGCGGGCGAGCGCGGCGGGGCTGCCCGGTGTGCCCTACGACGGCGACGTCCGCGATCGGGAGGCGCTGCGCCGCGCCGCCGATCAGGTGGAGGCCGTCATTCACGCGGCGGCGCTCGTCAGCACGTGGCGTCCGCGGTCGCAGGAGTTCGACGAGGTGAACGTCGGCGGGCTCCACAACGTCCTCGACGTGGCACGCGCGCTCGGTCTCGCGCGCGTCGTCTATACGTCCTCGTTCCTGGCGCTCCCGCCGTCGCGCGGCGCCTGCCGTCCGGAGGCCAACGACTACCAGCGGACCAAGATGCGCGCTCTACAGATCGCGCGCACCGCGGCCCGTGACGGATTTCCGGTAGTGATCGTGTTTCCGGGTGTCGTGTATGGACCCGGGACAGCGACCGAAGGAAATCTGGTAGGCCGCCTCATCCGTGATCATCTGCGGGGGACGCTCCCGGGTCTGATCGGCGCTGACAACATCTGGTCCTACGCGTATGTGGAGGATGTCGCGGCCGCGCACGTGGAGGCCATCGAGCGTGAACGCCTCGAGGGGGAGTTCGTCCTCGGTGGGGAGAACGTGGCGCAGATGCGCGTGTTCGAGATCGTGCGCGACATCACGGGCCGGCCGTTGCCGCGCAGGATCCCCATGCCAGCCGCCACCGCGCTCGCCATTCTGCACGACACCCGTGCGCGGTGGTTCGGGCGGCCGCCGCTCCTCACGCGGGGCATCGTGAAGATTTTTCAGTGCGACTGGTCGCTGGACAGCCGGCGTAGCATCCGGGAACTCAACTATCGGGTCACACCCCTCCAGAGGGGACTCCGGCTCACGATCAACGCCGCGGTCCCTTTCTTGCACGGCACATGAGTGCCCTGCAAAGTCTCCGGAGGCGACCATGAAGAACGCGATCTGCCCGTTCTGCGGAATTGTGAGCGACGTGCCGCACACGTCCCAGGAAGGCTGCATCGAGGCGCTGCAGGATGAAATCTCACGCACACGGCAAATTCTGGACCAGGTCACGGAACCCCTTCGTCCGCCGGCGCCCGCCGTCGACGAGGACTCGCGGGCGTTCTGAAGCCCACTCGGCGCACTGACGGCGCCTCCCGTAAAATCGGCTAACCATTGCCGAGACTCCCCGTCTAACTCCTCGGATGCCGCACACGGATGCCGCAGCCGTCGCGCTGGCCCGCGACGGCGACAGCGACGCGTTCCGCGCGCTCGTGGAGCGCCATGGCCGCGCGGTCTACCGGCTGGCATACCGGATGACCGGGAGTCCCCATGATGCCGAGGACGTCGTTCAGGAAACCTTTTTACGCGCCTACCGCCAGCTGGCCCGCTTCGAGTCCCGGGCCAACTTCGGCACCTGGGTGCACCGGATCGCGGTGAACTGCTCGATCGACCTGATTCGCGCACGGCCGCACCGCGAAGCCGCCCACGACGGCGCGGATCTGGAGCAGTTCTGTGCGGCGCTCGAATCGACCGATGCCACCGGCACGTCGCCCGAGCGCCTGATGCTCGGCACGGAGGTGCAGGCACGCATCGGCGACGCGATGTCGGGGCTGAGCCGGATGGAGCGCGCGGCCTTCATGCTGCGGCACCTCGAAGGGCGCTCGATCGAGGAGATCAGCCAGGCGCTCGGCCTCAAGACGAACGCCACGAAACACAGCATCTTCCGGGCGGTCCGCAAGATGCGCGCGGCACTGGAACCGTTTGTCGCAGATACCTGACCCCATGAACGACCACCTGACCGACGACGATCTCGTGCTGCATTTCTATGGCGAGATGGAGCATGCCGCCGAGGCGCAGGCGGCGTCGCACCTGGCGGGCTGTGGCGACTGCCGCCGCAGCTACACGCGGCTGCAGCGGGTGCTGGCGGCGGTGGACGCCATGCCGGCGCCTGCCCTGCCGGACGGCTTCGAGCGCACGGTGTGGGCCCGGCTCGAGCCGGCCCTGCCCGCGCGGCGCGGGTGGTTCTCGTGGTTCGTGGCCGGGCCGGCCAACCTGGCGTGGGCGGCGGCCGTCCTGCTCCTCGTCGCCGGCGCGTTCTTCGCCGGCCGCCTCAGCACGCCGCCCGCCGGCACGGGAGCCGCGCAGATGGCCTCGGCCGACGAGATCCGCGAAGCGGTCCTGCTGTCGGATCTCGGCGAGCACCTGGATCGATCGCAGACCGTCCTGATCGAGCTGGCGAGCGCGGAGGGACCGGCGGCCAGCGACGGCGTGGACATGTCGCTCGAACGGGAGCGCGCCGAGGATCTCCTCGCCGCCAACCGGCTGTATCGGCAGACCGCGACCGCCAGCGGCGACACGGCCGTGACGGAACTCCTCGACGAGCTCGAGCGGCTCCTCGTGGAGCTCGCCGCGAGCCCCGACCAGATGTCGCCGGAAGACCTGGAGCGCGTGCAGCAGCGGATCGCGACGAAGGACCTG
>JBBECO010000238.1:9078-12969 GCA_040881785.1 Vicinamibacterales bacterium
GGGTTCGGCCTCCAGGATCGCGCCGCCAGCGCGGAGGACCGCGCGGCGCGCGTGTACGAAGAGGGCATGAACCACGTTTATGAAAACCGCTGGGAGCGGGCGCTCGGCCGGTTCGACGAGGTGCTGGCGCTCAAGGGGGCGAAGGTCGATGCGGCGCTCTACTGGAAGGCCTACGCCCAGGACCGGCTCGGGCAGCGCGCCGAAGCGCTGGCGACGATCGGCACGCTGACGGCCCACCATCAGAACAGCCGCTACCTGCAGCAGGCGCGCGCGCTCGAAGCGGAGGTCCGCCGCAACGCCGGCCAGCCTGTCAATCCGCAGGACCAGGCCGACGAGGACCTGAAGCTCATGGCCATCGCCGCGCTGCAGAACTCCGCCCCGGAACAGGCGGTCCCCATGCTCGACAAGCTCCTCCAGGGGACGGCCACGCCAAAACTGAAAGCCCGCGCGCTCTTCGTCCTCGCACAGAGCAATTCCCCGCAGGCACGCGAAGTCCTGAAGGGGATCGCCAAGGGGAACTCCACCCCCGAACTGCAGACCCGCGCCATCAGCTATCTCGGCATGCATGGCGGCGCCGAGAGCCGCGCCGTCCTCGCCGACATCTACGGCGCGACGTCGGATGTGGACAGCAAGAAGCGGATCATCCGGGCGCTCGCCATGGGCGGCGAGAGAAACCGGCTCGTGACGATCGCGCAGTCGGAGCAGAACGAGGAACTGCGCGCCGAAGCGGTCCGGCAGCTCGGGATGCACGGCGGTCATGACCAGCTGGCGCAGCTGTACGCCAAAGAGTCGTCGCCGCAGCTCCGGAAGACCATCATCCAGGCGATGGCCATGGGCGGCAGCGCCACGCGGCTCACCGAGATCGCGCGGACGGAAAAGGACCCCGAGCTGCGGCGCACGGCGATCCGCAGCTTCGGCATGATGGGCGGCAAGGCCAGCGCCGACGTGCTCGTCGAGATGTATGGCACCGAGCGCGACGTCGAGGTCAAGAAGACGATCATCCAGGCCCTCGCCATGCAGAACAACGCGACCGCCCTGGTCGCCATGGCGCGCAAGGAGACGGACGCGGCGCTGAAGCGCGATATCGTCACCCGCCTCTCGCACATGAAGTCGAAGGTGGCGACGGACTACATGCTGGAGATCCTGAACGGCAAGTAGCTGCAGGAGACCATCATGATGTCCCGTCGCGCTCTCGCATTGCTTGCGGTACTGACGACGGGCGCGCTGCTCGCCGCACAGCAGCCGCACATCGTCAACGGTCAGCTGTCACCGCGGCCGGCAGGCGGCGACCTCAGCCAGACGTTCCGTTCGTTGACCGGCGCGCAGGCCGACGTGGCCTGGATCGGCTATGCCGTGCCGGTGAGGGACCGCAACCGCACGAGCTGCTGCTGGTCGAGCGCCGACGGCACGACAAATTTTTCCGGAACGATGACCTCGGGGAACATGCCGTGCTGCGGTGCGTGCAGGCTCGAACCAGCCGCGCAGGGCGGCGCGCCGGCCGCGCGGGCAACCGGGACCACCACGCCACCGGGACCGATCAAGCTCGAAGGCGCGGAACGGATCGCGGTCCTGTTCCGGATCGTGGACCGGCAGGTGGAGCGCATCCGCACCTATTCCGAGGATTGCCAGCTCGACGCCGGCGGGACGGCCGTTCACTGGCTGCAGGACGTGCGGGCGGCCGACAGCGTGAGCCTGCTGGCGTCGCTGATCGACGCGCAGCCGACATCGAAGAGCCGCGTGACGAACGCCGCACTGATGGCGATCTCGCAGCATGCCGAGCCGTCGGCCCCGCGCGTGATCGAGCGTCTCGCCCGCTCGCACGCGGCGTCAGGCGTGCGCGGCGACGCGCTCTTCTGGCTCGCGCAGATGGCCGGCGAGACAGTCGCCGGCACCATCACCGCCGCCATCGCGAACGATCCGGATACGGACGTGAAGCGCCGCGCCGTGTTCGCCCTCAGCCAGCTTCCGAAGAGCGAAGGCGTCCCGCTGCTGATCGACGTCGCGCGCAGGAACGCGAACCCCGCCGTCCGCAAGCAGGCGATGTTCTGGTTGGGACAGTCGAAGGATCCGCGGGCGATCGAGTTCTTTGCGGAGATTCTGAAATAAGTGCCACGCGATCAGTGCACGCCCGGGCTCGTCTGCAACAACGAGGGATCCGCACCGAGGCGGCGGATCGCCGTCTCCCACATGACCGACGCCTCAACATCGAAGATCAGATCGACCTCGACATCCGCCATCAGCCAGGCCGATTGTGCGAGTTCCTCATCGAGCTGTCCGGGTCCCCAGCCGGCATAGCCCGCGACGACGCGGGCGCGCGGCTCCGGGTGCGTTTGGAGCACACGGCGCAGCAACTGGGGCGACGTCGACAGATAGAGGCCATCGACTACCGTACGGAAGTCGGGTTCCACTGGCGGCTCCCCCACGAGGATCCAGCCGCGCTCCGGCTGCACGGGCCCGCCGATGAAGAGCGGCAGCGCGTTGTGCGACGCCACCGGCGGATCCAGTTTGACCATCTCGGACGCCGCGAGCTCGGTCGGCCGGTTGATCACGAGCCCGAAGGCGCCTTCGGGGAGGTAGTCACACAGGAGGACCACCGTGCGGGCGAAATTCGGATCCTGCATCTGAGGCATCGAAAGCAGGAGCGTTGGACGGAAACCAGATGTCATGAGCTACTCCGGACGGGTCGATGGGGATTTTCTCGCAATGGGCGCCGCGGCGGCAACAGCTCGACCACGGGCGGCCGCGCCGTGCGGTTAGCCACGCAGCTTCTCCACCGCCCACGCGAGGTGACTGCGGACGAGCGGATCCGCGGCGGTTTCTTCACCGCAGTCTTCGAGTGCCTCGGCCGCGTCCGACGCGCCCGAGTTGCCGATCGCCACCGCGAGATTCCTCCGCAGACGGCGCACGCCCGCCCGTTTCATCGCGCTGCCCTTGAGCAGGGCCCTGAGATCGTCGTCGGACCGGCGCCACAGATCGAGCAGCCGGGGAGCATCGAGACCGGGGCGTGGCTGCCACGCCTCGTCGCCGCTCACCGCCGCCTTCCTGTTCCACGGACACACATCCTGGCAAATGTCGCACCCGTAGGCATGGGCCGCCACGGCGTCACGGTGTTCGTGCGGCATATCACCCTTGAGTTCGATCGTGAGATACGACAGGCATCGCCTGGAATCGAGCTGATAGGGGGCGACAAGGGCATCCGTCGGGCACGCATCGATGCACAGCGTGCACCGCCCGCAATGGTCGAGCGCCGGCGCATCGGGCGGCAGCGGCAGATCACAGATGATCGCCGAGAGAAAGAGCCACGAACCCAGATCGCGATTGATGAGGCAGGTGTTCTTTCCGATCCACCCGAGGCCGGCATACTTCGCATACACCCGCTCCTGCACCGGCCCTGTATCCACGTACGCGCGGTGCTCGAACGCTCCTGCCATGCCGCGCAGGTCGTCGATGAGCCGCTGCATGCGCGCCTCGATCACCGGGTGATAGTCGTCGCCCCAGGCGTACCGGGCGATGCCGGCCCTGTCGGGCTGCGCCGTCTCCGTCGAATACGGCCGTGGCGTGTTGTAGACCGTGCCGAGCATGATCACGCACCGGGCGGATGGCACCACCGCGCGGACGTCGGCGCGGCGGTCGGCATTCCTTGCAAGATAGTGCATCTCGCCGTGGAATCCGCGCTCGATCCACTCGTCGAGGAAGGTGAGCTCGGGGAACGCCTCAACCGGCGCGATGCCGCAGATGTCGAATCCGGCCTCGGCCGCCAGTCGCTTGACTTCCTCGCGGGCGATTTGCATCATCATCAATGCGCGCGGGGCCCCACCCCCACGCGCTCTCGCTCGCGGGCGCCCAAAAGCGGCGCTTCCCTCCGGCCGCTCGCTCGGGCCGCAGGCGCTG
>JBBECO010000239.1:0-2025 GCA_040881785.1 Vicinamibacterales bacterium
ACTTTGATGCGTTGCAGGTATTATGCATCCCATGCGAACAACGACTTTACTGGCCGCCCTGGCGACCGCCACGCTGACCGTCCCTGTTTTCGGCGGAGGGTCGCAGGGTCCCGCGGCCTGGGATCTGAAAATCGAACCGATGAGCAGCCCGGCGCCCGCAGACAGCGCGCAGCCGCAGCTCAGCGTGTCGAAGCGAGGTGTCCTTCTCAGCTGGGTCGAGCGGTCGGGCACGGACTCGGCGCTCAAATTCTCCGAGAAGACCGCTGCCGGCTGGAGTGCCCCGCGGACCGTCGCCTCGGGCAAGGACTGGTTCGTGAACTGGGCCGACGTCCCGTCGGTCGTCCGCCTGGAGAGCGGGGCGCTGGTGGGCCACTGGCTGCAGAAGAGCGGCGCCGGCACATACGCCTACGACGTCCGCCTCTCGTATTCCACCGATGACGGCAAGACGTGGTCCGCTTCAACTACACCGCACCATGACGGGACGCAGACGGAGCACGGATTCGCCACCCTGTTCCAGATGCCCGGTGCCGGCCTCGGCCTGGTGTGGCTGGACGGCCGGAAGATGAAAGCCGGGAGCCACGATGCCCCTGCCGGCGGCGACCACGGGTCCGACGACATGACGCTGCGCTTCGCCACGTTCGGCGGCGACTGGAAGCAGACGTCGGAGCTCGAGCTCGACGCGCGCGTCTGCGAATGCTGCCCGACCGCGGTGGCGCTGACGGCCGACGGACCGATCGTGGCCTACCGCGACCGCAGCCCCGAAGAGGTCCGCGACATCTACATCACGCGTCTGGAAAACGGCAAATGGACGGAGGGCAAACCGCTGCACGCGGACGGCTGGCGCGTGCCCGCCTGCCCGGTCAACGGCCCGGCGCTGAGCGCGCGGGGCAAAGCGGTGGCGGCCGCGTGGTTCAACGCAAAGGACGACAAGCCCAGGAGCTTCGCGGCGCTCTCGAGTGACGCGGGCCGCACGTTCGGCGCCCCGGTGCGCGTCGACGACGAGGCGTCTCTCGGACGCGTGGACATCGAGCTGCTGCCGGACGGCTCGGCGGCCGCGGCCTACATGGAATTCTCGGAGCAGCGGGCGCAGTTCCGTGTGCGCCGCGTGACCGCGGACGGCGCGAAGTCGGCACCCATCACCGTCACCGGCATGGCCGGCAACCGCAGCAGCGGCTATCCACGCATGATCCTGCACGGCAACGAACTGGTCTTCGCCTGGACCGAGCGCGAAGACGGCAAGTCCCAGGTGCGCACCGCTGTGGCCAGGATCCGCCAGCCGTAGCTGCTGTCACGGGTTCACCGCAGAGAACGCAAAGAGCGCAGAGGTCTTTTGAGAAAAACCTTTAAGCCCTTTGCGGCCTCTGCGCCCTTTGCGGTGAGGTCTTTGGACAGCGTGACAGCGCGACAGCGTGACAGGTGAGGCTACGTTTTACTGCGCTTCCGGATGTCGCTCGACACGCGCGACAGCTCGATGATGATCCGCTCGAACTCCTTGTCGTATTCATCCTTCTGAAGGAACGCCTTCCGGATCTTCAGTTCGTCGAGCTCGGCTTCGACGAGTGCCTTCCGCTGGAGGAGCGCGAGGAGCTCTTCGTCGGTCGGCGCCGCGCCCGGCGTGTTCTCGTCGAGATAGGTATGCGTCGCCAGGCGCCCGTCGCTCCCCTGCTCGGCCGCGCCTCGACCCGTCCCGTCCCCGTTGTCGTCGAGCAGCGCGCGCTCGGTCGAGAGCTGGCCGCGCTGCTGGTAGTGGCGCTTGACCGCGGCGCTCGCCGACGCGAACGCTTCCCAGATCGAGACGCGCGCGTTCTTGTCGAGATCCGCCCCGGCGTCGTCGAAGGCCTTCACGAAATATTCAGGAAACACCGTGTCGAACCGCTGCGCCACCGAGTCGGTGGCCGAGACCACGACCCGGCGGGGACCGCTCAGGCGCTCGATGAACGGAAAGCTGCCGGCCGTGGTGTTGACGACCACCACCTGCCCGGCGAGCGGGTTCAGCAGCGCCGCCCATTCCGACGATTCCAGGTC
>JBBECO010000240.1:0-22802 GCA_040881785.1 Vicinamibacterales bacterium
GTCAGAGGTCGCAGAACACGCCGAACAGGAATGGGTTGAAACCGGATTCCAACCTTTTATCTCTGCGTCCTTTGCGTCTCTGCGGTGAGTACGTGGAGGCAGTTGAATTGGTGAGGGGTGACCTACGTGGCGAACACGACCGGCACGGGCTTCGGGATGAGCCCCTTCTCGAACGCCTCGGTCATCAGCCGCTCCACGGCCTTCCGCCCGCGCTCCCCGTAACCCAGCGTGAGATCGTTCACATACATCCCGACGAACTTGTCGGTCTTCTCCCGATCAAGCCCGCGCCCGAACGTCTCCGCGTACGTCACCGCCTCTGCGCGGTGCGAGAGCGCATACGCGATGCTGTCGTGCAGCATCTTCGAGACCTTCGCGATCATCTCGGGACCCAGATCGCGGCGGATGATGTTGCCGCCGAGCGGCAGCGGCAGGCCGCCGGTCCGCTCGTTCCACCACTCGCCGAGATCCACGATCTTCCGCAGCCCCTCGTCCTGATACGTGAGCTGCCCCTCGTGGATCAGCAGCCCCGCCTCCGCCTTCCCATCGAGGACCGCCTGTTGGATCTCGTCGAACGGCACCACCACGTAGTCGAAGTCCGGCTCGTACAGCCGCAGCACCAGGTACGCGGTCGTCAACTCGCCGGGTATCGCGATGCGGCTGCCCTTCACGCCCGACGGTCCGCTGTCCTGACGGGCGACCACGATCGGACCGTAGTTGTCCCCCATGCTCGCACCGTGCGCGAGCAGCGCGTACTTGTCGGCCAGGTGCGCATACGCGTGGAACGAAACCGCCGTCACCTCGTACGTGCCCTCGAAGGCCGTGCGGTTCAGCGTCTCGATATCCGCAAGGACCTGATCGACGACGATGCCGCCGGTATCCACGTTGTGGCTGGCAAGGCCGTAGAACATGAACGCATCGTCCGAGTCGGGACTATGCGCAACGGTGATGCGGGTCTCTGTCATGGAATTCTCTCTCTGCGGAAAGAATCCATCGTATCAGAGCGCATGGAGGAACCGTTCGACGCCAACGGGCCCATCGAGATGGATGTTCGCGGTCACGCGATCCGAGGCCGCGATCGCGAGGCCGCGGCCTTCGACGGCCGCGAAGGCGTCCTGATCGGTCACGTCGTCGCCGATGTAGACGGCGAACACTGGACCCTTCTGCCGCTCGATCCGCTCGAGGATCCACTGCACGGCGTTCCCCTTGTTCCACTCGATGTTCGGCAGCAGTTCGAGGACGTAGGAGCCGCGCATCACGCGCAGGCGACCGCTCTCGACGTGCGGTGCCGCCGCCGACGCAAAGGCATCGAGTGCGGCCCGCTGACCGTCGGCGTCCGCCTCTCTGAAGTGCAGCGCCACCGACGCGCCCTTGTCTTCGACGAACGCGCCGGGGATGCCGGCCGCCACCGTCCGCAGCGCCTCGCTCACGTCCGCCACCGCCGCGCTCGCCTTCTCGAGATCCGGGTGCACGTAACGCTCGTCGAGCCCCTCGATCTCCAGGCCGTGCAGGCCGGCCACGATGGCGCCCCCATCCAGCGCACAGCGATCCCGTACATCCTCCATACGCCGTCCGCTGACAATGGCGACCGTCGCGCGCTTCTGGATCCTGAGGATCGCCTGCCGGCGCGACTCCGGCAGCTGGACGGCCGCGGGGTCCGCCTCGAACTCGCACAGGGTGCCGTCGAAGTCGAGCAGCACGACGAGGTGCTTCCCCTTCGCGTGCCGGCGCACCTCTTCGGCCAGTTCCAGCTCAGTGTCGAGGATGACCGAACGGGAACGGGTGGCGCTGGATGCGAAAGGTCGGCAGGGGCCGCGATACCTCCGAACCGCGGACGAGGGAGGGCGCCGGTGTCAGCCCCTCGAGCCCTTCGAGGATGTCGGACGCCCAGACGAACACGTCGTGGCCGGCCCCGACGCGCCGCATCGCCCGCAACCGACCACGCCGCGCGTCGGCCGGCATCTGGATCGCGCGCGCGATCGCCGAGGCGCAACCCTCCACGTCATACGGGTTGATGATCAGCGCATCGGTCAGCTCGTGCGCCGCGCCGGTCATCTCACTCAGGACCAGGGCGCCCTGCTCATCGCTGCGCGCGGCCACGAATTCCTTGGCCACCAGGTTCATGCCGTCGTGCAGCGAGCTGACGACGCAGAAGTCGGCGAGGCGATAGAGCGCGACGAGGCGGCGGATCTTGAGCGACGACTTCAGGTATCGGATCGGACCGTGTTCGGCATCGTCACCGTGGCGACGGTTGATGTCGGCGACGAGGTCGTCGATCTCCTTCTCGATCGCGGAGTAGCTCTCCAGCTTCGACCGCGACGGCACGCCGACCTGGACGAAGGCGAGGCTCGTGCGCAGCTCAGGACGCCTCGTCAGGAGCCGGTCGATGGCCGACAGCCGCTCGGGGATCCCCTTCGTGTAATCCAGACGATCCACGCCGACGCCGACCACATCGAGACCGGGCATGTCGAGACGCAGGTCATGGCGAAGCCGTGAGGCCTCGGCCGCCTGCCCGGGGTCTGACGCGATCCGCGTGATCCGGTCGTAATCGACACCGATGGGCGCCGACACGATCTTCGTCGCGTGGCCGTTCATCCGGACAACGCTCCGCTCGATCTCCGCGGGCATCTCGTCGCGCACGCAGAGGATGAAATTCCGCCGGTCCCGCTCGAGCTGAAACGCGAGCAGGTCGTTGGCCAGCAGACCCGCCATGATCTCGCGCCGCCACGGACAAATACGCAGGCGGTCGGGATGCGGCCACGGGATGTGCCAGAAGAGGGCCGTCCTCACGCCGGGGATGCGGCGCCTGAGCTCGGCGGCGACGAGCGCCAGATGATAGTCCTGGATGAAGACGGGCGCCGACGGATCGGCCAGCTCCGACGCGATGGCGTCGGCGAAGCGCGCGTTGACGGCGCGGTACTCCGCCCAGTCCTCGGACCGGAAAATCGGCCGCACGTGGGCGATGTGGCACGTCGGCCAGAGGCCTTCGTTCGAGAAGCCGCCGTAGTAGCGCCGTTCCTCCTCCGCCGACAACCAGATCCGCTTCAGGGTGTATGCAGGTGCGTCGGGCGGCACGGCCACGCGGTCTTTCGCATCCACGACAACGCGGTCGGCATCCCCGGCGCCGTGCGCGATCCAGGTGCCGCCCCGTTCACGCATCAGCGCATCGAGGGCCACCGCCACGCCGCCGGTGGTCGGCGTCCACTTGATGGTGCCGTCGGCCTGCCGGACGTGCATGAATGGCTCGCGGTTCGACACCACGAACAACGAAGGGCGCCGGTTTTCAGGCCGGCGGTCCGGACGAATGGTCATAGATCCCCAGGTAAGAGGCAATGTGCCTGCCAGCCATGGCAGCACGGTTGAGTTGGCCCGCCTGAGCCGTGTAGGGTACGCTCCACAGGATGAGCACCCCGTCCCCGGCCGGCAGCCGGACCCGCGAAACCCGCTTGCTGCTGGTGACGATCGCTGTGTCGGTCGGGGTCCTGCTGCTGCTCGCGAAGTTCCGATTCCCCACCGACGCGTCGGATCGGCCGGTCGACAAGGCGCCGGCCCCGCTCGAACGGCTGGCGGCGCAGGCGACATACGACGAGCTCGCGTCCATTATGGCCGACCTCGAGCGCCGCATCACCCCGCGGGTCTGGATCATGCGCAGCAATGGCGGCGCGAACCCGGCCGCGCTGGTAGTCGCCCCGCGACTCACGCCCGACCGCGCCGTCGCGCTGCTGGACGTCGGGGAAACACTCGAGAGCGCGACGGAAGGCACCGGCGCCCAGATCGTCGCACAGGACGTCGTCCGCGGGGTCGCCGTCATCAGGGTGCCGGCCGTGGACGATGGCGCCGTACCGATTCGGATGGGGACACCGCGGGCCGGGCCGCGGTATGTGGGGGTCGTCGAGGCCACGCCGAACGGCCCGACGCTGCGGCCGGTGTATGTCGGGCGGATGGAGCTCATTCCCGATCCTCGAACGGGCGCCCAGCAGCTTTCCCTGGCCGCGCTGCAGCATGCGCTCACACGCGGCGCCGCCATTTTCACGCTCGATGGCGAGTTCCTCGGACTGGTTCGAAACAGCGGCGTGGCCGCGACCGTCGTGACCGCGGAGTTCCTGCGAGCCGCGGCGGACGGCGCGCAGCCGGCCACGAACCAGCCGCGCGGCCTGCTGGGGATCGAGGTCGAACCGCTGACACCGGCGCTCGCCCGCCCGACCGGCGCGGAGCGCGGGGTCGTCGTCAGCTTCGTGGATCCCGGGGGACCCTCGGCAAAAGCGGTGCAGTCGGGCGACGTCATCCAGGAGATCGACGGGACGCCGGTGGCCAGTATTGCGGCCTTCCGCCAGCAGGAGACCAGCCGGACGCCGGGCGCCAGCGTCGCCCTTCAGGGTATCCGGCGAGGATCCCCCCTGTGGATCACCGTGACCGCGGCGGACGCCGCAGCCGCGGGTGCGACGGCCGGACAGCCGGACGATCCGGGCTTCGTCGGACGGCAGGTGCCAGGGGCCGGTCTCGAAGTCGTCACCGTCAGCGCGCGGAGCGCGGCCGGCCTATCCGGGCTCGAGCCAGGGGATCTGATCGTCGCCGTCGACGGTCAGGCGGGACCCGACAGCGCGGAGATCGCGCGGCGTTACCGGGCGGCCGGCGCCGGCACGTCGCTGCTCGTCACGGTGCAGCGCGGCCAGCGCCATCGGGTGCTGGCGCTGGAGAAGCGCTGATGCCGTCGGTCGGCGGCGCGCTGTTCCGGATCACGGCGACGCTGCGCACGCGGGCGGCCCTCGGTCTTCGGCCCGTGACCGCCCCCGTCATGCTGTTCCTGCCGCTCGGCGCCCTCCTCGGCCCTTTCGGCGCCAACGTCCTCAGCTCGACGGCCCTGGGGCATCTCGACGTGGTCATCTCGGTCGTGCTGGCCACGCTGGGCGTGTTCATCGGGATCGCGGTCGGCACGCAACGCGGCGTGTCGGTCGGCCGCCTGATGACCGCTTCGTCGGTCGAAGCGGCCGTCACCATCCTCGCGGTCGGCGGTGCGACGTATGTGCTGTTACGCGCCTGGGAGATGCCCTCGGCGATCACCTACACGCTCGTCGCGCTGACGCTCGGCCTGTGCGCCTCGGCCTCGGCCGCGCCCTCCGTCGACGACGGCTCCGACCAGAGCCGCCGTGTCGCTGCGCGCGTGGCGGATCTCGACGACGTGCTGCCGATCGTACTGGGCGGCGTGGCGCTGTCGCTGCTCGGGAACGGCGAGCGGATGGTCCTGCTGGATGTCGGGCTGAGCATCGGGCTGGGCCTGGCCATCGCGGCGAGCGGCTGGCTGCTGTTCGAGCTCAGCGAAGGCGCGGAGCGGGATGTCTTCGTGCTCGGCACCCTGGCGCTGCTCGGCGGCGCCGCGGCGTATCTGGAAACCTCGCCGCTCCTCGCGGGCCTGTCCGCCGGCTGGCTGTGGGCGCAGGCGCCGGGGCAGACGGAGCGTGTCGTCGCGACGCACCTCCGGAAGGTGCAGCATCCGCTCGTCGTGATCCTGCTGATCACGGCAGGCGCGAGCCTGCAGCCGTCGGTGGCCGGCGTCTGGCTGTTCGCCCCGTATCTCGTCTTCCGGACGGTGGGCAAGCTGACGGGAGGATGGCTGGCGTCGAGGCTCGCGCCGGGTGTGGCGCCGTCTGACCTCGGCGCCTACCTGATTCCGCCGGGCGTCATCGGGATCGCCTTCGCGCTGAATGTGCTGCAGGTGGCCTCGACGCCCGCCCTGCCGCTGGTGTTCGCGGTGTCGGCGGGCGCCGTCGTGAGCGAGATGCTCGCGGTCATCGTGACGCCAGCGCCCAGGCCGGTCTGATGCGGCAACTGTTCGCCCTGGTGCTCACCATCGCGGTCGTGTGGTTCGTGGTCGCCGGTACCGGCATCGTGCCGACCGATCCGCGGCTGACCGCGCTGGTGCTGGGGTTCTGCCTCATCGCCGCGGCCCTGTCGGGCGAGCTGCTCGAGCGCTTCGGGCTGCCCCGCGTCACCGGCTATCTGATGTTCGGGATGATCTGCGGGCCGTATGTGTTGAACATCATCACGCGTCCGATGGCGCGTGAGCTGCAGCTGATCAACGGCCTCGCCGTCGTCCTCATCGCGTTCATCGCGGGCCTCGAAATGAACGTCGAGCGGCTGCGTCCCAAGCTCCGAGCGATGCTGCAGCTTGGCGGCATCAGCATGCTCGGCCTGTACATCGGCCTGTTCGCCACGTTCTGGCTCGCGTGGTCCTGGCTGGGGCTCGGTCTCGACGTCTCGCTGATCCAGAAGGCCGCGATCGTGGGCGTCCTGACGACGGTGGTGGCGAGCTACTCACCGACCGTGACGATCGCCTTGATCACCGAAAGCCGCGCGAGCGGTCCGCTGAGCGAGCTGACGCTCGCGGTGGTGATCCTGGCGGACCTGCTCCTGATCCTCATGTTCACGCTGGTCGTCCAATTCGTGCGCTACGCGTTCGGCGGGACGGGCGAGGTCGGGCTGTTCGTCAGCCTGTCGTGGGAGATCTTCGGTTCGTTTGCGTTCGGCGCCGCCGTCGGCGCCCTGTTCGCGTTCTATCTCAGGTATGTGGGCCGCGAGGTGGCGGTGGCTCTCGTGGCGGTCTGCGCGATCATTGCCGGCGTCGGATCGCAGCTCCACATCGAGCCGCTGCTCGCGGCGCTCGCGGCCGGCCTCGTCGTCGAGAACATCGCGCCGCCCCGCGGGGACATGCTCAAGGACGCCGCGGAACGCGGGGCGCTGCCGGTGCTGGTCGTGTTTTTCGCGGCCGCGGGCGCGTCGCTGCAGCTCGATGCGCTCGCCGTCATCGG
This sequence comes from Vicinamibacterales bacterium, assembly GCA_040881785.1. Taxonomy (GTDB): domain Bacteria; phylum Acidobacteriota; class Vicinamibacteria; order Vicinamibacterales; family 2-12-FULL-66-21; genus JACDCA01. Next base: position 6,804 of record JBBECO010000240.1, read on the forward strand.
CTGGGTGGCCATCGCCGTCTCCGCCGTCCGGATGGCGCTCATCTGGGGTTCGATGAAGGTGGGCGCGAAGTACGCGCGGATCGATCCGGCGGTCGGCGACAAAGTGTGGATGGGGATGGTCTCGCAGGCGGGTGTCACCCTCGGCCTCACGCTGATCATCGCGGGCGAGTACCCCACGTGGGGCACCAAGGTCCAGACACTCGTCGTCTCGCTGATCGCGCTGCACCAGTTCGTCGGGCCGGTGCTCTTCCGCGCGGCGCTGTCGCGCGCGGGAGAGATCGGGAAGATGGATGCGGAGGGTGCTTCCGCCTGAAGCCCACGGGGCTCGGGGCTCGGGGCTTCTGGCTTTGGCCGGAAGAAAGACAGCCTACGCCGTGACGGGCGCGGATCCCAGGCTCTGGACGACCTTCACGACGCGGGCGGCGGCGGTGTCGATCTCCTGCTCGGTCGTCATGCGGCCGACGCCGAAGCGGATGGACGCGCCGGGGACGGAGGTGGCGCCAATCGCGTCCAGGACGTGCGAGGCGGCGCCGCTGCCGGAGCTGCACGCCGATCCCGTCGAGACCGCCAGGTCGCCGAGCGCCATCAGGAGCCGCTCACCGTCGACGCCAGGGAAGCTCACATGGAGGTTGTGCGAGAGCCGGCGCTCGCCGAGGGGGCCATTCACCTGAACGTGGTCGATGCCGGCGCGCAGCTGGTCCAGCAGCCGGTCGCGCAGCGCGCCGAGTCTCGCGCGCTCCTCGTCCAGACCCGTGCGACAGATCTCGGCCGCCGCGCCAAGCCCGACGATCCCCGGGACGTTGAGGGTGCCGGAACGAAAGCCGTTCTCATGGCCGCCGCCGTCGATCTGGCAGGCGAGCTCGATCCGCGGCTTGCGGCGGCGGATGAACAGCGCGCCGACCCCCTTGGGCCCGTAGTACTTGTGCCCCGTGAGCGACAGTAGATCCACGTTCATCGCGTGCACGTCGATCGGCACCTTGCCGACGGCCTGCGCGGCATCGGTGTGGAACAGCACCCCGCGCTCGCGGGCCACGGCCCCGATCTCGGCGAGCGGCTGCACCGTGCCGATCTCGTTGTTGGCCGCCATCACCGAGACGAGCACGGTGCGATCGGTGATCGCCGCGCGCAGCTCGTCGAGGTCGATGAAGCCTTCGCGGTCCACGCCGAGGAACGTGACGTCCCATCCTTCGGTCCCGAGCTTCTTGAAGGTGTCGAGCACGGACTTGTGCTCGGTCTGCGCGGTGATCAGGTGCCGCCCCTGGTCGCGCAGGCACTGCGCGACCCCCTTGATCGCGAGATTGTTCGATTCGCTCGCGCCGCTCGTGAACACCACCTCGCCTGGCACCGCGCCGATCAGCCCGGCGACCTGCGCGCGCGCGGTGTCGACGGCCTTCTGCGCTTCCCAACCGTAGGCGTGCTGACGGCTGGCCGGGTTCCCGAAGCGCTCGGTGAAGTACGGCAGCATCACGTCGAGCGCGCGCGGATCGAGGGGCGTGGTCGCGTGGTAATCGAGGTAGATGGGCTTGGTCATGCGGTCCAATTGTGAATTGGGAATTTGGAATTGACAACAGCTTTGCCGAAACCGTCCGGCCGGACGGCTACAGCCGGTTGCCACTCAATTCACAATTCATAATTCACAATTTCGTGGAGCTCCGCCCGGTAAAGGCCATCGGGATCACGACCTCGGCCCGGGCTTCGGCTTCGGCGAGCTCCGCCGAGATCTCCTGCAGCGAACAGTCGGTCAGCGCGGAGATGATCCGGTCCTTGATCTTCCAGAGCGGATCGCGGACGCTGCACTTCGAGTACTGGCCGCAGTTCTCGTCGTCGCTCGAGCAGGCCGTCACGGTCAGCGGACCGTCGATGGCCTGGATGATGTCGGCCACCGAGATCTGCGGCGTCGGACGCGCCAGGCGATACCCGCCCCGCGTGCCCTGGAGCGACAGCACCAGTCCGCGCCGCGCCAGGCGCTGCAGGACCTTGGCCATCAGCTCTGCCGGGATGTCGTACTGTTCGGCGATCTCGCGCGCGCTCGCCGACGCCCCGTCGGCGTGCGTGGCGAGGTGCTTCATCGCCATCAGCGCGTAGTCAGCCTTCTTGGAGAGTCGTAACATAGCTTTCAGCTTTCAGCTTTCAGCCAAGTCAGATGCAGCTTCCAGCACGCGCGCTGAGAGCCGACAGCTGAGAGCTGACAGCTTCCTACCACATCCCTAACTGCAGCTTCGCGGCATCCGACATCCGGTCCTTCGTCCAGGCCGGTTCCCAGACGACGTCCACTTTCGCGTCGGTCACACCCTCGACGGCCTTCACCTTGTTCGCGACTTCAACGGGCAGACTCTGCGCGACCGGGCAGCCAGGAGCCGTCAGCGTCATGCGGACGCCGGCCACGCCGTTCGCGTCCACCAACACGTCGTAGATCAGCCCGAGCTCGACGATGTTGACGGGGATCTCCGGATCGAAGACCGTCGAGATCGCCTTCATGATTGCCGGCTTCAGTGCCGCGGTCTTCCCGGCGTCGGCCACGAGGCCCGCGGTGTCGGTGGTGGCCTCTGGCGCCGCGGACGGCGGATCCTGGATGACTGGGATGTTCTTCATAGGACGCTATTCCGTCGTCGTCTCTTCTTTGCGCTCGAGTGCCGCTTTGAGCGTATGCCAGCAGAGGCTCGCGCACTTCACGCGCACCGGGAACTCGCGCACGCCGGCGAGCACCGACAATTTGCCCATATTCTCCACCGGCTGGTCGGGCGGCGTCGTCACCATCTGGTGGAAGCGCTCGAAGAGCGCCTGGGCCGCCTCCACCGTCTGCCCCTTGACCGCATCCGTCATCAGCGACGCGGACGCCTTCGAGATCGCGCACCCGGATCCCTGGAACGCCACGTCGTCGATTCTGTCGCCGGCGACCTGGACGTAGAGCGACAGCCGGTCGCCGCAGAGCGGGTTGTGCCCCTCTGCGTGGTGGCTCGCCTGCTCGATCGTCCGGAAATTCCTCGGCCGCTTGTTGTGATCGAGGATCACTTCCTGGTACAGCTCGTTGAGGCCCGACATCAGCCGAAGACCTCATGCACTTTCCGCAGGGCGGCGCCGAGCGCGTCGAGCTCCCCGCGCGTGTTGTACATCGCCAGCGACGCGCGGGCCGTCGCGGGAACCCCGAAGCGCTCCATCACCGGCTGGGCGCAGTGATGGCCGGTGCGGATGGCGACCCCCTCGCGGTCCACGATCGTGCCGATGTCGTGAGGATGGACATCCTCCATCACGAACGAGAGGATGCTCGCCTTGCGGCGCGCCGTGCCGATCATGCGGACACCGGGAATGGACTCGAGCATCTCGGTGCCGTACGTCAGCAGCGCCTGCTCATGGGCCGACGCGGCCTCGAGACCGACCGACTGGATGTAATCGATGGCCGCGCCGAGGCCGATCGCCCCCTCGATGTGGGGCGTGCCGGCCTCGAACTTGTACGGCAGCACGTTCCAGGTGGACTTCTCGAACGTCACGGATGCGATCATGTCGCCGCCGCCGAGGAAGGGCGGCATGGCTTCCAGTAACGCGGCGCGGCCATAGAGGATCCCGATCCCGGTCGGTCCATACAGCTTGTGCCCCGTCGCGGCGTAGAAGTCGGCGCCGAGCGCCTGGACGTCCACCGGCATGTGGTACGCCGCCTGCGACCCATCGATCAGCACCGGCACGCCGCGGGCGTGCGCGAGGCGAATGATGTCAGCGACCGGATTCACCGTGCCGAGCGCGTTCGACATGTGGGTGATCGCGACGAGGCGCGTGCGGTCGCCGAGCCGCCGCTCGAACTCCTCGAGGATCAGCTCGCCGCGGTCGTCGATCGGCGCCACGCGCAGGTGCGCGCCACGCTCGGCGCACACGAGCTGCCACGGGACGATGTTCGAGTGGTGCTCCATCGCGGAGATGAGCACCTCGTCGCCGGCCTGGAGCGTCGGCCGGGCAAAGGCCTGCGCGACCAGGTTGATGCTTTCCGTCGCGTTCCGCGTGAAGATGATCTCGCGATCGCTGGCGGCATTGAAGAACCGGCGCACCGTCGACCGCGCCCCGTCGTACGCCTGGGTGGCGATCTCGCTGAGCAGGTGCACGCCGCGATGCACGTTGGCGTTCTGTTCGGTGTAGTAGCGCGTCAGCGCATCGAGGACGGCCTGCGGCTTCTGCGTCGTCGCCGCGTTGTCGAGGTACACGAGCGGATGGCCATGGACCTGCCGCCGGAGAATCGGGAAGTCCGCGCGGATCCGCTGGACGTCGAAGCCGCCCGTGAGCCCCGAAGCCCGAGCCCCGAGCCCCGGTTCCGTTGGCTGCGTGAGCCCCGAACCCCGCGTCCCAAGTCCCGTTGTCATCGCTATGCCGCGTCGATCTCGGCGAGATCCTTCGCGAGCTGGGCGTACAGCTCCGCTTCGAGTCCCTGTCGCAGGTCGTCGATCTTCACGCGGTCGATGACCTCGCCGGCAAATGCATGGATCAGCATGTCGCGCGCCTCGAAATGGGTCAGGCCGCGCGCCCGCAGGTAGAAGATGGCCTCCTCGTCGAGCTGTCCGATCGTCGCCCCGTGCGTGCACTTCACGTCGTCGGCGAAGATCTCGAGCTGGGGTTTTGTATTGATCGAGGCGTTGTCCGACAGGATGAGGGCGCGGTTGGTTTGCTTGGCGTCGGTCTTCTGCGCGTCCTGCCGCACGATGATCTTCCCGTTGAACACGGCGCGTGCCCTGCCGCCGACGATGCCCTTGTAGACCTCGTGGCTCGGGCAGTGCGGCTTCGTGTGGTCGATGGCGGTGTGGTTGTCCACGAGCCGGTCGCCGTCCGCGAGGTAGAGGCCGTTGAGCGTGACCTCGGCCCCCTCGCCGTCGAGCACGGCGTTGACGTCGTTCCGGACGATCAGCCCGCCGAGCGAGAACGAGTGCGACGACACGGTGGCGCTCCGCTGCGCGTTCACCTGCATCGTTGCCACGTGAAAGGCCTCGAGGCCCTCCTGCTGGACCTTGTAGTGATCGATCACCGCGCCCTCGCCGGCGAAGACCTCCGTGACGGCGTTGGTGAAGTACGTGCCGTTGCGAAGCGACGCGTAGGTCTCGACGATCCGCACCTGGCTGCGGTCCCCGGCCACGATCAGCGTGCGCGCCTGGGCCATCGTGACGGCCGAGGGGTCGCCGGCGGCGAGGAAGAGGATCTCGATCGGCGTCTCGATCACCGCGCCGTCCGGGATGTAGAGGTAGGCGCCGTCGGAGGCGAGCGCCGTGTTGAGCGCGACGAAGCTGTGGCTGTGGAACTCGGCGAGCTGTCCGTAGTAGCGCGGCACGACGTCGCCATGCCCGGTCGCGGCCGCCGCCAGTGAGCCCGCGCGGACGCCCTTCGGGAGGTTGTGCAGCCGCGACAGCTCTGCGGAAAACCGTCCGTTGACGATCGTGAGGCGGAACGGAGCCGAACTGTACGGCAACACGTCGAGGTCCGACAGTGCGACGGGCGCGTCGGGCGCCGGCTGAAAATCCGTCGAGGCGATGGGCGCCACGTTCGTGAATCGCCAGTCCTCGTCGCGGACCGTCGGGAACCCGAGCGCGGCGAACCGCGACGCCGCCTTGTCGCGAAGGTCCTGCAGCCATCGCGGCGCCCCCTGCGGGCGCTGCTCCACGGCCGCGATCCAGGGCTGCAGCTTCTCGGCCACCTGCGTCATGGCGATCAGGCTCCCACCGGCTGCGCGCCGGTCTCGATCCAGCCGTAGCCCTTCTCCTCGAGCTCCATGGCCAGCTCCTTGCCGCCCGACTTCACGATGCGGCCGCCGCTGAGCACGTGCACGTAGTCGGGAACGATGTAGTCGAGCAGCCGCTGGTAGTGCGTGACGACGATGAAGGCGCGATCGGGCGAGCGCATGGCGTTGACGCCGTTCGAGACGATCTTCAGTGCGTCGATGTCGAGGCCGGAGTCGGTCTCGTCGAGCACCGCGAGCTTCGGCTCGAGCAGCGCCATCTGGAAGATCTCGTTGCGCTTCTTCTCGCCGCCCGAGAAGCCTTCGTTGACGGCGCGCTGCAGCATGCTCTGGTCGATCTCGAGCAGCGACGACTTCTCCTGGATCAGCTGCATGAACTCCATCGCGTCGAGCTCGGGCTGCCCGAGATGCTTGCGTCTGGCGTTCACGGCGGCCTTGAGGAAGTACGCGTTGTTGACGCCGGCGATCTCGACCGGGTACTGGAAGGCCATGAAGAGCCCCTCACGCGCGCGCGTGTCGGGGTCCATGTCGAGGAGGTCCTTCCCGTCGAACAGCACCTCGCCCCCCGTCACCTCGTACTCGGGATGACCCGAGAGCGCCCGCGCGAGCGTGCTCTTGCCGGACCCGTTGGGGCCCATGATGGCGTGCACTTCGCCGGCCTTCACGTGGAGATCGATCCCCTTGAGGATCAGTGTGTCGTCGGCCTTGACCTGGAGATTCTTGATATGAAGCATGGTGATGATTTGGGGAGCTGTCTGTGTCTGCTTTTGTTAATTGCCATGGGGCCCCACCCCCATGGCCTGTCGCGCCTCACTTCGTTTCGGCGCGTTACGACTGGCAATCGGGTGAAATTCGTGGCTACCCTACGGATCCTTCCAGCGACACCGACAATAGCTTCTGAGCCTCTACCGCGAACTCCATCGGGAGCTCGCGGAACACTTCTTTGCAGAAGCCGCTGACGATCATGTTCACGGCGTCTTCGGCCGTGATGCCGCGCTGGCGGCAGTAGAAGATCTGGTCCTCGCCGATCTTCGAGGTGGACGCCTCGTGCTCGACCTTCGCCGAGGTGTTCTTGATCTCGAGGTACGGGAACGTGTGCGCGCCGCATTTGTCGCCGATCAGCAGCGAGTCGCACTGCGAGTAGTTGCGGGCGTTCTTCGCGTTCTTGCCCACGCGCACGAGACCGCGGTACGTGTTCTGGCCGTGGCCGGCCGAGATCCCCTTCGAGACGATCGTCGACCGGGTGTTCTTCCCGATGTGGATCATCTTCGTGCCGGTGTCGGCCTGCTGCCAGTTGTTGGTCGTCGCCACCGAGTAGAACTCGCCGATCGAGTTGTCCCCCTGGAGGATGCAGCTCGGATACTTCCACGTGATCGCCGAGCCGGTCTCGACCTGCGTCCACGTGATCTTGGACGAGCGGCCGGCGCACAGGCCGCGCTTGGTCACGAAGTTGTAGATCCCGCCCTTGCCGTCCTTGTCGCCCGGATACCAGTTCTGGATCGTCGAATACTTGATCGTCGCATCGTCCAGGGCCACGAGCTCGACGACCGCGGCGTGGAGCTGATGCTCGTCGCGCATGGGGGCGGTGCAGCCTTCGAGGTAGCTGACGTGGGCCCCTTCTTCCGCGATGATCAGCGTCCGCTCAAACTGTCCGGTGTCTTTCGCATTGATCCGGAAGTACGTCGAGAGCTCCATCGGGCAGCGGACCCCCTTCGGGATGAACACGAAGGAGCCGTCGCTGAAGACCGCCGAGTTGAGCGCCGCGTAGAAGTTGTCGGAGTAGGGCACGACCGAGCCGAGATATTTCTTCACCAGGTCCGGGTGCTCGCGTACGGCTTCCGAGAACGACATGAAGATCACGCCGTACGACTTCAGCTTCTCGCGGAAGGTCGTCGCCACCGAGACGCTGTCGAACACCGCGTCGACTGCGACGCCGGCGAAGATCTTCTGCTCTTCGATCGGGATGCCCAGCTTGTCGAACGTCCGCTTCACTTCCGGATCCACTTCATCCAGGCTGTTCAGCACCTTCTTCTTCTTCGGCGCCGAGTAGTAGACGATGTCCTGGTAGTCGATCGGATCGAACGTGACGTTCTGCCAGGTCGGCTCCTTCATCGTGAGCCAGAGGCGGTAGGCCTTCAGGCGCCACTCGAGCAGCCACTCCGGCTCCCCCTTCTTCCGGGAGATCAGGCGGACGACGTCCTCGTTGAGCCCCTTGGGGATCGTGTCGGCATCGACATCGGTGAAGAAGCCGTACTTGTACTCGCGTGTGGCGAGCTGTTCGATGGTTTCAGGAGCAGTGGACATGATGTTTGTTGGCAGCCCTGAAAGGGCTGTGCTACACGCTGAAGCTCGTGCCGCACCCGCACGACGCCTTCGCGTTCGGGTTGTTGAAAATGAAGCCCTTGCTGACGAGGCTCGTGTCGTAGTCGAGCGTCGTGCCGTCGATGAAACGGTGGCTCTTCGGATCCACGAAGACTTTCGAGCCGTCGGGCCCTTCGTAGATGTGGTCCCCCTCGCGCGGACCGGCCTCCCAGGCGAACGTATAGCTGAGCCCTGAACAGCCGCCTGCCTTGACCCCGATGCGCAATCCGCCGTCTGGAATGGTGTTCCTGATGGTCATCTTCCGGATGAGCTGAGCGGCGTTTTCGCTGATGTTCAACATATGTCCGACCAGAACAGTCCTATATTACCCCAAAAAGGGGCCAAGCCCTTTCTGACCCCTGAAAAAGGGGCTGCCCCCTATTCAGTACTTCGGCTGGGATGGGTCGATTTCGTTGATCCAGGCGATGACGCCGCCGGCCAGGTTGCGGGCGTTCTTGAAGCCCCGGTGCTTCATCATCTGCACCGCCATGCCGCTCCGGCCGCCGGTCTTGCAGTAGATGACGACCTCCTCGTTCGCATCGAGCTCGCCGAGCTGCTGCGCGAACTGCGCCGCGGGAATGAGCTCTCCTCCCGGAATGCTGCAGATCGCGGCCTCGTGCGGCTCGCGGACGTCGATCAGCCGCGGCACATCTCCGCGGTCCATACGCGCTTTCAGTTCCTTGACGGTGATATCCATATGGCTTTCTTGAACTCCGCAATACCCTTCATAGGCGTTCAACTCTCGTATCGTGGGATGGCTGCCGCAGACCGCGCAGTCCGGGTCCTTCTGCAGCTTCAGCTCCCGGAAGCGCATCCGCAGCGCGTCGTAGATCAGGAAGCGGCCGATCAGCGGTTCGCCGATCCCCACCAGCAGCTTGATGGCCTCGGTGGCCTGGATCGTCCCGATGATCCCCGGCAGCACGCCCAGCACCCCGGCCTCCGCACAGCTCGGGACGAGGCCCGGTGGCGGCGGTTCGGGATGCAGGCAGCGGTAGCACGGGCCGCCTTTCGCGGCGAACACCGAGGCCTGCCCTTCGAACCGGAAAATGCTCCCGTACGCATTCGGGCGGCCGGCCATGACGCACGCGTCGTTCACCAGGTAACGCGCGGTGAAATTGTCGGTGCCATCGAGGATCACGTCGTACGCCGAAATCAGCTCCAGCGCATTCGACGCGTCCAGCGTGACCGGGTGAGGCACGACGGTCACGTGCGGATTCATCGCGCGCAGCCGCCCGGCTGCCGCCTCGAGCTTCGGACGGCCGATGTCATCGGTCGTATAGAGCACCTGCCGCTGCAGGTTCGTGACGTCCACAACGTCGAAGTCCACGAGCCCGATCGTCCCGACGCCGGCCGCCGCCAGATACAGTGCCGCCGGTGAGCCCAGGCCGCCCGCCCCCACGCACAACACCCGTCCGGCCTTGAGGCGCTCCTGCCCGGCCACGCCGACCTCATCCAGCGTGAGGTGGCGGCTGAAACGGATCAGTTCTTCCGGTGTGAGCGGCACGACGTCCCATGATACCGACCTTGAGGTTGGGCGACCTTTCGCCTAAACTTCGTCCATCGTGGAAATGCTTGCAGCGGGCCTCGCCCTCATATGCCTCGCGCTCGCGGCGTGGGCCTTTGTCGCGGAGCGTCGCGCCGTACGCCTGGCGGCCCTGCTCGAAAGCGAGCGGCGCGCCTCGGCGGAGAGAGCGCCGCTGGTGCAGGAGCTCAAGGACACTTTCACCGCGCTGTCCACGCGGGCGCTACGTGAGAACAATGATTCGTTTCTCCAGCTGGCGCGCACCTCGCTGGAGCAGACGCAGCAGGGAGCCGCCGCGGATCTCGAGATCCGACAGAAGGAGATCGCCGCACTCGTGGAGCCGGTACGGGAACGCCTCACGAAACTCGACGAACATTTGCGCACGTCCGACCAGGAGCACGCGTCGCTGCGCGGCCATCTGCGATCCGTCGGCGAGACGCAGGAGCTGCTGCGCGCGCAGACCCAGTCGCTCGTCAACGCTCTGAAATCGCCCAACCAGCGCGGACGCTGGGGCGAAGTGACCCTCCGCAATATCGTCGAACGTGCGGGAATGGCGGAATACTGCGGTGACTTCACCGAGAAGGAATCCTCAGTCGACGGCGAGGGCCGCCGCGCGATCCCGGACATGCTCGTGCGCCTGCCCGGTGGCTCCTGCATCGTCATCGACTCGAAAGTGCCGATCGACGCTTACCTGCGCGCGTCGGAAGAGGCGACGGACCAGGGGCGAGAGCAACTGCTCAAGGATCACGCCCGCCAGGTGCGCGACCATATCAAGGGTCTGTCGGCCAAGACGTATTGGGCGAAGTTCAGTCCGACGCCGGAGCTGGTCGTGATGTTCCTACCCGGAGAACCCCTGCTCACCGCGGCCCTGCAGCACGATTCGACGCTCTTCGATTTCGCCGCGGATCAGCGCGTCATCCCAGCCTCGCCACTCACGCTGCTTGCGCTCCTCCGCACGGTCGCGGCCTCATGGCAGCAGCAGCGGCTCGCCGAAAGTGCCGAGAAGGTCCGCGCGCTCGGCAGCGAGCTCTATGACCGGCTCGCAGGCATGGCCGACGCGATCCAGAGTGTCGGGCTGAATCTGAAACAGGCGGCGGGCGCGTACGACCGTTTCATCGGGTCCCTCGACAACCGCGTCATCGTGAGTGCCCGGCGGTTCAAGGAGCTGGGCGTGAACGGCACGAAGGAACTCCCCAGCCTGGAAGCGCTTCACCTCGAGATTCGCGAATCACGCGCCCCTGAGCTGCGCGTGCCGATTCAGGAGTCACTCATCGAGGCCGAGATACTCCCGGCCGAGCCCGAACCGGCCTCCGTCGAACCGGCCTGACCTACTTGATCAGGACCGTCATCGTCACCATCGAGCGGATCTCGATGGTGCCGGGCGTGATCGGCGGCGCCGCGTCGGCTGCGCTCTCCATCGCCATCTGACGCATCATCGGCCGGGGCGGCTCCGGGCCGCTCATCCGCTGTTCCTCGATGCGCTGCACGCGGACGATCTGCATCCCGGCTCCCGAAGCAGCCGCCTCCGCGCGTCCACGTGCATCCCGGACGGCGAGTCGCAGCGCTTCCCGCTCCGCACCGTCACGATCCTTCAGACCGAACCGCAGCCCGCCGACTGACGTCGCGCCCGAGCCGACCGCCGCGCCCAGCACGTCGCCGGTGCGCGAAATCTCGTCTACGCGGACCTCGATCGAGTTCCGCGCGACGTAACCGCGCAATGTCTGTTTGCGGTCCACGTAGTCGAACTCGGGGTGCAATTCGTACGACGTGGTGCGGATCGCGTCGGCGCCGAGGTTCAGGCCCTTCAGCTTCTCCATCACCGCGTTCATCGCGTCGGCGTTGAGGCGCTGCGCTTCTTTCGGGTCTTTCGCGCGGGACTCGGCGTTGATCGCCACCCAGGCGCGGTCCGGCGCCATCTTCACCTCGGCCTGTCCCGTCGTCACGATGGTCGGAGCGTCCGGCGCGGTCTGCGCGAAGGCCGGGGCTGCGAGAGAGAGCGTCGCGAGGATCAGGAGAATTGAACGAGTCATGGATGCTCCCGTAGGCCCGACCTTCAGGTCGGGCATGGAATGGCGCCGGCGATCGCCCGGCCTGAAGGCCGGGCCTACTTGACCGGACAGACGATCCGGAACCCTATGCCGTACGAGTAAGTATCGGGCGGAACCTTGTGCCGATGCGAGCACGACAGCATGCGGACGTCGGCGACGAGCCAGCTGCCGCCGCGCACCACCCGAAGCTGTCCGGCGGGCGGCCCCACCGGATTCTCGTAGGGGGACGCGGCGTAGTAGAGCGGATCGTACCAGTCGGCGACCCACTGCCAGACGTTGCCGGCCATGTCGAACAGGCCGTACGCGTTGGCCGGGTAGCTGCCGCAGCGGGTGGTGCCGTGCAGCGCCTTCAGCGACGGATCGGTGAGGAAGTTCGCCATGTTGCGGTCCATCCGATCGCCCCACGGGTACCGCCTGCCGCTGGCGCCGCCGCGCGCCGCCTTCTCCCACTCCGCTTCGGTGGGCAGACGAACCGCACGGCTCGTTTCCGACGCGAGCCACGCACAGTAGGCCACCGCGTCCTCCCAGCGGACGAGCGTCACGGGATGCAGGAGGCGATCGGCGGCCGGCTCGGCGTCGAGCCAGATATAGGGCTGCCCCGTCGCGCGAAAGACCCGCTCGCGCTCCCGGCCGCCGGCCGTCACGACCAGCGGCAGATCGTAGATCGCCGGCGCGCGATGACTCGTCTCGCGGATGAACCGGGCGTACTCCGCGTTGGTGATCGGACGCACCGACATGAGGAACTCGCCGGCGTGCACCGCATGTGCCGGGCGTTCATCGTCCTCACCGTCGTCGGCGCCCATGACGAACTCCCCCGCGGGGACGAGCGCCAGCTCGGGAAGCAGCTCGGAAGAGAGTCCAGTCAGAGACACGAGGCCTTTGCCAAGGATAATGCAGTTTCAGTACACTGCTCCACTTATGCGGCTCGAACCCTTCGCGATGGAGCGTTTCCAGTCCATCTGGGAACACCAGGTCGCCTGGAACCTCTCGGAAAGCGGCGTCGAACCGCTTCGGCTCGAAGAGCTGGCCATGACGCCGGAGGACCGGGACGATCTGCTCCGTCAGCCGCTCGCCTACACCCAGACCAACGGCACCCTGGAGCTCCGCCGGTTTATCGCGGACCTCTACGCCGGGGCCGATCCGCAGCACATCCAGGTCACCAACGGCGGCGCCGAGGCCAATTTCATCACGCTCGTGCATCTGGTGGCGCCCGGCGACGAAATCGTAATGATGACGCCGAACTACATGCAGGCGCCGGGCGTCGCTCGGGCGCTCGGCGCGGTTGTGCGCGAGTGGCCGCTGCGGATGCAGGACGACGGCTCGCGGTGGGCGCCCGACTTCGACGCGCTCGAATCACTCGTGACGACGCAGACGAAAGTCATCTTCATCTGCACGCCGAACAACCCGACCGGCTGCCGGCTCACGGCGGCCGAACTGGATCGCCTCGGCGCCGTCGCCTCGCGCGCGGGGGCCTGGGTGATCTCCGACGAGATCTACCGGGGAGCCGAGCTGGATGCGGTGGAATCGCCCGGCATGTGGGGACGGTCGGATCGCGTCATCATCACGGCCGGACTCTCGAAAGCCTACGGCCTGCCGGGGCTGCGCATCGGCTGGGTTGCGGCGCCGCCGGAGGTCACCGAGGCGCTCTGGGCCGTCCACGACTACACGACCATCGCACCCGGCGCGCTCAACGACCGGCTCGCGCGCATCGCGCTCGCCCCGGCGGGCCGGGAGCGCCTCCTCGCCCGGACGCGCGGCATCATCCGCGCGAACTACCCGATCGTGCGGGCGTGGCTCGAGAAGCGAAAGACCTTCTCGCATGTCGCGCCGGACGCGGGCGCCATCGCGTTCGTCAAGTACGCGCACCCCATCAACTCGACGGCGCTCGTGGAGCGCCTGCGCGTCGAGCACAGCGTGCTCGTGGTGCCGGGGGACCACTTCGCGATGGACGGCTACCTGAGAATCGGCTTCGGCTCCCATCCGGAGCACCTCATTGGCGCGCTCCAGCGCATCGGCGAACTCGTGGATACTCTGTAATGGGAAATGGAACCCCATTTCCCATATCCCATCCAGGTCCGCAATGTTAGCGGACCTGGCGCTCATCGGCTTCGGCAACGTGGCCAGGCGGTTCGCGGAGCTGCTCGACGAGCGCGCGGCACGCCTGCTCGCCGACCACGCGCTCACCTGCCGCATCGTCGCCACCGCCACGCGCCGGGACGGCGCCGTCTTCGAGGGTGAGCCCTGTACCGACAACTTCGACGTGATCCGGCGGCTGGGGGCCTCGACGGCCGACCTCCGTATCGTCGTCGAAACCACGACGCTGGACATCCGGGCCGGTGAGCCCGCGGCCTCGCACGTGCGAGCGGGGATCGCAGCCGGCTGCCACGTCGTCACGGCCAACAAGGGTCCGGTGGCGTTCGCCTACGCGGAGCTCCGCGACGCCGCCGCCCGCGCGGGCGTCCGGTTCCTCTACGAAGCGACGGTCATGGACGGGATCCCGGTCTTCAATCTCGTGCGCGACACACTCCCGGCGGTCACCATCCTCGGCTTCGAAGGGGTCATCAACACGACGACGAACCACATCATCACGGCGCTCGAGGCAGGCGAGACGTTCGACGATGCGCTGGCGCGGATGCAGGCCGAGGGCATCGCCGAGGCGGATGCGTCGCTCGACGTGGACGGCTGGGACGCGGCGGCCAAGACCGCGGCGCTCGCCAACGTGCTGATGGACGCACGCATCACGCCGCACGACGTCCGGCGGACGGGCCTCGACGCGGGCACGGGCGCGGCCGCCCGCGCGGCCCTCGAGCGCGGACGGCGGCTGAAACTCGTCGCTTCGGCCCGGCGTGACGCCTGCGGACGCCTGGCATGCACCGTCGAGCCACGCGAGCTCGCGCGGGATCACCTCCTGGCGTCGCTCGACGGCGGCGCCAACGCGCTGATTCTCGAAACCGATCTGCTGGACCGCGTCGCCATCTGCCAGATGGCCGGAAGCCTGACACAGACCGCCTACGGGCTGCTGAGCGACATCGTCACGATCGCCCGCGGAGCACGCGCATGACCGGACCGCTGGACGGCTTCACCGTCCTCGACTTCACGCGCGTCCTGTCGGGACCGTACTGCACGATGCAACTCGCCGACATGGGCGCGCGCGTGATCAAAGTCGAGCAGCCCGGCAAGGGTGACGACACGCGCGCGTGGGGACCGCCCTTCGTCCACGGCGAGAGCGCGTACTTTCTCAGCATCAACCGCAATAAGGAAAGCCTCACGCTCGACCTGAAGACGCCCGAGGCGATGCGCGTCCTCGAGCCGCTCCTGGCGAAGGCGGACGTGCTCGTCGAGAACTTCCGGCCCGGCACCATGGCGCGGCTCGGCCTCGGATACGAGCAGCTCGCCGGGCGTTTTCCGCGCCTCGTCTACTGCTCGGTCTCGGGATTCGGACAGACGGGTCCGCGCCGGACAGAGCCGGGCTACGACGCGGTCGTCCAGGCCGAGGGCGGCCTCATGAGCATCACGGGTGAGGCGGGCGGACAGCCCTTCCGCCTCGGGGTGGCCATCGCCGACATCGCCAGCGGGATGTTCGCCGCGCAGGGGGTGGCGTTCGCCCTGCTGGCGCGCGAGCGGACAGGACGAGGGCAACTGGTGGACGTCGGGATGCTCGACGCGACGGCCGCGCTCCTCACCTACCAGGCGGGGATCTACTTTGCCACCGGGGCGACACCGGGACGGATGGGCAACCGCCACCCGACGATCGTCCCGTATGAAACGTTCGACGCCGCCGACGGCGGCTTCGTCGTCGCGGTCGGCAACGACGAGCAGTGGCGGCGGTTCTGCGCGGTGCTCGAGCGAGAGCCGCTGGCCGTCGACGAGCGGTTTGCGACCAACCGCGCGCGGGTGGCCAACTACGACACGCTGCGGCCGATCCTGGCCGAGACACTCCGCGCCCGCACGCGGACGGCGTGGGTGGACGCCCTGCGGGCGGCCGGCGTGCCGTGCGGTTCGGTTCGGGACGTGGCCGAAGTGCTCCAGGATCCGCACCTGGAGGCCCGCGAGATGATCCGGCAGGTCGAGCACGCGGTGGCCGGCGCGACGCGCGTGATCGGCGTGCCCATCAAGCTGTCGGAGACGCCCGGCGCGGTGAGGACGGCGCCGCCCTCGCTCGGCCAGCACACGACCGCGATCCTGAAGAACGACGTGGGATTGGATGACGCCGGGATCGCCCGGCTGCGCGCCGCCGGCGTGGTGTGAAGTCTGCTGCCACGGACTCACCGCAGAGGTCGCAGAGGACGCCGAGCAATCTTTGTTTTTTGCGTGTCTTGCTCTGCGCCTTCAGACGGAGACGCCCGACCTGAAGGTCGGGC
>JBBECO010000240.1:22902-29948 GCA_040881785.1 Vicinamibacterales bacterium
AGGTCGGGCGTTGGTGTGACCACCTGCCGTCACGAATTCACCGCCCGGAGACGAACGGGACGATCTCGGTCAGGAGAAACGCGAGGACGTCTTCTTCGTTCAGCTCCGCGATCGCCGTTCGCTCGCGGACCGGGCGCTCCGACGTGATCATGCGGCGGCCGCGCCCGCGGCTCGTCCGTCCGACGACTTCCGGCGGATCTTCGCTCGCATCGAGCAGGATCTCGACGTAGTCCTCGCCGGACCCCGCTGAGGTGAGCCGCACCGATCCAGCAGGCGTGCCGACGTGGAACTGGTGCCCTTCCCCGCTCAGGACGTTCGCGAACTGCTGGACGACCGGGACGGCGATCGTCGAAAGGAACTTTTCGTAATCGCTCGCGGCGGCGTCGCTGCGCTCGCGCTTCGCGGACGCGTTGCTGCGGGATTGCTCGATCGCCGAGCGCAGGCGCCGGCGTAGCTCGGAAGTCTCGATAGCCACGCCGCAGATGGTACCCGAAAACCCCGGCCGTCCCGCCCCGCGCCGCTATTTTTGCGCGATGTGAATCGCCATCAGCCCGCCGAGCACGGCCGTCCACTCCGCGCGGGCGAAGCCTTCAGCCTCGAGCAATCCGGCGACACGCGCCGCGCCGGGATACCGCCGGATCGAGGCCGGAATGTAGCGATAGGTATCGGGATCCCGATGCAGCACCCAGCCCAGGACGCCGCCGACGACGGACAGGTACGCGAGGTACACGCCGCGCACGAGCGCGCTGTCCGGACGATTGAAGTCGAGCGACACCAGCGTGCCGCCCGGGCGCAGCACACGACGGATCTCGGTGACCGCAAGCGCCAGGTCCGGCACGTTTCGCAGGCCGTAGCCCGTGGTCACGATGTCGAACTGCGCGTCGGGAAACGGCAGCGCGGACATGTCTCCCGTCACAAAAGACGGGACTCGGGGCTCGGGGCTTGGGACTCGGGGCACTGAGTCCCCGGCCTTGAGCCGCGCGAGCTGCAGCATGCGGTGCGTGACGTCGAGACCGACGACGGAGGCGCCGCGTGATGAGGCGGCAAACGCGAGATCGCCAGTGCCGCAGGCCAGGTCGAGCACGCGCATCCCTTCGCGCGGCGCCGCGAGATCCACCGCCCGCCGTTTCCAGCGGCGGTCCATCCCGAACGAGAGCACGACGGTAATGAGGTCGTACCGGTCGGCGATCGTCGAGAACAACCGCCGGACGTAGCGCTGCTTGGCGTTCGGAGACGTGAACGCCTGGTCGAGGCCGGAGGCGGGCGGCGTCTCGCCGGTCATTCCACGCGGATCGTACCGCGCATCATCTGCGAGTGGGGGGTGCACTCATAGACGTGCTCACCGCGCCCGTCCGGCACCCGGAAGGTGACCGTGTCTGCCTCGCCGCGATCCTCGAGCATCCGCGTGCCGACCTCCCACGCCTGCACGGCGAAGTCGTGACGCATGCCCGGTTGGTCGTTCCGCAGCACCAGGCGGACCTGCTCGCCGGCGCGCACGGTCAGGGTGGGATTCGGCTCCATCTCCCCCTCGACGTAGAACGTCATGTTGCGGACGACGAGCCGGATCTCCCGGACATCGTCGCGTCCGGATGACGCGATCATCGGGAGGAGTGTCACGGCGAGCGCCGCCATGCCGATGATGGCTCCCGCGATCAGGATCCTGTTCCGGGCACGAATGGTCATGGCTTAAATGAGGATCATCCCTGTGAGATACATGACGGCGAAGCCGCCGAGCAGGCCCAGTACCACCGGCGTCTCGATGAGGCGCGCCATCAACGGACGGCCGGCAGTCATCTGCCGGAGAATCTGGACCACGACCTGGGCGATCGCGCCAACGCCCAGTCCGAGAAACACGACGGCGAGCGGCTGCGAATACACGAGACCGCCGATCCAGGCACCGGCGATCGTCGGCAGACCGCCGATGAGCCCCAGCTGCACCAGCGTCCAGATCCGCGGGCGGTCCTTCGCGAGCGGCGCAATGATGGCCAGCCCCTCGGTCGCGTTGTGCAGCGTGAAGCCGAGGATGAGCAGCGTGCCGAACGCGGCTTCTCCCAGCGCGAACGCGGCCCCGATGGCGAGCCCTTCCCCGAAATTGTGCAGGCCGATGCCGACGGCAATCATCAGCGCCAGCACCCAGCCCGACGCCGCACCGGTCTCGCGCAGCGCCGCGCGGCGTGTCGACAGCCAGGCGCTCACGATCTCGAGCAGCGCGTACGCGGCCGCCGCCGTGAGCACGAACAACGCCACCCCCTGGAACGCCCCCGGAAGCTCCACGGCCCCTTCCATGCCCTCGAGCGTCCCGTCGAGCAACAGAAATGCCAGCAGGCCCACCGTGAAGGCCAGCACCGCATCGAGCGCGGCGCGGCTGAGCCCGCGCAACACGGGGAACCACAGAAGCCCCAATCCGACCGGGATGACGCCCACGAACAGGCCGACGAGGGTGAACAGCGCGAAGTTGCGGGCGCTGGCTTCGGGCGACGCGAGCGCGACCGGAATGTCGTAGGTGAACTTCGCGCCGGTGGACAGCAGCAGGCTGATCGCGTGCGCATCGCCCGCGACCCACGGATACGGAATCATCAGCGTGGTCGAGCGCAACGGCGCGACGACGTTCCCGGGGTCCGCGGTGAACTGCCAGTACGCATCGTCCACGGCCACCTGCGCGATGGTGACGTGCTGCGGACTCTCGTTCATCACCGTGAGGATCAGACCTTCCGGCTTCAGCAGGATGCGCTGGGCCGACACGAGCTCGGTCGGCGGCGCGGCCGGATCACGGAACCGCTCCGCGGGGTCGAACATGACGATCAGCGCCATGACCCCGGCGAGCAGGACGACGGGGAGCAGGATGGCGGTCCACAACCGCGCGCGTCCGACGGGCGGCGCGGCCGTGGCGACGTCAGGTGTCACGGCGCGCCCCCACGGCTTCGAACAGGCCCATCCACCCGAGCTCGGCGAACTCACTCTGGTGCGCGTGGAACATGAACTTGCCCGGATAGCGGAACGTGGTCTCGAGCACCGCGCGTTCCCCCTGGCAGAGCATCACCGTGTCGGTGTGGTCGTCCACCGTGGTGCGCGTGCCGGTGCGATAGACGTCGAAGAACATGCCGTGCAGGTGCAGGCTGTTGATCAGGTCGAACTCCGTGACGTTGATCACGTGCATCCGGACCAGGCGGCCGACCTCGACGCGGATCGGGTGCGTCATGTAGTGGTTCGCCAGCGTGTTGACGGCGTAGACCTCGTTGTCGCCGTCGAAGTCGGTGTCGAAGCCGTTCATGAGCATGACCATCTCATCGGCTTCCGGGCGCGCGGTGCGTGGATCGACGATGAAGGCGCCGTACATCCCCTTGTGGATGTGGCGCTTCAGCGGCACGGCGTGGCAGTGATACAGGTGCGTGCCAAACGGCTCGGCATCGAACTCGTACACGAACCGGCCGCCCGGCTGGACCTGCTGTTCGGGCAGCGAGCCGTCCATCTCGGGCGGGTGCCAGCCATGGAAGTGCATCGTGTGCGGATGCGAGCCCTGATGGAGAAAGTTGATGCGGACCCTGTCCCCCTCGGTCGCGCGGATCGTCGGCCCGGGCACCTGGCCGTTGAAGGTCCAGGCGGGGAAGAACACGCCAGGGGCGATCTCGATCTCCCGGTCGATCGCCACGATCTCGTATTCGCGCAGCAGACTGCCGTCGGGCCGCGCGGTCTCGCGGTAGTAGCGTGAGCGCTCCGGCGGGGCCAGGTTCGAGAAGTTCGAGGCGCGAAGGAAGTCGGTCGGGTTGAAGCGCGAGAGATCGGCCGTGCCCACGGGTCCCATGGCGTGCGCCGCATGTTCCATGGCCGGCGTGTGCGTCGGGGCCGCATCCTGCGCCCCGCGCAGCGTCCGGCTGCGAAGCAGCCCGGCCGCCGCGGTCCCGAAACCGGCAAGTCGAATCCACGAACGGCGACTCAGGGCATCCATTTGATCGGCTCAATCAATAGCTTTGACAATTCAAAATAATCAATTGTATGCTTCAAAGTCAAGTCGCGGTGCAACACGGGCCACGGTTCAACACGGTTCAACACGGCCTGCCTCGCCGAAGCCTTGGCGAAGGCGGGGGCCACGGTTCAACACGGTTCAACACTGTTTTCAACACGGCCTGCCTCGCCGAAGCCTTGGCGGAGGCGGGGTTCAACACTGTTCAAGATGCTTCCTACATACACCGTCGAGAACTACCTGAAGGCGCTGTTGCAGGCGCAAACCGGCCTCGGGCCTGCCGGCCTGGTGCCCATGGGACAGCTCGCCTCAGCCCTGGGCGTGGTGCCCGGAACCGCGACCGCGATGGTCAAGACGCTGGCCGAGGCAGGGCTCGTCGACTACGAACCCTACGCGGGTGTGCGGCTCACACCGGCAGGCGAGAAGCTGGCGGCGGCCGTCCTCCGCCGTCATCGGCTGATCGAGCTGTTCCTCGTGAAGGTGATGGGGATGAGCTGGACGGAAGTCCATGACGAAGCCGAGCATCTCGAGCATGCGGTCTCGGAACGGCTGATCGAGCGCATCGACGAGATGCTCGGACGCCCCGCCGTGGACCCGCACGGCGATCCGATCCCGGATCCGCACGGCGCCGTGGAAGATCGGGCGTACGACACCCTCCTCACGTGCCCGCTCGGCGCGCGGGTGGCCGTCAGCCGCGTCACCGACCAGGACACGAGCTTTCTACGATTCGTCGAGCGTCACGATCTCAAGCCAGGGAGCGTCATCGCCGTCGAAGAACGCGACGAAGCGGCCGACAGCGTGCGGTTGCGCGGCGAAGACGATCGCGAGATCACGATCGGCGCCCGGGCGGCCTCGAAGGTGCTCGTGACGACGCTGCAGGCGCTGCTCCTGTGCCTGTGGCTTCCGTGGGCTGCGGCCGCCCAGACGCCGGTGTCGCGGCCGCTCGTCGCGCCAGTCGCATCGAACGCGCCCTTCCAGATCCTGGACAACTCGTTCCTCGTGGAAGAGGCCTTCAATCAGGAGCGCGGGATCTTCCAGAACATCTTCGGCTTTCAGCGCGACAGCGGGCTCTGGGATTTTGCGTTCACGCAGGAGTGGCCGGCGCCGTCGCAGCAGCATCAGCTGTCGTACACCATCCCGTTCTCGGGGTTCGACGGCGACCGCGGCCCCGGCGACGTGACGATCAACTACCGGTACCAGGCGTTGATGGAGGATCGGGGCTACCCGGCGTTCTCGCCGAGGCTCTCGGTGATCCTCCCGATTGGTTCAGACGGCTTCACCCGGGACGCCCTCGGCTTCCAGGTGAACCTCCCGGTCAGCAAGCAGCGTGGCGACGTGTACTGGAACGCCAACGCGGGCGTCACGTGGTACCCCAACGCGAAATCGTCCCCGGGCGTGAGCGACAGCGGGCGGGTGTCGCTCCTGACGCCCCACGTGTCGGGCAGCGCGATCTATCGCCTGCGCCCGATGTTCAATCTGATGCTCGAGAGCGTGCTCGACTTCGAGCAGGTCGCGGAACCGGACGGCACGAAGCGCCGCGAGACGGCGTTCACGCTGTCGCCGGGCGCGCGCGGCGGATGGAATCTCGGAGACCATCAGCTGATCCTCGGCGCGGCCGTCCCGATCACGTGGGTGGAGTCGCATTCGAGCGCAGGAATTCTGCTGTACCTGTCGTACGAATTGCCGTTCCGCAGGTAACCGTGGGGAGGCAGCCCATAAAGGGCTACACCCCACGCGCGCATGGTGACGTTGGGGGGCAACCCGTAAAGGGCTGCGCTACACATCGGGGCCGTCATGGAGGCGGCTACCAGCGTACTGACGTGTAGCGCAGCCCTTTATGGCCCTTTATGGGCTGCCAACCGTCACGCCGCGCTATAGGACGCAAACGACGCCGGCGTCTCCCAGACGCGGATGCTGACGATGTTGATCCCCAGCGCGCGCCCCTCGTCGTAAATCAGCTTCGCGATCCGCTCGACGGTCGGGTTGCTCTCGAGGATGTACATCGGCTCGCCCAGCTTGCGCAGCGGTTCCACCAGCGGATCGTCGTGCCGCAATATCATCTTGTGGTCGAGCTCACGATCGATCCATCCTTTGACGATCCGCTTGATGTCGCTGAAATCCGCCACCATGTTCCGGTTGTCGAGCGTCTCGGTGCTCACGTCCACTTCGACGACGGCGTTGTGGCCGTGGGGGTGTTTGCAGACGCCGTCATAGTCGAGCAGGCGGTGGCCGTAACAGAACTCGATGCGCTTCGTGACCAGATACATGCCCTCATTATGACGCCACCCGCGGTGCTCTTCTCTTCCGGTCTCGACAGCGCGGTGCTGCTGCTGCACGCCGCCGCACGGCATGGCGGCGCGCAGCCGATCTACGTCAGCACGGGGCTCGCCTGGGAAGCCGAAGAGCGGGCGATGGCCGAGCGGTTCCTCGCAACCGTGCCGGCGTCCGCGGGCGTCCTGCCGATGGCCGCACTGGGCGTGGACATGCGGGACGTCTATCCGGCAAGCCACTGGGCCGTTCGCGGCGAGGCGCCCGGCTTCGCGACGCCGGACGAAGACGTCTACCTGGACGGGCGCAACATCGTCCTGCTGGCGAAGGCCTCGGTGTTCGCCGCGCGGGCCGGCTGCCCGAGGATTCTTCTGGGACCGCTGGCGGGG
Source organism: Vicinamibacterales bacterium (assembly GCA_040881785.1). Taxonomy (GTDB): domain Bacteria; phylum Acidobacteriota; class Vicinamibacteria; order Vicinamibacterales; family 2-12-FULL-66-21; genus JACDCA01. Next base: position 29,521 of record JBBECO010000240.1, read on the forward strand.
AACCCGTTTCCGGACGCGACCCCCGAATTCTTCGCCGCGATGGCGCGGGCGCTGTCGCTCGGACTCGGCGCGAGCATCGAGATCGACGCGCCGCTCCTCGCGCTGCGGAAAACGGATGTCATCAGGATGGGTGTGTCGCTGGGTGTGCCGTTCGAGCTGACGCTCTCGTGCATGCAGCCGGCCGGCGGGCGCCACTGCGGCCGCTGCAGCAAGTGCCGGGAACGGCGGGACGCGTTCAGAGAGGTTGGGATAGAAGATCCGGCCGCGTAGGTGCCGCGCCCTGCTCGCCCGACCTAAAGGTCGGGCCTACAAGGTCGGGCCTACAACGTCGGGCCTGGAAGCGAATGAGCGCCAGCGAATGAGCCACGCGAACGGAGCGAGCCGCCGAAGCGGCGAGCGAGAGAGCGTGTAGGGGAGTGCGCGGGGGG
>JBBECO010000240.1:29958-64596 GCA_040881785.1 Vicinamibacterales bacterium
CCCCCATGAGATCAGTTCAATTTCAGCCGGATCGCGCCGTCGCCCGTCCGCACGCGCAGCGCCTGGCCTCCGCCGCCGATCCGGCCGCGAAGCGTGCGGCGCGTCTTCTCGTCCGTGTCGGCCGTCTCGACGCTGAGGTCATTGGTGATCCGCCCGTCGCCCGTGTGCGCATCGAGCTCGGCGCCCATGTCCGCCGGCAGGTAGAGCGTCACCGAGCCGTCGCCGGTCGTGATGTCCCACTGGTCCGTCATGCGCGTTCCGGGTTCCGCCCGGTAGACGACCGATCCGTCGCCCGTATGCAGCTTGAGCGCACCCAGGCTGCCCGAGACGCTCACGCTGCCGTCGCCGGTATCCACCACGAGCTGCCCCTCGGCCTCCTCCACCACCACCGAGCCGTCGCCGGTGTCGAAGTTCAGGTCTCCCGCGACCTGGGAGGCCCGAATGCTCCCGTCGCCGGTCCGCAGCTCGATCCGTCCCGTGACCCGCTCGATCTTGATCGACCCGTCCCCGCTTCGTGCCCGGACGTTCGTCGTCCGCGGCACGGACACCACGAGACGCGCATACGCGGCCTGCCGGAAGCCCATGCCGCTGAAGGTCTCGCGCTTCGGCCGCTTCACCTCCAGGTCGATGACATTGCCCTTCTGCTCGACGACGATCTGGAGTGACTCCACGGCCGCCTTGTTCGGCCCGCGCTTCTCGACTTCGATGAGGATATCGGGGTTGTCCCACGACTGGATCTGGATGGAGCCGTCGAAGGTCGCGACACGGACGTCAGCGATCCCGTCGACCGTGAACCGCTTCTCCTCGCGGACGATCTCGCTGTTCGAATCGACGGTCACGACACATCCGGCCGAGGAGACCAGCCCCAGGCCGAGGACGAGCGCCGGGACGAATGGCGGGAACTTCATACCCCCCATAGACGGCTGGGAGGCGGGGGGTGTTTCAGGGAAATTGAGCCAGCCCATGCAGCGCCGGCTGCGCGTCCTGACGGGTTGGCGCAAAGCGCACAAAGACCTCCAAGGGCACAAAGAGGGTCACAAAGCAACCAGGGTGGCGTGCCCTTTCTTCGTGTCCTTGGTGTTCCTGGTGTTCCTGGTGCCGAAAAAGCCGTTGGCTCGCGCAGCGTGACAGCGGATCACGCGTGGATGTCGCGGGGGCTAACCGGAAGTCCGTCTCGGGATCCCGCCCACTGCGACGCCGCCGATGTAGGTCTGGACGACGTTCAGATCACCGTCGAGGACCACGAGATCAGCGGTGGCGCCGGTGGCAATGACGCCCAAACCCGCCAGCGCCAGCTCACGGGCCGGGGTCGTCGCGCACAAGTGCGCGGCGTCAACGAGACTGAATCCCATCGTCGTCACCAGCGCGCGGAAGGCGCGGTCCATGGTGAGCACGCTGCCGGCCAGCGTCCCGTCGTCGAGGTACGCGGCGTCGCGGGCCGTGATGGTACGGCCGCCGAGTGTGGCGGTACCCGCCTGCGGGATGCCCGAGAGGGCGGTGCCGTCGGTGATGGCCATGATCCTGGACACCCCTTTGGCCGCGACCGCGGCGCGGATGGCCCCGGGATGCACGTGGACGCCGTCGCAGACGACCTCCGCGGCCACGGCATCGCTCTCGAGGATGGCACCGGCGAGGCCCGGCGCGCGGTGACCGAAGGGCCGCATCCGGTTGAAGAGGTGCGTCGCGTGACGGGCGCCCGCGGCGATCCCCGCGAGCCCCTGCTCGTACGTCGCGCCCGAATGCCCGAGCGACACGCGGTGCCCATGGCGCACGAGGTCCGTGATCAGATCAAGCACCCCTTCGATCTCCGGAGCCACGGTGACGATCCCTACCTCGGCGCGCGCCGAGGCGATCGCGTCGAGGATCTCCCGGCCGGAAAAATCTCCGTTCCGCGTTTCATGCGGCGTGCGGATGCAGGCCTCCGGCTGCGCCCCTTTGAACTCCACGCTGATGAAGTTGCTTTCGAGGTGTGCGGGAAGGACGCGCGCCGAGCCGGGGACGGCCGCCTCGCGCGCCGCCCGGATCCCGCGCAGCATCTCGCGCAGCGCGGCCGGCGTGCACGCGACCGACGTCGGGCAGAAGGCCGTGACGCCGAACCGGGTCAGGTGCGCGGCGATGCGCGCGATCGCGGCCGCGCCGTCCAGCGTATCGGTGCCGTCGACGCCGTGGACGTGGACGTCGATGAACCCCGGGACGATGTAGTGCCCGTGCAGATGTCCGGCATCCGCCACGTCGGACTGCGCCAGATCGACAATCCGGCCGTCCTCGATCGACACGCGGCCCGGCGCGAGCAGGCGATCGGGGAGCACGACCGTCGCGCCGCTGAGATGAATCATGCAGCGGCCGCGGCGAGTTTCGCCGCACCGATCGCCACGCCGAGCGGCCCGAGGGTCGAGCGCTCGAGCCGGAAGTGGGTCAGCATCTCCGGCGGGAGACGGCGCGAGCATTCCTGCGCGATGGGCCCCATCAGCAGGTCTCCGGCGTCGGCGATCCCACCGGCGAGGACGACGACTTCGGGATCCACGGTACAGGCGAGGTTGGCGATCGCCATCGCGATGTACTTGGCCGTCTCCCGGACGACCGAAATCGCCACGCCGTCGCCATCCCGGGCGCCGTCGAAGACATGAGCGGCCGTGATCGCCTCCAGCGTGCCGGCGCGTCCGAGCACGGCGGAAGGATCTCCTGACTGAATCCGCCACGAGAGGCGCCGCGCGATGCCGGAGTTGCTGACTTCGGCGGCGAGACTGCCGAACTTGCGGTAGTCCTGGCGTTCGACGGGGTTGAGCGCGAGCCAGGCGGCCGAGCCGGCGAGTCCGTGCGCACCCGCCCAGTGCTTGCCGCCGAGCATCACCCCCGCAAACACGCGTTCGCCGATCCACAGGCAGATGGCATCGCTGGCGCCGCGCGCGGTACCGACCCAGGTTTCCGCCGTGATCGCGGCCGCGCCCGGACTGCAGACGAGCGGCGTCCTGCCGGTAAACGCCTTGCGCACGGCGGGATGCCGCGCGGGCTCAGCCGCCACGCCTGCGGACACTGCGGCTCCCGGGCCGCCGATCTGCTTCAGGACCCTGCCGAGCGCGGCGTCACCGGCGCCGGTGGCGTGTTTCCCGACCGTGCCCTCGCGGTCGATCAGGACGGCGGTCGCTCCCGCGTCGGTGACGTCCACGCCCAGCGCGTAACTGCTCATAGTTCCTCGTCCAGGTCGTCGGGCCAGGCCGGGTCCCAGCGCAGCTTGCGCCCCTCGATGGGCAGCCCCGCCGCGCCGGTCGGGCGGAACAACTCGCGGTCGGCGCGGGTCAGCAGGCGCCGCAGCCAGCGTTCGTCGGGCGCCGACAGCACGAGCACGCCGGCCCCTTCGAGCGGGGGAAAGCCGCGATCGTCCTCGTAGTCACGATCGAGCGTGATGAGCGTGCGGGCCATCTGCCGCGCGAGCCGATAGTGCTCGATGTCGCGCGCGCGCCGCAGCTCCTCGTGCTCCATGACGAAGAAGACGTCCCAGCCGAGGCGCTCGCGCATGAAGCCGACCACACCGTTGGGTATGTTCGCGTCGGCGTACACGCGAGGCACGCGCGACTGGGCCGCAAGCGAAGCGAGCGCCGATGCGAGTGTTCCCATCAGTCGTTACCAGCTCCAGTTCCAGCACGGCGCACCGCGCACCGCGCACCGGCACCCGGTCACCGGTGCCGATCGATTTCCGCCGGGGCGTCCTGGATCGGTTTCTCGTCGCCGGCGGCCTTGGCCTGTCGTACGAGATCGGCGACCATGGCCTCGCGCTTGTGCACGAGCTCTTTGCGCGCCCGCCGATTGTGCGGCGCGCCGACGGCGTACTCGCAGAAGAGGGGGAACGCGATGGTCGAATCCACATAGGCCACCACCGTGTCTGGCAGCACCCCCGGATTGACCTTGCCCCAGCTGACGGCCTCGGCCGGCGTCGCGCCGGAGAGGCCGCCCCACACCACCTGATCGGTCGTGAACTGGATGAAGTAGTCGTTGCCCCCCTTGGGGATGCCGTAGACTTCCCAGAGCGTCGGCTGGCCCTGCAGGTAGAAGTTCTTCGGCGACCCGCCGCCGAGAATGATGCATCCGTTCTTCTTCGCCGCCAGGATGATCGCGCACACCTCGTTGACGTCCTGGTTCGGGTCGATCATCAGGGTGCCGCCGTTCATCAGTTCGTGGTACGCGATGTTCATCCCGATCGAGCTGTCGCCTGGCGACGAGGTGTAGATCGGGACGCCCATCTTCGCCGCATGCGCGACGACCGAGTATTCCTCGCAGCCCGGATTCCGCGCCATCAGGTCGAGGCCGAGACGGTAGTGGAACTCCGAGGTGGACATGGCGCCGGCGATCTTCGACCGCACCAGGAAGTCGCGGATGTACAGGTCGGTCTCGAGCAGGACCGTCGCCGGAAACAGGACGTCGTAGATGCGGATGATCCCCTGCTCGTACAGCTCGACGTCGTCGAGGAACGGCGAGCCGCGATGGAGCGAGAAGTTCAGGGCGAAGTGGAGGTCGTGATACAGGTTCGCGCCGGTGCTGATGATGAAGTCGACCAGGCCTCGTTCCACCATCTCGATCACGCACCCGCCGAGACCCGCCGGTGTGAGCGCCCCGGCGACGGTCAGGCCGACCGTCGTGTCGTTCTCCGGCGCCAGCATCTTCTCGGTGTAGATCTGGCAGGCCTCGGAGAGGCGGCCGGCGTTGAAGGCCTGGAAGTTGTGGTCGATGAGATGACGAACTTCGGCGCTCCCCCGCGGCCGGTAGTACTTGATGACTTTGCCGCTGAGGTAATTGCCGCTGTGGCCCGGGGCGCCGGGTGCTCGGTGGGGCACTGAACGAACCTCCGAAATGTGGTTAGCATAGTATGACCCACATGCAGGACCCCGCACTCGCGCACGGCGACGCCACGCTGTGGTGGATCGCGCTGATCGCGGTCGCCATGGCGGCCGCGCTCCTCGTGTTCTTCTGGCACAAGGGGCGACGCCTGCCCGGCGAGCACGTCTTCCGCGCCAGCCGGTGGAGCCGCGGCAACCACCTGTTTCCGACGCAGGTCGTGGTCACGCCCGGCAGCGTGCTGCACTACACGCCGGAGATCGTCGGCGGACGCGAGCAGTCGATCCACGTCAACCACATCGCGTCGGTGCTCGTCGACCGCAACCTGTTCTTCTCGGACGTCATGATCGAGACGTCCGGCGGCACGAGTGCCGTCCGCTGCCATGGGCACCGGAAGCGCGACGCGGTGCGGATGAAGGAGCTGATCGAACAGTTCCAGTCGGCCTACTACCGGCAGACCGGCAAGCCTCGAGCCCCGCGTGAGAACGGGCCGGTGACGTGAGCACGCCGGAAGACCGGGCGCCCGCGTCCGAACCGACCGACGAGATCCAGCTGCGTTTCCAGACGCTCGTGCAGTCGCCGCTGCGGGCGGGGCTGCTGCGGTTTCTCTCGTCGAAACCGGCCGAGAGCTTCGACGTCACGGCGCTCATGCAGGCGTTCGGGCGGATGCGCCTCGACATCGACAACTGCGTGCGGGAGCTCGTGACGTTCGGCGTCGCCGCCCCGCAGGCCGACGGCGCCACCACGCGCTTCCGGTTCCAGCACCCGCCGGCGGATGCCGCGCGCCGCCTGGTCGACGAATTCCTCCGCCGGCGCGTCCCGGTGAGCCCCGAGGAGCAGTCTCCGGCCGTGCAGCGCTTCCGGGAGCTGATCGGCAGCGACGAGAAGATGCTGGTGGTCTTCGAGTGGATCCGGACGGCGGCCAAGTCCGACATCGCGGTGCTGATCCTCGGACCGACCGGCTCGGGCAAGGAGCTCGTGGCCCGGATGCTGCACGAGTTGAGCCGCCGCGCCAGCCACCGGCTGCAGACGGTCAATTGCGCCGCGCTGCCCGACGCGCTGTTCGAATCGGAGCTCTTCGGCTACGAGAAGGGGGCCTTCACCGGCGCGCAGGACCGCAAGCTCGGACGCCTCGAGCTGGCCAACCACGGCACGCTCTTCCTCGACGAGATCGGCGATCTCTCGACGCTCGCGCAGGCCAAACTGCTGCGCGCCCTCGAGGAACGGCGCTTCGAGCGGCTGGGCGGCAACGACGCGATCGACGTCGATTTCCGCCTGGTGTCGGCGACGAACAAACCGCTCGACCTGTGCGTGCGCGACGGCCGCTTCCGCGAAGATCTCTATTACCGCATCAACGCCTTCTCGATCCGGCTGCCCTCCTTGCGCGAACGGGCCGTCGATATTCCCGTGCTCGCACAGAGGGCGCTCGTCCGCCACTGCGAGGCCGCCGGCCTCGCGCCCGACGCCAAGGTGCTCGGCAAAGACACGATCGATCTGCTCGCGCGCTACCACTGGCCGGGGAACCTGCGCGAGCTCGAAAGCGCGCTCTCCCGCGCGGCCCTCTCGTCGCAGGGGCGTACCATTCGCCCCGCTGACATCGAGCTCCTGCACGCCGATTCGGCGCCGCCGTCGCCAAAGGGGGACGGGCTCTCCTCGCTCGCGGAAGCCGAGCGCGCACATATCGCGCACGTGCTCGAGGCGGTCCGGTGGAACAAGAAACAGGCGGCCCAGATTCTCGAGATTTCCCGGGGCACGCTTTATCGTAAGATTCTCGAATACGGACTCGATACGAGCGCCTGAGCGTCCCGCCTGGCGTCGGTGCTCAAGTTCCGGCCATCGCAGCTCAACTGGTCTGTTCGCAGTCGGTTAGCGAGTTTCAATACTGGCGTAAGTTGCAGTTGTGTGTTCCAGGTTGACACACATGTCGCACACCGAGCGCCAGCCGCAGGTGGATCCCTGCGCCGAGTAAGACACTTAAGGCTCATAAATTCAATTACTTGCGGTCGGTGAGCTCGCTCGCCACGCCGAAGGCCATGGCTTTGCACGTGTGCGGCCATTCAGCCAGAAATCGGTACCCTGCGAATGGTTCGACGTTCAGTTCTCTACCTCGCCGCGATCGTTCTCGCGCTGCCTGCTCTGGCGGCCGCAGGCGGCGGAAAGCTGGATGCTGCCCTCAGGGCCCGCGCCGAGGTCCCCCGCGGCACGTCGCGCGTCATCATCACGACCGCCAGCGGGCGTCGCGCAGATGCCGCGATCCGGGCCGAGGGAGGGCTCCCGGGACGCTTCCTGGCCGCCATCGGCGGTCAGGTCGCCCTGGTGCCGGACTTCGCGCTCGCCCGGCTCGCGGCGCGCCCGGAGGTCCGACGGCTGACACTGGACCGGCCGGTCGCCGGCACGATGGAGCGGACCGGCGCGGCGGTCGGCGCCACGTGGGTGAACGACGCGCTGGGGTACGACGGCACCGGCGTCGGCGTGGCGATCATCGATTCCGGCGTCGCCAACTGGCACGACGATCTCGGGTCCCAGCGCGTTTCGCATTTCGTGGACTTCGTGAGCGACCTGCCCGTGCCGCACGACGGCTACGGCCACGGCACCCACGTCGCCGGCATCATCGCCGGCAGCGGCTACGACTCGGCCGGTGCGCGCCGGGGGATCGCGCCGGGCGCAACCCTGGTCGTGCTTCGCGTGCTCGACGAAGGTGGCGAAGGGCACATCAGCAACGTGATCGCGGCGATCGACTACGCCGTCGAGCACCGCGCGGCGTTCAACATCCGCGTGATCAACCTCTCGGTCGCCTCGGGTGTGTACGAGTCGTTCACGACCGATCCGCTGACCCTTGCCGCCCGGCGCGCGGTGGACGCCGGCATCGTCGTCGTCACCGCGGCAGGCAACCACGGGCAGACGGCACGCGGGACGGTCCAGCACGGCGGCATCACGTCGCCCGGTAACGCCCCGTGGGTGCTCACGGTCGGGGCGACGGATCACCGCATGACGGCGGCGCGCGGCGACGATGTGGTGGCCCCCTTCAGCTCGCGGGGTCCGACGCTGATCGACCGGGGGATGAAGCCGGACCTGGTCGCCCCCGGCGTCGCGATCGAATCGCTGGCCGAAGCCGGCAGCACGCTCTACGCGCGGCATCCCGACGCGCGGCTGTGGGGCACCGTGGACACGGCGACACCGCCCTACGTGAGTCTGACCGGCACGAGCATGGCCGCGCCGGTCGTCGCGGGCACGATCGCGCTGATGCTCGAAGCCAACGCGGCGCTGACGCCGAACCTCGTCAAGGCGGTGCTGCACTACACGGCCGAAACGAAGATGCGTTTCCCGCTGGCGGCGCAGGGCGGCGGGTTCCTCAACGCGCGCGGCGCCGTCCAGCTCGCCGCGGCCCTGCGCGGCGACACGGCGGTCACGCTGGACCCGACGCGCTGGAGCCGGCACATCCTCTGGGGCAACCAGCGCGTGCGCGGCGGCAGGATCACGGCCGACGCCAATGCCTGGCGCACCGACGTCGTCTGGGGCGCCTCGGCAACCGACGAGGGAGACACCATCGTCTGGGGGACGCTCGTCGATGCGGCGCCCTGGGGAACGGCCGGTGAGGACGGCGGGATCCTGAACGAGATGGAGCTCGAAGAGATTTGGGCCGGAGAGGCGTCCGTGGAGGATCCGGCGTGGTCGGCCGGCGGGCCGCCGGCGGAGCCGCGGGTGACGGCCGCCAGAGGCGCGGTGCGGCCCGACGATCGCCGGCGCCTGGCAGCAACGGACCGGCCTCTCGCGTACGACCGGCAACATGGGAACCATACGGGGTAATTAGCGCCAAATGAAATCACTGCCGCTCCCCGCCAGACTGCTGGTCTGCGCGGTCATTGCCGCTGGAGCGGGCCTTCTCGCGATGACGCTGCCGTTCCGCATCGAGCAGAAGCTGCTGTTCGGCGCGATCCTGGCGCTGTCGTCGGTCACATCGATCTTCAAGGTCACGCTCCCGCTCCCGCGAAGCGCCTCGACGATGTCGGTGTCGTATGCCGTCGACTTCGCGTCGCTGCTGCTGCTCGGTGCGCCGCAGACCATGCTGATCGCGGCGGTGAGCGCGTGGTGTCAGTGCACGTTCCGGATCAAGGAGCGCAACCCGGCGCACCGGACGTTCTTCAGCATGGCATCGCTGGTGATCACGGTGTACGCGGCGGGGCTGGCCTATACCGCCCTGGGCGGCACGCCGGGGCGTCTCGAATTCTGGTCCGGCATTCCCCCGGTGACCGCGGCCGCGACGACCTACTTCCTCGTGAACACCCTGCTCGTGGCGGCGGCGATCGGGTTGTCCACGCACGCGTCGATCGGCAAGGTGTGGGAGGAAGACTTCCTGTGGAGCGCGCCGAGCTATTTCGTCGGCGCGGCCGCGGCGGCCGGCGTCATGGCGCTGATCCAGGTCTCCTCGCAATGGCTGCTGCCGCTCGGCATCGTGCCGCTGTACCTGACGTATCGAACCTACAAGGTCTATCTGGGCCGGATCGAGGACGAGCAGCATCACGTGAAGGAAGTCGCCGACCTGCACCTGGCGACGATCGAAGCGCTCGCCCTGGCGATCGACGCCAAGGACCAGACGTCGCAGCTGCACATCCGGCGGGTGCAGCTCTACGCCGCGGCGCTGGCGCGCGCGCTCGGCATGCCCGAGCAACATATCCAGGGCGTGAAGACCGCCGCGCTGCTCCACGACATCGGCAAGCTCGCGGTGCCGGAGCACATCCTGTCGAAGCCCGGGCCGCTCACGCCCGAGGAGTTCCAGAAGATCCGCCAGCATCCGAAGACCGGCGCCGACATCATCAGCGCGGTGCCGTTCCCGTATCCGGTCGCACCGCTGATCCTCAGCCACCACGAGCGCTGGGACGGGAAGGGCTACCCCTCCGGCCTCAAGGGAGAGGAGATTCCCCTGGGTGCGCGGATCCTCTCGGTCGTGGACTACTTCGACGCGCTGATGGCGGAGCGTCCGTACCACAAGGCCATGAGCTTCGACGCCGCGCTCGCGCTGCTGCGGCAGGAGGCGGGCAAGGCGCTCGACCCGCTCGTCGTCGAAACGTTCATGGAGCTGCTGCCCTCGCTGCAGGAGGAGGCGGCCGGGCTCGAGCAGAGCGTCCGCCGTCCGCCGGCCGAGATCGCCGCGCCACGGCCGCTCCCGGCCGAACCGGCCAAGAAGAACGTGTTCGACGACATCGCGCTCGCCCACCGCGAGATCTACGCGCTGTACGAGATCGCGCAGGCGATGGGCACGAGCCTGGGCGTGTCGGACACGATGGCGCTCATCTCGGCCAAGCTGAGCAACCTGGTGCCGTTTTCGTGTGCCGCGCTGTTCCTGTACGACGAGGATACCGACGCGCTGCGCTGCCGGTTCGCGACCGGTGTCGACGCGGAAGTGGTCCAGCAGATTGCCGTCCGCAGCGGTGAGGGACTGACGGGATGGGTGGCGCGGAATCGCCGGACGCTGGTCAACGCGCGCCCGAGCGCCGACCTCGAGGCCGCGGGGCTCGAGCTGACGACCAGCCTGCAGTCGGCGCTGGTGTGCCCGCTGGTCTTCAACGAGAAGTTCATCGGGTCGCTGTCCGTGTACCACGTCGACGCGGCGTTCTATCGCGACGATCACCGGCGGCTGCTCGATCGCGTCTCGGAGCAGGCGGCGGCCGTCATCAACAACTCGATGGTGTTCGAACAAACGCAGGAAGATTCGCTGACCGACCCGCTGACGGGCCTGCCGAATACCCGCTTCCTCTTCATGCACCTGACGCGCGAGCTGGCCCGGGCCGAACGCCTGAAATCGGACGTCTCGCTGCTGGTCATGGACCTCGACAACTTCAAGGAGATCAACGACACGCACGGCCACCACGTCGGCGACCGCGCGCTGTGCGAGGTCGCCCGCGTGCTGCGCACCGCGATCCGCCCGTACGACATCTGCGTGCGCTACGCCGGAGACGAATTCATCGTTGTCCTGTCGGGATGCGGGGCCGACGAGGGGGAGCGCAAGCGGCAGGAGCTGCAGCGGGGGATCGAAGAGGTGTTCTTCGAGGCGCGGCCGGGCAAGCGCGTGCCGCTCGGCATCAGCGTGGGGGCGGCGGTGTTCCCGCAGGACGGCGAGTCGTACGAAACGCTCCTCGCCACGGCCGACAGCCGGATGTATCAGGACAAGGCCAGCCGCAAGCGCCGAGGCTTCCGCGAGGTGGCCCCCCGTGCGGCGATCGCCTCGTCGGAGTTCCCCGAACTGACCGAGAACGACATCCACAGGGCGGCCGCAGGGATTCTCTGAGCCGCGACGTGCAATGTTGAATGCTGAATGCTGAAGTAAGGATGCAAGGCAGAATTCAGGGGTGACCGCCACCGTCACGTCTGTCCGCCGAGCCAGCCCGTCAACCCGCGTCGTGCGGGTTCGGCTTGACGGGGGTGCGTTCCGCTACCGCGCCGGGCAGGCGGCCGAGATCGGGCCCGCCTCCGCGGAGATCCTGGCCCCGTATTCGATTGCGTCAGCGCCTGAGGATACCGCGGTGGACGGGTGCCTCGAGTTCCTCATCAGGATCGACGCGCGCGGCCGGTGGGGCGAGCAGTTCGAACCGCTGCGGCGAGGCCAGCAGCTGCGGATGCGCGGACCGCGGGGTGGATTCACCTTTCCTGACCATCCTTCCGAACGCCACTTTCTCTTCATCGCCGGCGGCACCGGAATCGTCCCGATCCGAGCCATGATCCGGCGCGCGCGGAAAACCGTCCCCGGCACGTTCCGGCTGCTGTACAGCGCGCGGACCCCGCTCGACTTCGCCTACCGACGGGAACTGTGCGGAATGGCCCGCCGCGGCGAGATCGAGCTCACCCTGACGGTCACCCGGGATGTGACGGACAAATGGCGGGGGGAGCGGGGCCGGATCTCGGCGGCGCAGTTGTCGGCGCTCATCGACACGCCCGCCACGCTGTGCTTCGTCTGCGGCCCGGCCGCGATGGTGGACGAAGTGCCACGCATGCTCCACGCCCTCGGCATCGACCGGTCGCGGATCCGCATCGAGGAATGGTGAACCGATCTACCGATCCACCGATCCACCGGCCTACCGGTTCACGGCTCTATTTGCAGCGTGGACTTGACGTCCACGACGCCCCGGATCTTTTTGGCGAGCGCAATGGCCTGCGTTTCTTCCTGCTTGCTCTTGACCCGGCCGGACAGCGTCACGACACCCTTGAAGGTATCGACGTCGATGCGCAGCGCCCCGACGGTGGGGTCGTTGACGAACGCGGTCTTCACGCGTGTCGTGATCGTCGCGTCGTCGATCGTCTCCCCGACAGACTTGCCGCAGCCGATCATCGGCACGACGAGTACGAGCGCGAGGATCGCGGCGAAAAACTTCGTCTTGAACATTGCCTGCCTCCACAACGCCCGACCTTCAGGTCGGGCGATCTCCAGCAGAGTTGCAAACTACATGCCTGAGGCGTGGTAGCCGCCGTCGACCATCATCACTTCGGCCGTGACGGCACGGCCGGCGGGACCGAGCAGAAACACGGCCGCATCCGCTACTTCGGCGGTATCGACGGTGCGGCGCAACGGGGCGCGATCGCGGTAGTGCTGCAGGATGCTGGAAAACCCGGCGACGCCCGAGGCCGCCAGCGTCTTGATCGGCCCGGCAGAGATGGCGTTGACGCGGATATTGGCCGGGCCAAGGTCGGCCGCCAGGTAGCGGACACAGGACTCGAGCGCGGCCTTGGCGACGCCCATCACGTTGTAGTTCGGGAAGAACCGCTCGCTGCCGAGATACGTCAGCGTGACGATGCTGCCGCCGCCGCGCGTTTCCATGAGCGGGGCGGCGCCGCGCGCGAGCGCGACGAGCGAGTACGTGCTGATGTCGAGCGCGATCCGGAAGCCCTCGCGTGTCGTCTCGACGAAAGGCTTCGCCAGCTCTTCCCGTGGAGCGAACCCGACGCCGTGCACCAGGAAGTCGAGGCCGCCGAAGTTCGCGTCGATCTGCTCGAACACCGACGCGATCTGCGTGTCGTCGGCCACGTCGAGCGGCATGATCAGCGGATCGGTGAGCGACGCCGTCAGTTCGCGGACGTTCTCTTCGAGCCGTTCGCCCTGGTAGGTGACGGCCAGCCGCGCGCCTTTCGCCTCCAGCGCCTGCGCGATCGCCCAGGCGATCGAGCGCTTGTTCGCGACGCCGACGACCAGACCGGTCTTCCCTGCAAATTCACTCATGCACAACCCTCAACTGAACGAAGCCACGATTTCAACACAAAGGCCACAAAGACACCAAGACCACAAAGAGCATTCCTGCCTGGTGCTCTTGGTGGCCTTGGTGTTCTTGGTGCGAGACGCCGTGTGCGCGATTATCTGACCTTCGGCGGCAGCAGCTTCTTCGGAAACTTCGCCATCACGGTGTAGTTGGGATCGACGACGTTGGCGATGCGGGAGTGGCCGGCCTGCGACACGACCTGGTACGCCTCCATGCGGTCGAAGCCGTAATCCTCGACGAGCCACTCGATCAGCTCCACCTGCGCGATGCGGAAGGCGTCGACGAGCGGCCTGACACTGCCGGCGACCATGATGTCGTCGGCGTCTTCCATCCGCGGCCAGCGGATCCGCCGTCCCTTGATCAGGTCGAACTGAAGGGTCACGTCGGCGGTGGTCTCGAGTCCGGAGCCGATGATCTCGCCGTCTCCCTGCAGCGCGTGGACGTCGCCGAAGTAGAACAGGGCCCCGTCGTGAAAGATCGGCAGGTAGACGGTCGTGCCCTCGCGAGCGTCCGACGAATCCATGTTGCCGCCGAAGTTTCCCGGCCAGAGCCCGCCGAAGACTTCGGTGCCCGACGGTGCGACCGCCAGGCGGCCGAGCATGGGGCGCAGCGGGACTTCGATGCGCTTCGACGCGGAGTTCGGCAGTTCGAGGATGCCGACGTTGCGCGCGCGATCGAGCTGCCACACGAACCGCCGCGCCGGCAGCGGATCGTTGAGGATCCGCGTCCGCGAATCCCCGGCCACGGCGCTGATGCCGCCGGGATTCACCGCCGATACCGCGGTGTCGCGGTTCAATTGCAGCTTCAGGATCTTCACGACCAGCGTATCGTTCGGCGTCGCCCCCTCGATATGAAACGGACCGACTTCGCCGGGCCATGCGCCGCCGGCCCGCTCGTAGTAATCCCCAGGACGGGAGAACGTCCGGCTCTCGACGATCGCGCCGGGCTGCAGCCGCAGCACCGGCTCGCGCACCGCGAACGACGGCACTCCGCTCGTGGGCTCGAAACGAATCGGCGCCTGCGGTGTCTGCTGAAGGAGAAGCGCCAACCCGAGGAGAAGCAGGATGGCGGGTGACATGGGCGTCAACGCGAGCGCTTACGAGGACCGCGTCCGGGGCCGGTCGACGGACCGAAGCCGGGCCTTCCACTCCGTCCGCCAGGGGCCGGTGACGGACCCCGACTTGTCGAGGGACCGCGTCCACCGCCCGGCCGGCCGGGATTGCCGCCGCCGAAGCGCCGCCCGGGCGGACGGTTGCCTGCGCCGTGGCCGTTCCCGTCGGGCTGACCCGTGCCGCCGCGCATCCCGCGGAAGTGGCCTCGCCCGTTGTTGTTGCTGCGGATCGTGAAGTCAGGCACCTGCCGGACTTCCTTCTGCCCTTCCGGACGCGGCAGCTGGGCCCGTATCAGCCGGCGATGGATCGGGCCTTCCTCGACGGGCGGTACCGACGCCGGGGCCGGGGCCTCGTCGTCCATCGCCTCGACAACGGCCGCGGCCGGCGGTTCGTCCTGTGCCACAGACGGCTCGCGTGACGCGACGGCCGCCTGCACTTCGTCTTCCGAGCGGACGTCCTCGACCAGAGCCTCCGGGGAGGGGACTGCAGCCGGAACGCCCGCCTCGGGCATGCCGGCGAGGACCTCGTGGAACAGGCCCTCCGGAGAGTCCTTGCGGCTCCGGCGGCGCGGTTCCTTCCCGCCCTTGTAGACGTGCTCCGCGTCACAGGTCGTGCAGCGCGTCTGCTTGACGTCTTCCTCGATCATCGCCACGACCGCATGATTCGTCACGCGACGCTCGCGCGGACAGTAGTCGTCCAGAATGTCACCGAGACGCAGCCGGCGCTGCTCCATGTACTTGCTACTCCCGAGGTTGGAATAAGGTCAGGGGACAGGTCCCCGTCCTGCACGATGGGGTTGGACTCGATTTCCTTGCAGGTGTGAGAGCGAGTCTAGCAGAGCCGTACCGCCCAGTGCAAGCCGGACGGGCAACGGCCCTGAGCCCTGGGGGACGGCCCCCGCGCGTGCTATTTGGACCCCTTCGACTGTTCCGAATCGATCCACACGAGCGCGGCCTCCAGCGGGGCATCCCGCCCGGACAGCAGTGACTCGCGGGTGACCGGAACCCGTTCGTCAGGCAGCACGCCGCGCCCTTCGAGCCGGGTGCCGTCCGCCGTGACGAAGTCGCCGGTCGCATGGATGAAAACGTCCCCGTTGGGCAGCCGGTCGAACTGCGACGGGAGTGCGGCACCCATCGTGCGCTCGCCGAAGACGCGCACGCGCTTGAGGGACTGCATCCCGCCCGTGAAGCACTCCGATGCGCTGCCGCTGAGGCCATCCACGAGGATGGCGACGGGCCCCTGGTAGATCTCGACGCGCTCGCCGGCAGCGCTCACACGGCGGGGATTGACGGTGAACTTCAACTCGTTGTCCCGCATCTTCATCACACCCAGCGGGATCGCCTCCGGGATGAAGTGTCCGGCAATCCCCATCAGCATCCCGGCGAGGCCGCCGGGGTTGCCGCGCAGGTCGACGACGATGCCGCTCGCCGAGCGGTGCTGGTCGATCGCGAGCTGGAAGGGGCGGTCCACAGTGGCCATCCAGATGTTGAATCCCACGACGCCCGCGGTGCGCCCCGCCGGCGTCGTGCGGGTCTCATTCGTCACGCGGACATACATCGTGGGCAGGTTGCCGACGGTGATCGGCTGCCCGGGCTGTTCCGCTCGAGCGATCTCGCGCGTCACGCTGGCGCCGGTGCCGTCCTCGAAGGTGACGTCCACCATCGAACCGGCACGTCCACTGAGGCGTGCGCGAACCATCCGCCACCCCTCGAGCCCGCGCACGCGGTCATCGGCGTCCGGCGCCCCGGCGGCGGCGACCTCCCAGAGCGGGGCGATCATCCCGGCGACCGGCTTGCCGCCGATGGCCGTCACGCGCCAGCCGGGGCGTACGCCCTGCATCGCCGCGCCGCCTTCCGGCTCCACGCGGGTGACGAGCACGTCCCGTCCCACGAGCCGCACGTCGAAGCCGGGCGTAGCGAGGCCGCTGACGACGGTCTGTTCTGACGAGCTGTCGGCGGTGGCGGGCAGGATGGCAAAGTGGGATTGGCCCAGGCGCGCCAGCATGGCGCGGATCACACTGCGCAGCTCTGCCGTCGTCGTCGCGGCCGCGGCCCTGGGACGGAACTCCTCGCGTGCGGCCTCCCAGTCCACGCCGTTGAAGGTCTTGTCGAAATGGGTGTCGCGGACGATCGTCCACGCGGCGTCGAACGTCTCGAGGCCCTTGGGGACGTCGGCCGCAAGCCGGCCGTGCCCGAGCCAGAGCGCGGCGGCCGCCGTCGCCACGACCAGAGCGCCGCGCGTCGTCACTTGACGAGCGCCTTGATCGCCGCCGGGAGCTCGAAGACGGCGGGATCGACCTTGTTGAACGCGATCGACGTGAAGGTCATGATCATCTGGACGCCGGAGACCGTCAGCTTCATGACCGTCGGCTGGAGCAGATCGCCGAACTTCGTGTAGTCCGACACCGCGCTGGTCATGGAGATCGTGCCCATCGAATTGGTCCGCTCACCCATGCTGCCGGCCTTCAGGCCCGTCTCGACGTCGTAGAATTCGACGTCCGTCGCGCCCCCCTTTTTTGTGAGCTCGACCCGATAGACCGGGCGCCCTTCGAAGGTGGTCTTCTCCGTCGTCTTGATCGATTCGTATTTGTGTGGGATCCCCAGGGCACGGTCGAAGTCGGAGTCGAAGGTCTTCTCGTCCAGCTCGGCGCCGGTCGCCAGCATCGGCCCTGTCATCGGCGACATCGACCACGCCGTGGTGCCGTCGAAGCCCTCGAGGATCTCGCCGATGCCCGCGAGGTTGTTCTTCACAGCGGCCTTGTTCGGCCTGGCGGCGTTGACCTCGATCGTGCCGGTCATGCCATTGGCCGGGATCGTGATCGAGCCCTTGAGGTTGACCGAACTGACCGCCTCGAAGGCCTTGCGGCCGCCGCTCGCCTCGATGTGCCGGTCGATGATCGTCTGGGCCGCGGGCAGAGCGGCGTCGGCCGGCTTCTGCGGGGCGGCCGGCGCCTGGGCCGCGGTAGCCTGCGCCCGGACGGAGGGAGCGGGGAGAAGGACGCACGCAAGCGCGAGGGCAAAGCCCAGCCGCAGAACTCTTGAAATCATGAGGAACTCCAGGGACAAAACTCTTGGGGGCTGCACCAGTTTACACTCGAAGCATGCTCAAGGGCACCCGCAACGTCATGGTGACGAAAGTTCAGCCGGTCAGTATCCACGGCCAGATCTCGCTGGACGTCTACTGGGTGGACCCGGACGATTCGCAGGGGCAAGTGAGCCTGGCGCGGACCGGCCCGGAGTCGGTGCCGAAGGACCTCGAGGCCGGCGACCGCGTGACGCTCCACTACATGTTCGGCGCCGTGACATCGATCACGCGCCAGACTTAGTGGTCCCGGGCATAATTACGGCGACGCACCGAGACCGGCGAGGCGCCCCGCTGACAAGGCGCGACGACCGAGAATATTGAGCATATTTGAGGGAGGAGCAACGCAGTCAGCGGGGATGCATCGCCGGTCGAATGCCGCCGTAATTGTGCCCGGGGCCACTTAGCGCACGTTCACATCCTCAGGATCGCAGCGACGGTCAGTATGCCTTCCCAGAGGTTGGCAATCCTGAGGTTTTCATTTTCCTCATGCTGGTTATTGTCGAAGTTGACCGTCGGCACGAGCACGGCCGGGAACCCCAGCGCTTCGATGAACGGCGCAATCGGCACCGTGCCGCCGAGCGTGCGCAGGTGCACGGGCTCGACGCCGGTCGCCTCCCGGATCGCCGCCGCGAGCGCGCGCGCCTGCCGGTCCATCGGTGAGGTCCGGAAGGCATTCGTGGCATCGCCGAACGTGGCCAGCCGCGCAATCTTCGAGTGGCTGGCGCGCGTGTCCGCGTCGGGTGCCTGCTCGACGATGTGGTAGCCCTGCTTGCGGACGTGCGCGCGGATCTTCTCGATCATCGCGGCGGGCGGCGTCTCCTTCACCAGGCGCACGTCAATGGACGCCGTGGCGCTGTCGGGGATGATCGTCCGCGCGCCGGCGCCGACGAAGGCGCTCACCATCCCGCGCACGTTGAGCGTCGGATACTGCAGCGCCGCCTGGAGCCGGGGGTGCGCCTGTTCCGGCGCGGCGACGCCGAAGGCGCGAAGCATCGCGGCACTGTCGTCGGGCACGGCCGCGACCATCGCCTGCTCCTCCGGCGAGAGCGGCGCGATCCCGTCGTGCCAGCCGTCCACGAGGATGCGTCCCTGCTCGTCCTTCATCGAGGCGAGCAGCAGCGCGAGACGCTGCGCGGGATTCGGGATCCAGTTGCCGTAGTTGCCGCTGTGCACGCCGGCCGTCGGGCCGAAGACGGTGATGTCCACGCGCGCGATGCCGCGCGCCCCGTAGGCGATGGTCGGCCGTCCGCTCGAGTGCTGCGGGCCGTCGAGGATCACCATCAGGTCGGCCGCGAGCTTCTCGCGGTACTTCGAGATGGCCGGCACGAGGCTCGGCGAGCCGGCTTCCTCCTCGCCGTCCAGGATCACGCGGATGTTCGACGTCGGCGCCAGGCCGGAAGCCTTCAGCGCGTCGATCGCGGCCAGCGTCATGATGATGGGAGACTTGTCGTCAGACGCCGAGCGCGCGTAGATGCGGCCGTCGCGGACGACGGGCGTGAACGGGTCCGGCTGCCGCCAGCCCTTCGGATTCACCGGCTGACCGTCGTAGTGGCTGTAGAGCAGCAGCGTCCGGGTTGCGCCGGCCACCTTCAACTCCGCGTAGACGAGCGGATTGCCGGCGGTCTCGAGCAGCTCCACCGTGAAACCGCGCTTCTGGAACAACCCGCGAAGGTGTTCGGCGTTGCGGCGGATGTTGGGGCGGTCGGCTGCGACGTTGGGAATCGACAGCAGCTCCACCAGCTCGCCCAGCACCGGCGCCTCGTTGGCCGTGATCCACGCGCGGACCTTCGGCACCCACGACGACTGCGCCAGGGCCACACCAGGAGAGACGAGCCCCATGGTCAGTGCGATCACGACGGCCTTTTTAAAATTCAATCAACACCCCCAGCGATGGAACGATCGGAATCATCGATTCGAACATGTTGCGCACCATGCGCGAGCGGACGCTCACGCCCGGCGGCGCGAAGCGGACGTTGTCGCGATTGAGCACGTTCATGACCTCGGCAAAGAGCGTGAGCCGGCTGCGCGACCAGTTGAACGTGCGGTTCGCGCGCAGGTCCACGCGCGCGTAGAGCGGCATCCGCACGTCGTTGCGCTGCTCGGACAGGTAGACGACGCCGTCCACCTCGGTGAAGTAGCCCGGCGCCGGCACATTCGAACCGATCCGCGCCTTGGCGCTGAAGCTGGCGCGATCCGACGTCCGGAAGAATCCATAGACGTTGAACGTATGGCGCTGATCGAAGTCGCCGAAGAACGACTCGCCGGTCAGCCGATCGGTGTACCGGTTGCGGCTGAAGCTGTACGAGGCCCATCCCGAGAGGCCGCTCGCGGCCTTGCGCTGCAGCAGCACCTCGACGCCCCGCGCGAAGCCGTCCAGCGACTGCGTGAACCGTGCGAATCGGCTGCCCAGGACGACGAAGTCCCCGACGAGCCGCGTGTCGGCGTCGACCCGGTTGAAGAAGTCCGATTCGTCGCGATTGTAGAGCGTGACCTGCCAGCGCGTGGACGCGCCGATGCGATGCTCGATCCCCAGATCGACCTGGTCGGCTCGCTGCGGCCGCGTGGCCGGAGCCGCCAGCGCACCGATCACGTGCTCGAAGTCGGGGAACTGCTGGTAGATGCCCGCGCCGCCGCGGACAGTCAGCCCGGCTGGCAGCGCGAGCTGCGCCTGGAGCCACGGCGACGTGGTGGACTGGCCCGTCAGCGTCCAGCGGTCCGCGCGGATGCCGGGGACGACCGTGAGTCTTCCGGCCTGCCAGCGCGCCTGCGCATAGGCGCCGGCGCGGAGCGCCGAGTCGTCGAAGTCGTTGACGGGATGATACTGGCCGAACACGTAGCGCTGCCGCACGCGGCGTTCCCACGTCCACTCGGCGACGGCGCCCGCTTCGAAATACACCCGGCGGCCCGCCGAGAAACCGCCGTCCGCGCGCACCGCCGCCTGGCGGTCGTGTCCGTCGTCGATGCGGACGCCATCGGCCGCCGTGTTGCTGAACCGGTTGACGGATCCGAGCGCGCGCACACCGACGAGACCGCGGGGGCCGGTCAGCTGCCATCCGGCGATGGCGATCACCGAGGCATTCCGACCGGTGAAAAACTCCTCCTGGCCGAAGTCATCTTCCTGCCGTTCGGTGCCGCGCGAGCGCCCCGCGATCATCGTGAGCTCGACGCGCTGCGCGGGCGTGGGGTCGTAGACCAGCTTCGCCTCGGAATCGGTGAACCCGAAGCGTACCGTCGGGTCGATCTGCCGGATGAACAGGTCCAGGTAGCTCTGCCTCGCCGAGATCAGCCACGAACCGCGCCGGCTCGTGCCGATCGGCCCTTCGAAGACCGCCGACGCGTTGGTGCCGCTGACCGCGACCAGGCCGTGCGTCCGGTCGCGCGAGCCTTCGCGGAGGCGGAAGTCGATCTCGGCGCCGGTGCGGTTACCGAAACGCTGCGGATACCCACCGCTCAGCAGCGTGACTTCCTGCAGGATGTCGCTGTTGATCATCGCGACGGACCCCGACGACGAATAGTCTTCGACGGCGCGCACGGTGTGCAGGATGTACGGCGTCGCAAAGCCGTCCACCGTGAGGTTCATGTGCGAGAAGGGGCTCGCGCGGACGGTGAACTCGCTCCGCAGGTCGTCGCCGGTCACCACGCCGGGCAGGACCTGGACGGCACGGAGCGGGTCGTCGGCCAGCACGCCCCGCAGGTTCTGCAGCTCGGCGCTACCGAGCAGGTGCTGGGCGGCGACGGCCGGTTCGGCCGGGGCGAACCTGTCGGCCGCCACCGTCACCGTCTCGGTGTACGTGCCGGTGCCTTCACTCAAGGGGATGGTGATCGTGACGGGGGTCGCCGAGACCTCCACCTCCCTGCGGACCAGCGCGTAGCCGATGACCGACACGAACAGGCGCCGGCGGCCATGCGCCACGCGCAGTTCGAAGCGGCCGGCCTCGTCGGTTTGCGCCGAGGGGCCGCCGTCCTCGATCGAGACGAGCACCCGCCCGAGCGGCGCCCCCGTGACGCCGTCCACCACGGTCCCGCGGACGATCCCGAGGGAACCCTGGCCGACCGCCAGAACCAGAATTGTAATAATCGAAACCATTTCGTCGGGTGAACCCGGAGTGCCGCTGCGAGATTAGCAGGATTTACTCAGGAATTCGGCCGGTACATCGATTGCTCAATCGTGTGGTGCAGGCGGCCTGAATATTTGCGGCAGGGAGCCGTGAGTTGCTGGGGAGCCGGGTCGGCTGCAAAAACCAACTAAAAAGCCCCGCGTGAAAACGCGGGGCTTTTTTTTCTGTCTGCGCCAGCTGTCACGAACTTACCGCCGAGATCGCAGAAGGCGCTGAGGACATTGGGATCAGCCTGAATACTCTCCTTGAGATGCTTGGCGTCCTCTGCGCGCTTTGCGGTTAATCCGTGACGGCAGTTCCGCTCACACCACCGCCCCCTCCGGGTACTGGAGCGCCAGGCGCAATTCTTTGGCGAGCGACTCCACCGTCGTCCCGGACTTCCACGCCCCCTGGGTTTCGAATCGCAGGTCGCCGATGCGGCGGCCCCACGGTGAGATGACGCGGCCGATGGCCCGGAAGTCGGTGCGGTCCGCGTGCTCCTGGTCGAGACGCTGCACGACGTCGGGGGCGACGCGAATGAAGGCGCGCATCGCGGTCGCGGACTTGATGCTGTACTTGCGTCCGTTCCAGGCGGCGTTGAAGACCTGCGCGACCTGCTTCAGGTAATTCACGTAGAACTTCTTCGCCTCGTCCCGGAAGGCGTCCCCCTTGCGGCCGGCGCCGAAGGCCTCGGTCGCAAACAGCTTCTTCAGCTCCTGCGCAAGCGGCGCCTGCGCGATCTTGCCCCTGCCGACGCCGAGCAGCTTGATCTCGCCGTACAGCGGCGAGTCCTCCCGGTCGTTCAGCGCGCGCACGACATCGTGGGCCGCCGCGAGGCTGTCGTCGGCGTAGAGCTGCCGCCCGGAGAGCGACACGAGATGCGACGCGTTGAGGCGCGTGTGCTTCGCGTTGATCGTGACGAACATCTGCACGATGTGGTCTTCCGGGAGCTTGTCGAAGATGACCGCCGGCACGCTGAAGTCTTCCCCTTCGAAGCGCTCGCGGTCCGCGTGCAGCGCCAGCAGCCGGTGCTGGCCGTCGATCGCGCGAAGGATCCCTTCCCGCTCGGGCACTTTCAGGATGCCGATCGAGGCCCCCTCTTCCGCCGGCTCGAACTTCAGGTGCTCGTCGCACGAGATGATCACGGCGCCGGGGATCGACGGGAGGTCGCGCGCCTGCCGGCACTGCTCGTAGTACTGGACGAGCTCGTCGATCTTCTTGCGGATGATCTGCCGCTGGTAGGCCTTCTCGTTGGCGGCGATGCGCCGCTCGAGCAGGTCCCAGTTGATCTTGGACGGATGCGCCGGCTTCCGGCGTCCGCCGCGGACGCCCTGCGCCTGCTCGCCGTAGCTGAGCACCTCGAAGCGCACCAGCTTGTCGATGTCCTTCGCGCTCAAGGACGCCTGGTAGAACGTGACGCCGAACTGCTGCATCCGGATGGCCGCAACGCTGATCATAGGTGGCTGCTCACTTGGAGGTCCGAGGACGCAAGATCATAAGCTTTTCGACCCCAGTTTATCGGTTCCAGGACGACGCGGCTTTGCCGATCGCACTAAATAGCTGACATCTCAGGACTTATGTCAACTCTCGCCCCCTGGTTTCCGGGATCCAGATCCAGGTGACGGCCGCCAGCACGAAGGCGATGGACGACATCGAGAGGGCCGTGCCGAAGCCGTGGCTCTGCGCGAGCGAGCCCACCGCCCATGGCGCGATGGCGCTGGCAACCCGCCCGATGTTGTACGTGAAGCCCTGCGCCGTCGCGCGAATGGACGTCGGGTAGATCTCCGCCGTCACCGCCCCGAAGCCGCTGAAGTAACCGGTCGCGACGAACGCCAGGAACGGGCCGAGGACCAGCAGCACCATCGGCTCGCGGATCGTGACGTAGAAAAACAGCAGGACGGCCGCCGACAGCAGGTACGCCACGTATGTCTTCTTCCGGCCGATGCGGTCGCTGACGAAGCCGAACGTCACGTACCCGAACCACATGCCCACCTGCATCGCCACCACAAATCCCGACATCATCGTCGTGCTCAACCCCACGCCCCCCTGGGCGGGGGACATCGAGAGATAACTCGGGAGCCACAGGTTGAAACCCCACCACGCGAACATCGTGAACGCGTTCATCACCGTGACCGCGATGGTGAGGCGGAGCATCGGGCCGCGGAAGATGTCGCCGAACGCGCCGCGGGCCGAGGCCGCCATCTGGCGCGACTCGCGCCAGATCGCCGGCTCCTCGACGTTGCGGCGCACCCAGAGCGTGAACAGGGCCGGCAGGATGCCGACGAAGAACACGCCCCGCCAGCCCCACAGCGGCATCACGACGGCCGTGACGATGGCGGCCGCGCCGTAGCCGACGGCCCACGCGCTCTGCATGAAGCCGAGCGCCTTGCCGCGATGCTCGGCCGGCCACGTCTCCGACACGAGGGCCGCGCCGCTCGCCCACTCGCCGCCCATGCCGATGCCGAGGAAGATCCGGAAGACCGCGAGCTGCGCGACGGTCTGCGCCAGGCCGCAGGCGGCCGTGAACACCGAGTAGATCAGGACGCTGGCGATGAGCGCGCGCGTGCGGCCGAACCGGTCGGCGACGACGCCGAAGAGGAGGCCGCCGGCGGCGGAGGCGAGCAGCGTGAGGGAGCCGAGGGCGCCGGCCGTCTCCTTCGACATCCCGAGGTCCGCGATGATCGACGCGAGCACGAGCGCGTAGAGCATCACGTCGAAGGAGTCGAGCATCCAGCCGAGACTCGCCGCGATGAGGGCCTTTCGAGCCTGCGGCGAGCCGGCCGACCACCAGGTAAACATCAGCGTCTCGGTCCTTCCGGCACGGCGCTACAATAACCTCAAGATGACCAAACGGGGACGCATCTTCTTTCATGCGCCATGTTTCGACGGCGCGGTCTCTGCGGCCATTGCGGCCGATTTTCTGACGGAAACGGAACGGTGGACGGCGGCATTGCCTTCGGGAATCAACTACGGGATGGCACGGCCGTGGGTCAGAGCGTCGAATAATACGCCTTTCGCCATCGTAGATTTTGTGTTTTCACCACGCGCTGAGTTGTGGGCCGACCATCACCTGACCACCTTCGAGAGCAGCGCAGCCAGGCGGACGTTCAAATCGAGGCGCTCGAAGCTCTGGATCTATGATCCGTCAGCTCCGTCCTGCGCCCAGCTCCTGTGGGAGCATTTCAAGGCGGCCTTTGACTATCGCAACCGGCATTTCCGGGAGATCGTCGGGTGGGCGACCAAGATCGACTCCGCGACGTATCGATCCGTCCACGAAGTCTTTGAATCGTCCCATCCCGCACTGAGCCTCAACCTGGCTCTCAGCCAGTTCACACCCAAGGACTGTGAACGTCTGGTCACGCTCTTGCGAAAAGCAGATCTTGAAGAGGCGGCTCGCGATCCGAAGGTCAAGGCGGCTGCCGCGCGCGCTCGGAAGCTCTCCGAAAGGGGCTTGAAAAGGTTCAAACAGGCGGCACGGCTGGAAGACGACATCGTCGTGTTTGACGTCGACCCCGGAGGGACCATCGTCAACCGCTACGCTCCTTACCGTTTCTTTCCAAACGCCCGCTATTCTGCGGGTATCATTCGCGGCAAAGATCAGATCAAAATTACGGCGATGCGCAATCCTTGGAAGGAGTTCCGCAGCGCACCACTCGGGGAGATCTTCCAGACTCACGGCGGAGGAGGGCATCGACGGGTGGCATCAGTGGTTCTCAAACACGGAGCCGCCCGGCATGCGGACGCAGTGCTCGCGGACGTAGTCTCGACGATCCGGGCGCAAGACCTCTTGGTCAGCTGACGATGTGATCGAACGATTCAACTTCTACGACGTCTTCGGGTTCCTGATCCCCGGAAGCGTACTCTTCCTTGCACTTGCTATTCCTCTGTCCCTCGCTCGGGGACAGGCTCCTGACGCCGATCTCGCATCGGCGCTCGCCGCCATCGTCGCCGCCTACCTGGCCGGACACTTCCTTCAAGCGTTTGCTCATCACGGCTTCCCCTCCACTACTGGGGGGCGTCATCCATCCAGCTTTCTGCTGGACCCGGGAGCAGGACTGCCGGATGAGCTTCGGGAGACAATCGAGTTCCTCGCCAGCCGTGAGTACAGGTTGAACATCAGGGCTCCCGTGGCGAGGCCCGAGGCTGCAGATAAGCAAAGGCAAACGGTTTTCTTCCAGGCTCGGGAGCGTCTGCTTGCGGCGGGTGCAATGACGTACCCAGAGCAATTTCAGGGGTTGTACACCATGATGCGAGGCAACATGGTGGCATCGAGCATCGGGGCGGCCCACACGTGTGGCTGGGCCGTGGGCGCCGGCCTGATTAGAGTTCCGGCGGTGGTCGGCTGCATGGTCTTGTTGGTTCTCGTCTTGTTGGCAGTCGTCGATCGGCGAAGCAATAGAGAACAGCGCCACGCACGGCGAGTCATCGAACTCCTGATCGCCCTCGCCTTGGCGATCGGGCTGGCCGCTTCCCCATATTGGTCGTTGCCTCTACCGACGCGGCTCACGCTTGCCGGTATTTCCGCGGGATGGATCTGTCTGGCGGTACAAAGCTCTCGAAGCTACGCGTACTACTCGCGACAATTTGCCGCAGCGCTATATCGCGCGTTCGTCGAACATTCGTCTCGAACTGGCCAGCACCACTCCAACCTCATCTAAGACTCTCGACCGGCGCGACGCGGACGCCGGCGCCCTCGAGCCCCTGCCGCAACGCGCGCGCGAGCGCGGCCGCGCCTGGCGTATCGCCGTGGACGCAGATCGTGTCGACGTGGAGCGGGATGTCCGAGCCGTCCCGGGCGGTGACGCGTGACTCGGTCACCATCCGCACCGCGCGGGTCACGACCGCGGAGACGTCGTGGATGACGGCGCCCGGCACGCTGCGAGGCGTGAGGGACCCGTCCGGCTCGTACGCGCGGTCCGCGAAGCCTTCGGCCGCGACCGTGAGGCCTGCGGCGCGGCCGGCCTCGAGCATGCCGGACCCGGCGAGCCCGAAAAAGACGAGGCTCCGGTCGAACCCCGCGACGGCCTGCGCGATGGCCGCGCCGAGCGCCGCGTCGCGGGCCGCCATGTTGTAGAGCGCGCCATGCGCTTTCACATGCCGCAGCGGGATCTCTTCGACGCGCGCGATCGCCTCCAGGGCGCCGAGCTGCAGCAGCACCAGGTCCACCGCCTCGGCCGGCGTGACGGGAATCTCGCGGCGGCCGAAGCCGGCCAGGTCGGCAAATCCCGGGTGCGCCCCGCAGGCCACACCGTGGGTGCGCGCCAGCCTCAGCGTCCGGCGCATGACGGCCGCGTCCCCGGCGTGCGCGCCGCAGGCGATGTTCGCGGACGTAATGTGGGGCATGACGTCCGCATCGGCGCCGAGCGCCCAGCGGCCGAACGACTCCCCCATGTCGCAGTTCAGGTCTACCTGCATCCGGCGGGATTAGACCACGGCTTTGGGTTTTCGGCTCTCCGGGCGCCAGAACGCCCCCAGTCCCGTCACACGGCCGACGAAACGGTTCTTCAGCAGCGAGACGATCAGCATCAGGAGGGCGAAGAGCAGGACGCCCAGCCACGCCTGTCCCAACGTGAGCGACTTGTGCAGCGGGCGGACCATGAGGCCGTAGATCAGCTCGATGTGGATCCAGTAGATGAAGAGCGACGTGCGTCCCACCTGCTGCAGCGGACTGAACGCGGTGCCGCCGCGCGGACGCAGGTGCCAGAGGTACACGGCACCGATGATCAGGACGAGGAGGCCCGTGCGCAGCAGGAAAAAGGAGGGCGACGAGGTCCAGAAGCTCGAGCCCGGGAACGGACTCGGCAGGTGCGACGCCCCGAAGGCGCCGATGGCCAGGGCGGCGCCGCCCAGCCCGAACCAGAGATTGAGGCGGCGCTCGACCTCCGGCGTCCGCGCCTCGTCGAGCAGCACGCCGGCCAGCCCGCCCGCGAAGACGAACGCGGCCCAGGGAAACGCGGCGAACTGGGTGTAACCCGCACGAGGCCGGAGGTAGCCTTCGATCGGGTCCGGCAGCACGTCGAGCAGACCCGTCATGCGCACCGCCGGCGTGACCAGCGCGAGCCCCAGCGTCGCGGCCGCGAACGCGAAGGCGCGGCCCCGGGTCGTTTTCAACGCGCCCCAGAGCACGGCCGCCGCCATGATGGACGGCCCCATGATGTTGAGGATGTCGACCTTCAGCAGCGAGCGCCAGGGGCCCCAGCTGACCACCATCGCCTGGATCCGGAAGAGAAAGGCGAGGAGAAAGATCTGGAAGCCGCGGCGCGTGACGGCCCGTGAGGCCGCGCGCGCGTCACCGCTGCGCCGCGCCTTGGATCCGGCCGAGAGCGCGACCGAGACGCCGGCGAGAAACAGAAACAACGGCGCGCCAAAGCCGCCGGCGATCATCGACCAGCCGTAGAGCCAGGAGTCGCGATCCTCGACGCGCGTCCAGCTGTCGAGCACGTGCGCCTCGATCATGATGAGCACGGCCAGGCCGCGCAGCCAGTCGAGATACCCCCGGCGCATGCCCGTGCGATCAGACGCCCGGCGAGACCTTGAACGTCACCGTGAAGTCGATGTCCTGGCGCATGGAGTGCCAGACGGAGCAGTACTTCTCGCGCGAGAGATCGACGGCGCGCTGCACCACGTCATCGCCCACCGTGCCGGTCACCGAGTAGTGCAGCTGGACGCTGGTGAACCGCCGCGGGTGGGCTTCGGCTCGCGTGCCCGTGAGGTCCGCCCGCAGGCCCTTGAAATCGTGCCGGCCCTTCTTGAGGATGTGCAGCACGTCCATCGCCATGCACCCCGCCAGGCCAAAGGCCAGGGCCTGCATCGGCGAGGGGCCCTCCCCTTTGGCGCTGTCGAGCGTCAGCGCAATATCGCCCGATTTGCCGGCCATCACCAGATCGTGCTCCCAGATCAGTTCGAGCGTGACAGGCGGGTTGTCGTCAGCCATGCTCGCATCTTATCTCTGTAGACCCCCCTCGTAGGCCCGACCTCGTAGGCCCGACCTTCAGGTCGGGCGTCGGCCGTCGCGCGTGACACGCTAAGATGGCAGGATCATGTCCAAGCTCCTCCCTCTTTCTCTGGCAGTATGCGTGACGCTGACGCTATCCCCCGCGGCGCAGACCGGCGACGCCGCGCTGCTCGAACGCGCCCGGGCGCTCCACAAGCAGGTCCCGCTCATCGACGGCCACAACGACTACCCGTGGGCCGTGCGTGAGAACGTCCAGCGCGACATCGACAAGCTCGATATCAGCAAGCCGCAGCCGGCGATCCACACCGACATCGCGCGCCTCAAGGCGGGCGGCGTCGGCGGACAGTTCTGGTCGGTCTACACCCCGTCCGACTACGCGGGCCAGACCGCCGTCACGGCCACCCTCGAACAGATCGACATCGTCCACCAGATGATGCGGAAGTATCCGGAGACCTTCGAGCTGGCGCTGACCGCGGCCGACGTGGAGCGGATCTTCAAGAGCGGCAAGATCGCGTCGATGATCGGGATGGAGGGGGGCCACTCGATCGACAACTCGCTGGCGGCGCTGCGCATGTTCCACCGGCTGGGCGCGCGCTACATGACGCTCACCCATTCGAAGAACACGCCGTGGGCCGATGCCGCGACCGACACGCCGCAGCACGGCGGGCTCACGCCGTTCGGCGAACAGGTCGTGCGCGAGATGAACTGGCTGGGGATGCTCGTGGACCTGAGCCACGTGTCACCCGACACCATGGCCGACGCGATCCGGGTGAGTGAGGCGCCGGTGATCTTCTCGCACTCGTCCGCGCGCGCGATCAATGACGTCCCGCGCAACGTGCCCGATAACGTGCTCCAGATGCTGCCGGGCAAGGGCGGCATCGTCATGGTGACGTTCGTGCCCGGTTTCCTCTCGCCGAAAGTGACCGCGTGGAACGCGCTGCAGACGGCCGAGACGGCGAGGCTGCAGCAGCAGTTCCCGGACGACGAGGCGGCGCGCACGGCGGGCCTCGACGCGTGGACGAAGGCCAATCCTGTGCCGCGCGCGACGGTGGGCGATACGGCCGACCACATCGATCACATCCGGAAGGTGGCGGGCATCGATCACGTCGGCCTGGGCGGGGACTTCGATGGCATCACCAGCGTCCCACAAGGTCTGGAGGACGTCTCGACGTACCCCGTCCTCACGGCCGAGCTGCTGCGCCGCGGCTATTCGGACGACGACGTGAAGAAGGTGCTGGGGCTGAACATCCTGCGCGTGATGAAGGCCGCCGAAGGGGTGTCGGCGAAGCTGCGCAAGCAACGCGGACCTTCAGCGATGTTGTTCAAATAGGAGTGCCGTTCAGCGTTCTGCAGAAGCCGATGAAGCAGAAAGTCACCATCGTCGCGCTCGGAGACTCCACCACCGCCGGCACGCCCGGATGGAAGTCGCGCGTCGAGGCGCCGCCGCAGGGCGTCGGGGACGAGACCAGCCAGTACGCCTGGTGGCTGATGGAGGCCCACCCCGACTGGCAGGTGCTGAACCACGGCGTGGACGGCGAGCGCAGCGACCAGATCCGCGGCCGGTTCGAACGGGACGTGGTCGAGCACGCGCCGCGGGCCGTGGTGATCATCGCGGGGGTGAACGACGTCTACCAGGGGCGCGAGGCACAGCACGTCATCGAACAGCTCGCGGCGATGTACGGGCGCGCGGCGCGCGAGAAGATTCCAGTAGTGGCCGGAACCATCGTTCCCTACAACACGGCCACGAAGGAACAGAACGCCGGGATGCGCGCGATCAACGACTGGATCCGCACGCGGGCCGCCGAAGATCCCAACGTCTCGCTGGCGGACACGCGCGCGGCGGTCGCGGCCGCGGATGACGGCGACCGGCTCTTCGAATCACCCGACAACCTGCATCCGTCGCCGGCCGGATACCGGCGCATGGCGGATGCGATCCGGCCCGTGCTGGAAACAGTCTTGAAACCGACCCGGATCTGACATGCATATTCGACTCACCCGCTCGCTCGTCGCCCTCGCCTCCGTGGCCGCGCTCCTCGTGATGCCGGCGTCTGCGCAGTTCAGGACGGGCACACTGACCGTCCCGATCTACGTCACGGCGACCGATGACGAGGGACGCCTGGTGGCGAATCTCGAAGAAGAGGACTTCGAGGTGTACGACAACGGACGCCGTGTCTCGCTGACGCTCTTCGAAAACAAGAACACCCCCATCACCGTTGTCGTGATGCTCGACACCAGCGGGAGCATGACGCTCATTCTCGACCGCGTGAAAGCGGCAGCCGAACAGTTCCTCATCCGGATGCTGCCGGAAGACACGGGGCGCGTCGGCGCATTCAGCGACAAGATCCAGTTCCTGCCGGAAGACGCATTCACCAGCGACCGCGACGAGCTGATCCGTTCGCTCAAGGACCTCGACTTCGGTTACCCCACGCGTCTCTGGGATGCCATCGACGAGAGCATCCGCAAGCTGGAGCCGATGCAGGGACGAAAGGTGACGCTGGTGTTCACCGATGGGACCGATACGGCGAGCCGCCGCGACCTGGACGACGTGATGCAGGCGGCGCGGGCGAAAGAGATCATGGTCTACGCCATCGGCCTGGCGACGGAGATCTTCAACGGCCAGAGCCGCGTGCGCTCCAGCCCGGACCGCGGGCTCAAGAAGCTGGCGGAAGAGACCGGCGGCGGGTTCTTCCTGCTGAAGAAGGAAGATGAGCTGGGTCCGACCTTCACGCAGGTGGCGCAGGAGCTCCACAGCCAGTACATCCTGGGCTTCTCCCCCGCCACGCTTGACGGGAAAGTGCACAAACTCGAGGTGAAGGTGGGGAAACCAGGGGTGAAAGTCAGGGCGCGTAAGAGTTACGTGGCGACGAAGGCGGAATCAGGCGCAGGAGAGGTGCGCCTGCCATCGAATCATCACAATTGACCGCTAAACTTTCCCTGGGGGTGGGTCGTCTAACACTGAGAAAGGACGGAACACACCATGTATCTCGAGTACGACATTTCCAGTAACGCGGAAGCTCTGGTCGCTGTGCTTCTCGTCTGCGCGCTCGTCGTCGTCGCCTTCGTGTAGGGCGTGATCGTGTCTCGCCCGACCTGAAGGTCGGGCCTACGGGTAGACAACTCCCAACCGCCAGCTTCTATCAGCCCTGCTGTAGGCCCGACCTTCAGGTCGGGCGCGCAGGAGGCCACGCCGGGGACGGCGTCAGCCACCCGAGATGGTGGGAATCACCTCCACCACATCGCCATCCCGCAGGCCGCGCTCGCGGGCGTGATACAGCAGCATCTCGTCGTTGACGGCGAAGTTGAAGACGGAGTCGTCCAACTGGTCGCGGAAGCCCGGGATCCGCATGTCGAGCGCGTCCACCAGTTCCGCGATCGTCGTCACCGGCTCGTGGATCTCGAGGCGGTTGGTGTCGCTCACGCGCAGTGTCGAGGGGAGAACCACGGTGATCATCGTTGCACTCCAGCTCCAGCTGTCCAGAGAGGCACCGCCAAGGGCGCAAAGGACGCTGAGCCTCTTTGGGTGGGGTGTATTCCCATCAACCAGCAAGGATTCACTCGCCCCAGAAGTCTCTGCGCTCTTTGCGCCCTTTGCGGTGAGGTATTCAGACAGCGAGACAGCGGCTGCCGCCGCTATGAAAGTACCCGCTGCAATTCCTGCCGGAACACTTCGGTCGGGACACCCTCTGACGTCAGCGACGACACCTCGTAGAAGCGCGACAGCATCGCATCGAACTCGGCGCGGTCGATCTTCTCGCCTTTGTACGCGCCGACGGTGACCGGCTCCTCGAACCATCGCTCCGGCAGCGTGTCGTGCTCGCGGCGGACGCCGAGGCGCTGGTTGATCAGGCGCTCCACCCCCATGATGTTCAGGCCGACGCGGTCGAGATCCGCTTCGGAGTACTCGAGTCCGGTCACGTTCTTGATCTGTGCGGCGAACTCCTCGAGCCCCGGCAGCGACGGACTGTTGAACAGCTTCGTCGTGAAGCGGCACATCCCGACCGAATCCCCGACCGCGTACGTGTTCTCGCAGGCGCGGACGGCGCGCTCCTTCGTCTCGTAGCTGTTGGGCGGCGCGCTGACCGGCGAACCGTAGAGCCGCTCCTTGAACGCCGGATCGTCGTTGATCCGCGCGTTGATCTCGAGGGTGACGCGATTGCGCAGGTGATCCATGCCGCGCGTGGCGACGGCGAGGCCGAGGGCGAACGCCTTCAGGATCCGCGCGTCGTGCGGATCGCTCTGCATCAGTCCCTTCACCGCCATCCGGTACTTCAGCGCTTCGGGCGGGTAGTGCCCCTTCTCCACGGCCCGCGTGCTGTCAGCAAGGACGTTTCCAAATCCTTCCCGGCGCGAGAGCATGAACAGCAGCTTCTCGATCGTCGCCGCGTCACCCCACGTCAGCTCGATCCCGCCGGTGTGTGCCTTCGTGATGATGCCGCGCTGATACAGCTCGAGCGCCCAGGCGATCGTGGATCCGGTGGACGCCGTGTCGAGCCCGAGATCGTTGCAGATGTTGTTGAGCCGGATGACGCTCTCGATCCGGTCGATGCCGACATTCGGACCGAACTTGCCGAGCGTCACGTACTCCGGGCCGTCGCCGCGGCCGTACTTGTCCGCGGGATCCTGGTTCATCTCGTTCAGCGGGCGGCAGTTCACCGGACAGCGGAAGCAGCCGGTCATCCCCGGGCGGTACGGCGTGATGTTCTCGGCGTCGAGCTTGTCGGTCCAGGTCGTCTCCTGGTTGTTCTTCGTCCCCATCGCGCCGAGCAGGCGGCTCGGCCGGTAGAGAAACGGCGTCCCCATCGTCTTCAGTGCATGTTTGACGACAGAGGTGTCGAGCAGCTTCTGCGCGATCGTCCGGTTGTAGCCCTTGTAGGGCTGCGCGGTCTCGAAGTCGCGCGTCTGCCCCTGCACGACGATCGCCTTGATCTTGAGCGATCCCATCTTGGCGCCCGGGCCGCCGCGCGCGTAGCAGGCCTTGGGGCCGCCCATGATCGCGCTGCACAGCACCTGGTGCTCGCCCGCGACGGTGACGTTCACCATGGCGAGATCGCGGTCCCACTTGCCGCCGATGTCCTGCGGAATCTTCTCGCGCAGGTCGATGTTGTCGAGCCCGCGGTACGGTTCCCCGTCCATGAACTCGATCTCGCCCGCCTTGACCCGGATCATCGTCCACGACGCCGCGCGTCCGTAGAGGACGATGTGATCGATGCCGTTCATGCGGATGAAGGAGGGGAAGTAGTCGCCGGCGTTGGAGTCCATGAGGACGCCGGACTCCGGCGACCACGACGTCGCGTTGCCGCGCGCCGCGGAGGGCACGATGCCGGTGAGCACGCCGGAGCCGAAGATCAGCGGGATGTCGGGGTGCAGGGGGTCCAGCGACTCGTCGAGGAGGCGGTAGAGGTAGAACATGTTCGCGCCGCGCCCGGCGAGCAGGGCTTTCGCGACCCGGAGGGGCGTATACGCGCGCGAGACCTCGCGTTTTTCGAGGTCGATGAAGACGGTGGCCCCCTGGGTCGGGAACTGCGGTTCCTTCGGCAGTTCTGAAAGCAGCAGCGCAACGCGTTCGCGGATGGCCATTGGGTGAATGGTACTACCGCGCGCCGCCGTCCGGTAGAATGCCGGCTGTACTACTACTTGTCCGGTTCCCTTGGAGGCATGCGATGACGCGACTCATGGTGGGTGTGCTGGCGGCGGTGCTGGCGGCGGGGTGTGGAAAGTCGGAGGAAGAGAAGCGGGCCGAGGAAGCCGCGAAGGCGGCCGAGCAGACGGCGCAGAGTGCCGAGAAGGCGGCGGGCGAAGCGGCCAAAGGGCTCGAGGCCATGGCCAAGGGGCTCGAGCAGATGGCGGCGGGATCGAGCGGGGATCAGAAGGCGTCAGAGCCCGTGAAGCTGCAGGACCTGCTGGCGACACTGCCGAAAATTGACGGCTGGGAGCAGCAGAAGCCGGAGGGGGAACGCATGACCTCGCCGTTCCCGACCGCCAATGCCAAGGCGACCTACACCAGGGGTGAGTCGCGCATCGAGGTCGAGGTCGTCGATTCGGCATTCAACCAGCTTCTGCTCGCACCGGTGTCGATGTTCCTGGCATCCGGATATTCGAAGGAAACGACGACCGGCTACGAGAGGTCCACGACGGTCAACGGGCAGCCCGGCTGGGAGAAGTGGGACAGCGAGAACAAGCAGGGCGAAGTCAACGCGCTCGTCGGGAAACGCTTCCTTGTCACCATCGAGGGGAGCGGGATCGACGGCGTCCAGGTCCTGCAGGACGTGGCGTCGAAGATGGACTTCAACCGCCTGGCGTCGTTGAAGTAGGCC
>JBBECO010000241.1:0-1994 GCA_040881785.1 Vicinamibacterales bacterium
CGCGGATCCTGCGGGATATTCTGTGCCCCGATCAGCGCCCGTGTGTCGACGCCGGCGAAGAACTCCGGCTCGCTGACGACGATGCCCTGCCGCAACTGCGTCCGGAAGACGCGTACGGCGTTCTCTTCGTCGAAGAGGTTCAGCACGTTGAGCCCGAGTTGCAGCCGCTGGTTGCCGGTCAGCCGGAAGTCGTGCTGCACAACGAGGTCGGTCTGCGAGAAGACCTCCGTCCGCCCGTCGCTCCCGCGGCCCAGGTACATCACCGGAAAGTTGTTCGGCGAGATGAACGCCGCCTCGCGCGTGATCGGTGTGCCGCTCGCCACGAACTGGCCCACCCCCACCGTCGTCCCGAAGGGCAGATCGTAGATGAAGTGCGCCTTGAACTGGTGCGGCCGGTCGGTCGCCAATCGTCCGAACACGGGCTCGCCGCGCTCGTTGAACGACATGACGGGGGCGTCGAAGTTCCGGCCGACGTTCGGGCTGAGACGCCCGGGTTCATCCGACTGCGCGAGGCCCGAGTAGTTGCCATACAGCCGGCTCCAGGTATAGCTCGTCCGCAGCGCCCAGTTGTTCGAGAGGTTCTTGTTCACCGAGAACTCGAGCGCGTCGTAGTCGCGCTCCGCCTCGGGCTGCGCGATGCGGGCCGTGCCCCCTTCGGGCGTGAAAAACGCCGACTGGCCGAAACCCGGATTCCCGATCTTGAACACCTCGTTCTGCTGCTCGTCCAGGAAGCCGATGTCTTCGACCGCCTTGTCGACCTGCTTGTGCACGTAGCGCACGCCGAGCGAGATCGAGGACGTCAGCGCGTGGTCGAGGCCGAACACCGCCTCCTGCGTCCTCGTCGGGTCGACGCCGGGATCGATCGTTTCCTCCCCGGGAGAGTTCGAGGGGAGCCGGAAGTTGAGCGGCCCCCGGAGCAGCTGGCCCGGGCACGCCGGCGGGCAGCCGGCAGGATCGAGCTGGGTGAAGTCGGGGTTGTCGAGCGCGAACCAGTACTCGAGCCAGCGGTCCCCGCCGAACGACCCGCGCGGCAGTTCGAGCTTCATGATGTCGTAGAAGAGCCCCCACGAGCCGTACGCCTTCCAGCGGCTGTCGCCCAGGATGTCGTAGGCGAAGCCCAGGCGCGGCGCGACCTTGTCGGCGAAATCCCACTCGATGGCGTCCGACTCGATCCCCTCGCCGACGGTGAACGACGGCACCTTCTCGGTCTCGGTCCGGACACCGAGGTTGAGCGTGAGCCGGTTGTTGACGGCCCACGCATCCTGGATGAACAGCCCGACGTTGTTGCTGTTGATGTCGCCGAACCGGATGAATCCCCGCTCGGGATCGACCCCGTTGCTCCGTACGCGGTAGTAGCCGAACTGTCCACGCTGGCCGCTGACGCTCTCGTTGAAGAAGAGCCGAATGAGATTGCCGGTTTCGCCGGAGTCGACGTTATTGCCGATCCGGTCGATCTGCACGCCTCCCTTGATGGTGTGCTGGCCGCCGAAGTTGCCGTACCAGGTCGCGTCGGCCTGCAGGTTCAGCCGCGTCTTCTCGTCTTTGTTCGTATTGAAGTTGTTCAGGACGTTCTGGAACCCGGCTGGACGCTGGACGTTGGCCGGGATGCCCGGGATCCCGATGCTCGATCGCTGGAAGATGAACCGCGTCTCGTCTGGAATCCCCTCGGTCTCGACGTCCGCGAAGAAGTAGCCGCCACGCACGCCGAAGAGCCAACTGTTGCTGGCGACGAAGTCGAGGTGCCCCGACAGCGACCAGTTCGGAAATTTCGTATCGATGTCGAAATTCGCCTGCGGCGAGTCGGTGCCGCTCAGGTTCGGCAGCAGCCCTTCGGTCTTCGACCAGCTGTTGTTGAAGGCGAGCCGCCCGACGAGCCCGTCCGTGAGCTGGCTCCTGATGTTCGCCGACACGTTGTGCGTGACGATGTCCGCGTCGCGCGTCAACGGCTCACCGTTGGCCCGCAGGGTCACGGTGCGCTCGGTATTGATGATGGC
>JBBECO010000242.1:0-11294 GCA_040881785.1 Vicinamibacterales bacterium
CGCGTGTACTTTCGGCATTTTTCTGTTCTGTCTCGCCCGACCTCATGGTCGGGCCTACGAGTCGGGCCTACGAATGTTGAACCGGCGGCCTCATGTAGGCCCGACCTTCAGGTCGGGCGCTCACGTGAAGTTCCGCTCCGCGATGTTCAGGAACTCGAGCGAGAAATCGTCCATGTCGCCCGAGAAGTACTTCACGCGATGCGTGAAGTGGTTGTAAAAGAAGACCGCCGGGATCGCGGCGAAGAGGCCCGCGGCCGTGGCGACCAGCGCGTGCGCAATGCCCGGTGCGACCACCCCGAGGCTCGACGAGCCCGCAAGACCGATGGCCTGGAACGAATCCATGATGCCCCACACGGTGCCGAACAGCCCGATGAACGGCGTGATGCTCGCGGTCGTTGCGAGAAACGTCACCTTGTTCTCGAGACGGTTCATCTCGAGCGTCGTCGCGCGCAGCAGCGCGCGGTCGACGGCGTCCAGGCTCTTCAATGTAGGACGAGCCGCACCGGGTGCCGGTTTGGCTTCGCCCCCCGGGCCGCGCAGCTGCGTGTTGAGCTCGCCGTAGCCCGCCTGGAAGAGGCCGGTCAGAGGGCTCTCGGTCAGCGTGCGGCAGATCGCGTGCACTTCCGAGAACTTGCTGCTCTTCCGGAAGACGTCGAGAAACGTCTTCGTCTGCCGCTCGGCGCGCGAGAACTGCCAGAACTTGTAGAGGATGATGGCCCAGGAGACGG
Organism: Vicinamibacterales bacterium; assembly: GCA_040881785.1. Classification (GTDB taxonomy): domain Bacteria; phylum Acidobacteriota; class Vicinamibacteria; order Vicinamibacterales; family 2-12-FULL-66-21; genus JACDCA01. The sequence continues at coordinate 729 of JBBECO010000242.1, forward strand.
CCGAGAAGATCAGCAGGATGACGAGCACGATCTGGACGACCGCGCCACCCTCGCTGACAAGTTTGATGAAATCAGTCTGGACGACGTCGCCGGTCCCAGCCGGCTGGTCCGTCGCCTGCACCATGAGTGCAAACGCGGACAATTCTGGCATGCGCAAACAGACCTCCGCTACGAATCGGGTTCTTGCCCCGCGACTTCCGACGCCCCGGTTACCCGATTGGCCTGCCACGCCGCTGGGACAGCGTAGTGAGTACCGAGGGTAACACCGCTACATATGGGCTGTCAAACATCTGATAAGATGGCACTTCTGGTCCCATGCTCCGTTTCCTCCGCATCCAGCACCTGGCTGTCATCGACCGGCTCGAGCTGGAGTTCGAACCCGGCCTGACCGTCCTCACGGGGGAGACCGGCGCCGGAAAAAGCATCCTCGTCGGGGCCGTAGGCCTCCTCGTGGGTGGACGGGCATCGGCCGACCTCGTCCGCACCGGCGAGGGCCAGGCGGTCATCGAGGCCATCTTCGAGACCCCCGGCGGCGGGGAAGCCATCGTCCGGCGCGAGATCTCGGCCCAGGGACGCAGCCGCGCGCTGATCAACGACGGCCTCGTCACCAGCGCCGCGCTGCGGGAAGCCTGTGGCGGCCTCGTCGATCTGCACGGCCAGCATGAACATCAGCTGCTCCTGGATCCCGTCACGCACCTCGACCTGCTCGACGCCTTCGGCGGTTTTGGCCAGCTCCGCGAACAGACCGCATCCGCATTCCGAGACTGGCAGGCGGTGCGCGCGGAGCGCGACAGGCTGCTGACCGGTGAGCGCGAGAAGGCCGCGCGCGCGGAGTTCATCCGCTTCCAGCTCGCGGAGATCGACCGCGTCGCGCCCGCGCCCGGCGAGGACGACGAGCTCGCCGCCACACGGCAGGTGCTGGCCAACGCCGACAAACTGCAGCGGCTGTGCGCGGATGCCTACACCGCGCTGTACGAAGGGGACGAGGCCGCCCTGCCAGCGCTCGGCGTGGTGTGGCGCAAGGTGGGGGACCTGGCGGCGCTCGACGCGCGCTTCAACCCGTATCTCGAGGCGCGCGAGGCCGTGAAGTCTCAGCTCGAGGACATGGCCTTCTTCCTGCGGTCCTATGCCGCCGACATCGATGCCTCGCCGGCGCGCCTGCAGGAGGTCGAAGACCGGCTCGCGGCGCTGGAGCGTCTCAAGAAGAAGCACGGCCCGTCGCTCGACGAGGTGCGGGCCACGGCGGAACGGCTGCGCCGCGATCTGCACGACATCGAACACGCGGCCGAGCGGACCGCGGAACTCGACCAGGCCTTGACCGCGGCGCGGGACGTCTACGCCTCGCGCGCCCAGGTGCTCTCGGCCGCGCGGCGGAAGGCGGCCCCGGAATTCTCGAAGCGTCTCGAGCGCGCGCTCGCCGATCTCGCGATGACGCGGACGCGGTGCGAGGTGCGTCTGACCGATCCCGCGGACGAGACGCAGTGGTCGGAGCGAGGCTGGGAGGCGGGGGAGTTCTTCATCTCGCCGAACCCCGGCGAAGACCTCCGGCCGCTCGCCCGGATCGTGTCGGGCGGCGAGCTGTCACGCATCATGCTGGCGCTCAAGACGCTCGCCTCGACCGACGCGCCGGGCAAGACGCTGATCTTCGACGAGGTGGACGCCGGCATCGGCGGGGCCGTGGCGGACGTGGTGGGCAGGCGCCTCCAGGGGCTGGCCGACCGCTTCCAGGTCCTCTGCATTACGCACCTGCCGCAGATCGCCGCCTACGGCACGTCGCACTTCCGGATCGCCAAATCGATCCGGAAGGACCGGACCATCACGGAGGTCCAGGCTCTCACCGGGCTCGACCGGGAGCAGGAGATGGCCCGGATGATCGGCGGGGCGGAGATTTCGGCGACGGTACTCGCCAGCGCGAAGGAGATGCTGGAATCCCGCCGGGACGACAAGAGCCTGCCTCGCCGAAGCGGGCGGAAGCGATAGCATCGCCCGCGTAGGCGGGCGAAAGCTAAGCAAATAAAAACGCTAAAGCTAATGGGGCCCCGACCTGTCGCCCCGACCTTCTGGGGGGGCGTGACCGTAAGAGCAGGTCGGGCGTCAAGCCATGAAATACCTGATCGAGACCTTCGGCTGCCAGATGAACTTCCACGACTCCGAGCGCATGGCCGGGTTGCTGGAACAGGCTGGCTATCAGTCCACCGACGACGACCGTGACGCCGACGTCATCGTCATCAACACGTGCAGCGTCCGCGAGAAGGCCGAGGAGAAGCTGTTCACCAGGCTCGGCGAGATCCACCACGCCGGGCTCGAACAGGGGCAGCGCCCGATCGTGGCGGTCGCCGGCTGCGTCGCGCAGCAGGAAGGGGACGCCATCCTCAAGCGGTCAAAAGCCGTGGACGTCATCGTCGGCACCCAGAACATCAAGCGGCTCCCCATGCTCGTGGACGGGGTCGTCCTGCGCCGCCAGAGCGGCGGCCGCCAGTTTCCGTCCCTGGACCTCGATCCGCTCGAGGACGTCTCGTTCCCGCTGGGTCTCGCCAGGCGGCACGATCCCCTGAAGGCCTACGTGACGATCATCGAAGGCTGCAACGAGTTCTGCGCCTTCTGCGTCGTCCCGTACACGCGAGGGAAGGAGCGCATGCGTCCCGTCGCCGACATCGTCGCCGACGCGCGGCACGCGGCCGACACCGGCGCGAAGGAGATCCAGCTGCTCGGGCAGATCGTGAACCACTACCAGGCGCCTGACGACCCCTCCTGCGACTTCGCGGGGCTGCTGGAGCGCCTGAACGACATCGACGGGCTCGCGCGCATCCGCTTCGCCAGCCCGCATCCGCGCCACGTCACGCCGCGGATGATCGAGGCGCTCCGCACGCTGCCGAAGGTCTGCCGGCACCTGCACCTGCCGGTGCAGTCGGGATCGACCGACGTCCTGACGGCCATGCGGCGCCGCCACACGCGCGAGGAATATCTCGAACTCGTCGCCCGGCTCCGGGAGGCCATGCCGGACATCGCGCTATCGACCGATATGATCGTTGGCTTCCCCGGAGAGCGCGCCGAGGACTTCGAGCAGACGCTGTCGCTCACCGAGGCCGTCCGGTATCACAGCATGTTCTCGTTCAAGTATTCGCCGCGGCCGAACACGCTCGCGCTGAAGCGGCTGCCGGACGATGTGCCGGAGGAGGAAAAGACGAGAAGGATCGTGCAGCTGCAGACCCTGCAGGGGCGGATTCAGCGGGAGCTGTACGAACAGGCGGTCGGCCGGATGGAGCAGGTGCTGGTGGACGCGCGGAGCCGCCGGCGCGCGTGGGAGCTCTCGGGCCGCACGTCGGGCAACACGGTGGTGAATCTGTCCGGGGATCCGTCGTGGATCGGCCGGACGATCCCGGTGCGGATCACCGGGGCGAACCCGAACAGCCTCAGGGGAGAAGCTGTCCAATTATGAATTGGGAATTGGGAATTGACAGCGACCGGGCCAAGCGGGCGGTCGGACGGCTTGAACACCTGGCCGCCACTAGCCGTCCCACCCGGAGTGAGAGAGGCAGACGCCTCTCAATTCCAAATTCCTAATTCAGAACTTCAGGAATGCAGAACATGCAAATCGAAATGACGATCAAGGGGCTGATGGTGGATCCGATCACGAACATGCCGATCGTGATCCTGCGCGACAGGGACGGCCACAAGGTCCTGCCGATCTGGGTCGGCGTCTTCGAGGCCAACGCCATTGCGCTGCAGATCGAGAACGTCACGCCGCAGCGGCCGATGACGCACGACCTCCTCAACAACGTGATCCACGACCTCAAGGCGGACATCCAGAAGATCGTCGTCTCCGACCTGAAGGAGAACACGTTCTACGCGCTGATCCACCTGGCGATCGGCGGGGAAGTCACGGTCATCGACGCGCGGCCGAGCGACGCGATTGCCCTGGCGCTCCGGGCTCGTGCGCCGATCTACGTGGAAGACGCCGTCATCGACAACGCCAAGACCGTGGACCTCGCGCCGGAAAAAGGGGACAGCGAACGCCTGCAGAAATGGCTGGAAAACCTCGATCCCGACACGATGGGCAAATACAAGATGTAGTGTACGTTGACTCTCCCCGCCGCTATATCTACAATGGCGGCACGTGCTCGTTCTCCCGGTCCGTCAGCCATGATCGTCGCCATCGCCAATCAGAAAGGTGGCGTTGGCAAGACCACCACGGCCATCAACCTGGCCGCGGCGCTGTCGCTGCGCGGTAAGCCAACCCTCCTCATCGATCTCGATCCCCAGGCCAACAGCACGATGTCGTACCTCGACGTCGGCGCCGTGACCCGGACGGTCTACGACGCGATCACCGAGAAGGACGTCGGGTTCGCCGACATCATCCTGCCGTCCACGCAGCCGAATCTCTGGGTCGCGCCGTCCCGCATCGCGCTCGCCAAGCTGGAGTCGAAACTGGTCGGCGAGCTCGACGCGCACTTCCGCCTGAAGGACCGGATCGACGTCATCCGCGCCGACTATCCCAACATCGTCATCGACTGCCCGCCGACGCTGGGCCTCCTGACCGTGAATGCGCTCGTGGCGGCGACGCATCTGCTGATCCCGATTCAGTCGTCGTACTTCGCGCTCGAAGGGACGGACGATCTACTCGAGACGATCGAGAAGGTCCGGATGCGGGCCAACCCCACCTTGAAAATCCTGGGCGTCGTGATCACGATGCACGACAAGCGGACGGCGCTCGCGCGTGACATCCGCTCCCAGATCGACAAGGTTTTCGGCAGCAAGGTATTCAAGACCGTGATCACCAAGAGCGTGCGTCTCGAAGAGAGCCCGGCCTACAAGGAATCGATCTTCCGGTTCGCGCCGGATTCGAGCGGGGCGGCGGAGTACTACTCGTTGTGCGAGGAGGTAATGGATCGTGTCTAAGCGAGGACTTCCCCAGACGGTCCGCATGCGGCACGACGAGCACTACGTCGACGCCCTGAACAGCTCGGCCGGCAGTCCGATCGGCCGGATCATCCCGATCGACCAGCTCGATCCGAACCCCCACCAGCCGCGTCAGGTCATGGGTGATCTCTCAGAGCTGATGGCGTCGATCGCCGAGAAAGGCATCATCGAGCCGATCATCGTCCGGCAGCGCGGCCGGCGCTTCCAGATCGTGGCGGGCGAGCGCCGCTACCAGGCGGCCGTGCAGGTCGGGCTGCGTGAGATCCCGGTCGTGATCCGGGAGGTGGATGACGACGAGGTGATCGAGATCGCGCTGATCGAGAACATCCAGCGGAAGGACCTGACGCCGTTCGAGGAGGCCGAGGCGCTTCACGGCCTGGCCACCAAGTGTAGCTACACCCACGAAGACATGGCCAGGCGGCTGGGGAAGTCGCGGACGTCCATTACGGAGTCCCTGGCGCTCAACAACATGCCGGAAGAGGTCAAAAACCTTTGTCGGCTGGCCGACATTAACTCCAAGTCGTTGCTTTTACAGGTGGTTAGGCAAGGCGACCCCCAGAAAATGGTCGCCTTGGTCGAGAAACTCTCGCGTGACGGCGGCGCGACCCGCGAAGCCGTCCGGCGGGAGACCGCCAGGCCCAAGCCCGGGCGGCCCAAGTCGTATGTCTTCAGCTACCGGGCGCCCACGAAGGCGTTCAACCTGCAGCTGAAGTTCACGAAGTCCCGAGTCGAGCGCGACGAAGTCATCTCGGCGCTCGAGGCCATCATCCAAGAGCTGCGCTCGCAGAAGTAAAGACCCGCTCGGTCCCGGTGTTCGGCAATCGGTGGGTCGGTCTGTCACGCTGCACGGCGAAACGGGCTTCGACACCAGGGACACCGGTTGTTAGTTAACATAACACTCATTATCAGACGCACGGTATAAGGCCAGTAAAAGCCGGCTGTGGAAGGTCCGCGGATGCTCTGTTAAGGTTGATGCCCTACCGCGTCGGCTTCAGCGCGTCTCCGAAGACAGACCGATCCACCGACCACCGAGTACCGGTTACCGAAACTCCGGATCAGTGCTATCGTGCGGATCTCACGTCAAATGCCCCGCATACTGGATCGCTACGTCCTCCGGGAGATCCTCCCGCCGTTCCTGCTGTCGCTGCTGATCTTCACGTTCCTGCTGACGCTGCCGCCGGTCATGGAGCAGCTCGAGCGGCTGGTGGCCAAAGGGGTCTCCTGGGGCGCCGCCGGGCGCATCATCCTCACGTTGCTCCCGCAGGCGCTCGGCCTGACGATCCCGATGGCCACCCTGACGGGGATCCTCGTCGCACTCGGCCGGCTCTCGACCGACCGCGAGGCGATGGCCCTGCTCGCCTGCGGCGTGAGCCCCTATCGGCTGTTGCGGCCGCTGCTGGCGTTCGCCCTCGTGGCGACCGGCGCGACCGCCTATGTCATGTTCGAGGGAATCCCGGACGCGAACCAGCGGTTCCGCGAGATCACCTGGGAGCTGGTTTCCAAGCGCGTCGAGAACGATGTCCAGCCGCGCGTGTTCTTCGAGGATTTCCCCGGCTACGTGCTGTATTCCCGTGACATCGCGCCGGGGGGTGGCTGGAAAGATGTCCTGGTGGCCGACACCAGCACGCCCGGCGAAACGACCATCTCGATGGCCGCCCGGGGCCGGCTGGTCCTGATCCCCGACGAACGGCGGGTGGATCTCGTCCTCACTGAGGGCACGCAATACATGACCGGCAGCGAGGGGGAGGCCGAGACGTACGACTTCACGGGGAACCTGACCGTCGGTCTGGACGCCGACACGGTGTTCGGCCGGCAGGCCATCCCGCGGGGCCTCACGGACAAGACGATCGCGGACCTCAGAGCGGATGCCGACACGAAACTGAACCGGAAGGAAGGGCCGCTCTCGCCCCATCCGGAGCTCATTTACATCCAGCAGAAGTTCTCGATCCCCGTCGCCTGTCTCGTCTTTGCGCTGATCGGCCTCGCCCTGGGCCTCTCGTCGGCGCGCGACGGCAAGATGGCCGGGTTCGTCATCGGCTTTGCCGTGGTGTTTGCCTACTACGGCATCATGGAGCTTGCCGCCGCGCACACGCGCGGCCACTACCGCGCGATCGAAACCGCCGGCGGGCTGCACGAAACGAGCTTCCTCCTGGCCAATCTCGCGCGCTGGTGGCCAAACATCATCCTGGGGCTCTTCGGCATCGGCGCGGTCGTGTGGCGCGCGCGGTTTGCGCATCGCGGGCTTCCGATCAGCGTGCCCGTCAGCCTCCCCCGCCTCCCGACGGGCTGGCAGAGCTCCACGCGCGCGCATCCAGCCAGGGGCGCCACCGGTGCCAGCACCCGAGGCAAGAAGGTCGTCATCGTCGTCCGCATGCCGAGACTGCGGATGCCGGGCCCGGGGATCCTGGACCGGTACGTCACGATGATGTACCTGCGCACTGTCGGGCTCTCGTTCCTCGGACTGCTCGGCATGTTCTACATCTCGACCTTCCTGGACAAGGCGGAGAAGATCTTCAAGGGGGACGCGAGTCTCGGCCTCGTGCTGCAGTTCCTGGTCTACATGACGCCGCAGTACATCTACTTCGTCGTCCCGCTGGCCGTCCTGCTGAGCGTGCTCGTGACCTTCGGACTCCTCGCCAGGTCCAGCGAACTGACGGTACTGAAGGCCTGCGGGATCAGCCTGTACCGCATCTCGCTGCCCATCATCGGCCTGTCGCTCGTCGGCAGTGCCCTGCTCTTCGGGCTCGAGCAGGGCGTGCTGGCCGAGTCGAACCGAAAGGCCGACGCGGCCGACCGCGTGATCCGCAACCTGCCGCAGCAGAACCTGAATCCGATGAACCGACGGTGGATCGTCGCCCGAGACGGCAGCGTGTATCACTACGGGTTCTTCGACGCGCCGCAGGAGACGCTCACAAATCTGACCGTCTACGCGCCGAAACCCGACGCCTGGCGACTGTCCTCGATGACCTCCGCGGCCTCCGCCGCGCACCGGGACGGCGTCTGGACCGCACGGAACGGCTGGGTGCGCGACTATGCGACAGGCACCGCCCGGTACGAAGGCTTCCAGACGCGGTCGCTCCCGCTCGAACCACCGGACTACTTCGGCACCAGCGCGCCGGTGGCCGAGCTGATGACCGTGCCCGAGCTCCGGACCCACATCGCCGAGCTGTCCGACAGCGGCGTGAACGTCGTGCCGCTCGCCGTGGAGCTGCAGCGCAAGATTGCCTTTCCTTTCGTGACTCTCGTCATGTCGCTGCTGGCGATCCCCTTCGGCGTGACGACCGGCAAACGGGGCGCGCTCTACGGCATCGGCATCGGGATCGTGCTCGCCCTTTCCTACTGGATCGTCCTGCACGTGTTCCTCGCCATCGGCGGCGCCGGGCTCCTGCCACCCTTCCTCGCCGGCTGGAGCGCCAACATCATCGTCGCCGGCGTAGCGGCGTATCTGTTTCTGAATACGAAAACCTGATTTGCGAGGCCTGACGTGGGCAGCCCGTAAAGGGCTGCGCTACACGTCGGATTCGCGGCTGGTGGACGCCGGTTCCCGGCGTGTAGCGCAGCCCTTTATGGGCTGCCTAGTTAACTAGCTAACTAGTGCTATAGTCAACTATGCTGCTAATGGAGCTTGATCCCGCCGATGAACGGCCGGTCTACCGCCAGATCGTCGAGGAAATTCAGCGCTCGGTGGCGGTAGGTGTGATGCGGCCGGATGAGGCGCTGCCGGCCGCGGCGGCGCTGGCGAAGGACCTGAAGGTCAATATCAACACCGTCCAGCATGCGTACCGGACGCTGGCGCGCGAAGGCACCGTGTTCAGCAAACGGGGGCTCGGCACGTTCGTCTCCCCTGCCCCGAAGGAGAACCGCCAGCGTTCGGCGGTCGCGGCACGGCGGATCGCGGAACGGATGCTGCGCGAGGGGTTCAAGCACGGTTTGCTCGCCAGCGACCTCATCGCCGCGATCCAGGAGATCGCCCCGAAGGCGCGCTCGAAATAGGCAGCCCTAAAAGGGCTGCGCTACACACCTAGACGTTCGGCCGCGATTCAGGAGACAAACACAAGACGTGTAGCGCAGCCCTTTACGGGCTGCCTCCCCCTCACCGAACTCTGCGCAGGTTCCTCACCGTGAAGCTCCCCGACTCCCCCGGCTTCGAATTGACCAGGTCTACGACCACGAGGATCGACTCGGCGGTCGTGACGTCGGGCATGGGACGCGACGATCCGGCCGCCGCCATCTCCCCCACCCGAATGGCGACCTCGCGGTCCTGCGTGTCGAGGTACACCGACTTCACCCACCGTTCGCCGTCCGGAAAGCGCAATTGCACCGATGCGCGCATCGGCCTGGCGGCGCGGGCATCGAAGACCAGGGTGCTGTAGGGCAGACTCGGAGCGAGGTCCGCGGCTGCCGCGACATACTGGCTGGTACGTCCCTCGGCGAGCACGTAGTGCAGCGTGGCGGCCTCCTCGGCGACCGATACCTGGCCGGACGAAGCAGGATCCTTCTCGACCCGCCAGGGAGACGACCGGCGGAAGGGCTGCGCCATGAGGGGCTGCGGCAGCGCGGGAACGGGGGCAATGGGACGCTGGCCCGACCAGTTGCTCACGACCCATGGCACGGGAGGCGTGCCGGGCGCACCGTCGAACTGGATCTCGAGCCGGCTGCGATCGCCGGCGCGGATCAACTCCGGCCGTGCACCGGACGGCAACGGCGAGGCGAGCTCGAAGGCATCGTCGCCGGGCCGAGTCCGCAGTACGGCGTTCCCGGCAATCGCATCGACGACCGAGTACACGCGGCCCGCGCGGATGGCGTCGAGCAGCAGTCTGGCGTCGGCGGCGGCATCGCCGACCGGCGGACGCTCGAGCAGCACGCGGTTCGAGATCGTCTTGAAACTCTCCTCGTACCCGGGTCCGAGCCCGAGTTTCGCGGCGCGTCCCTCGCCGTCACGCCGGCCGGAGCCGTGGGCATCCACGGCGGCCATGCCGACGACCGCGCGGGTTCGCTCGAGTTCGTTCCATCGATCCATCGTGGGCACGGGCCGGTCCAGGATCGACGCGATCGCGCCAGCGGGACGGAGCAGGTAATCGAACGGGAGGCGTGCGAGGGCGGCGATGCGCTCGTCGCGCCACGCCGAGTCCAGGTTCACCCATTCGAGGCCGTCCACCGGCGCCGCCCAGTCGCTCCACGCCAGGTGAGGACGCGGGTGATCGGGATGGGCCGCGAAGCCGAAGCCGCCAAGGCGCGCGACGTCCTCGACGACGGCCGCCGCCTCTCCGGCAAGCGGATAGGGGGTTGCCGGCAGGTCGACGGCCACGTAGTGTCCGCCGTTGGTGCTGATCTCGACTCCGTCCAGGCACAGGACGCCGTCGACGTACGCGGGCGGCGCCGGCGGGCGCGTGCCGTCGCCGTGCTCGGTGAAGATCACGAACTGGAGCCCCGCGCGCGCCGCAGCCGCCGCCACGGCGTCCCGTTCGCCGGCGCCATCGGACCGCGTCGTGTGCACGTGGTACGCCCCGCGCAGCGTCCGGCGCAGCAGGTCCTGATCGACCGCGTCGAGCGGGATCTCGAGCGGCCTGGCCGGCAGCGTGACGAGTAAAAATACAACGACGGCGGCCAGGAGGACCGCCGTCGCGATGAACGTCTTCTTCAGTG
>JBBECO010000242.1:11394-12536 GCA_040881785.1 Vicinamibacterales bacterium
TGACCTTGTCGGTCCGCTCCCAGGTGAACTCCGGCTCGGTCCGGCCGAAGTGGCCGAACGCGGCGGTCTTGCGATAGATCGGCCGGCGCAGGTCGAGCGTCTCGATGATGCCGCGCGGCGTCAGGTTGAAGGTCACGCGCACGGCCTCTGCAATCTTCTCGTCCGGGACCTGGCCCGTGTTGTCGGTGTCGATCAGGACCGAGACCGGCTCGGCCACGCCGATCGCATACGCGAACTGCACCGTGACGCGGTCGGCGAGCCCCGCGGCCACGATGTTCTTGGCCACGTAGCGCGCCATGTAGGTGGCCGAGCGGTCCACCTTCGTCGGATCCTTGCCCGAGAAGGCGCCGCCGCCGTGGGGGGCCGCGCCGCCGTAGGTGTCGACGATGATCTTGCGTCCGGTGACGCCGGCATCGCCGTGCGGCCCGCCGACGACGAAGCGTCCGGTCGGATTGATGAGAATGCGTGTCTTGCTGTCCATCAGCTCGGCCGGGATCACCTGGTTCACGACCTTGTCGGTGAGATCCTCGCGGAGCGTCTCGTTCGAGACCGTCGAGCTGTGCTGCGTGGACAGGACGACGGTGTCCACGCGAACCGGCTTCGGTCCGTCGTACTCGATGCTGACCTGCGACTTGCCGTCGGGCCGAAGGTAATCGAGGCCGCCGGTGCGGCGCGCGTTCGAGAGGCCGCGCACCAGCTTGTGCGCCAGCATGATCGGCATCGGCATCAGCTCTTCGGTCTCCGTGCAGGCATAGCCGAACATCATGCCCTGGTCGCCGGCGCCGCCCGTATCCACGCCCATGGCGATGTCGGGCGACTGGCTGTGGATCGACGAGAGTACCGCGCAGGTCTCGGCGTCGAATCCGTACTTCCCGCGGTTGTAGCCGATCTCGTTGATCGTCGAGCGGACGACCTCCTGGAAGTCGACGTACGCGCTGGTGGTGATCTCGCCGGCGACGATCGCCAGGCCGGTCGTCACGAGCGTTTCGCACGCGACGCGGCTGACGGGGTCCTTCGAGAGAATGGCGTCGAGGATCGAGTCGGAAATCTGGTCGGCGATCTTGTCGGGATGCCCCTCGGTCACCGATTCAGACGTGAAAAGATAGCGGCCTTTACGGCTCATGGAACTCCTTTGGCGGTGT
>JBBECO010000243.1:0-12518 GCA_040881785.1 Vicinamibacterales bacterium
CGTAGAGCGTGCCCGAGAAGATCGCGCTGCCTGCGAGCAGCAGGGCCGCCGGCCAGGCGGGGACGTTGCGCGCGCTCGCGAACAGGCCGACCAACACGACGCCCAGCGCGTGCCACAGGTGGTACTGCACGCCGGTTCCCCACCATTCCAGGGCGCGCGCGTCCACTTTGCCCTCGAGCACGTGCGCGCCAAAGGCCCCCAGCGCCACGCCGACCGCCGCCCACACGGCTCCCAGAGAGATCCACCGGCTTGCGCTCATGGGCTCGAGTGTAGCGCGTGCGTGGAAAGCAATGCTGAAAGCTGACAGCTGAGAGCTGACAGCTGAATCAGGATCCGCCGCCGGCCGAATATCCCTTCCGCGCGCGTACGGTGTACCGGTCCGCATCGGGACGCGTGACCCGGACGGCGATGCTGTGCCAGCCGGTGGACGACACGTCCGCGGGCGTGTAGCGCAGCACATAACTCTCGCGAAAATCATCGAACACCTGGCGCAGTGTCACGGCGGCATCCTTGGACGATTCGGACACGCCGCCGCCGGTGGACTCTGCCGCCTCGCGCAGCAGGCGCAGGGCATCGGCCGGCGAACGAGGGCCATCCGCGGCGAGCACGAGATGCAGCACGGCATCCGAACGTCGCGCCACGCGTGCCACCATCACCGTGTCCAGGACGCTCGCCGTGTCCGCCCCATCGGTGTACGCCACGACGAGATGCCGGCGGCCTGGATACCTGGCACGGGCGAGCGTCAGCACGAGCGCATCGTTGAGCGACGTTGCACCGGTGGGCAACGGCGCCGCGAAGAACTGTGGGCCAGGATCAGCCGTGAGCCGCATCAGTTCAACCGGCCCGGTCGCAAACGCCATCACGCGCACGCGGTCCTCGGGCCTGAGCATGCCCGACACCTTCGCCGCACTCGTCTTGAAGCTCTCGATGGCCCCCGCCGTACTGCCGCTGGCGTCGAGGAGAATCGTGAGGTCGATCGGCATCTGCTCGGGGAGCAGCTCGTCGATCTGTTGCGGGAAGCCTTCGTCGAAGACCTGGAAGTCGGCTTTCTGCAGACCGCGGACGGGACGCGATCCGTCGCGTACCAGCACGTCCACGAGGACGACGCTCGTGCGGGTGCGGAAGGTCGGCTGCTGCGGTGCGGCCGCGACGCGGAGAGCCATACCTGCCGCGAGAGCTGCGGCACCTGCGGCAAGGATTCGACGCGCCCTCACCGCAGCACCCGGCGCAGTTGCGCGACATGCGCGGGCCAGAGCCGTCCGTCCCCGGAGGCGTAGAGCCGCCAGGGATCCTCGGCCGCCGCCGACCTGGCAAACACAACCTCGGTCAAGACGGCCGCCTCCTCCGCCTGGCCATCGGCGATGAGCAGCGCCGCCGCCAAGGCCGTAGCCGACGCCGCGCCGGGCACGATATCGAGCGCGCGCCGCAGATGCCGCAATGCCTCGCCGGGACGGCCGCCGCGCTCGTGGACGAGACCCGAGAGGAGCTCGCCGACGTGCGTGACGTGCGGATCGGTCGTCATCCTGCCCGCTTCGGCGAAGTCGGCAAGCGCCGCCTCCGTTTTCCCGAGGCGCAACATCGTCACACCGTGCCGCAGCCGGGCCTCGGCGGCAATTGCGGGAATCGACGCAAGGCCGGCGTACCGTGACGCGAGGCGCTCGAGGCCTGCGTCACTGGGGTTCCCGGCAAGCGGCGGTCTTCGGCTGCCGGTCCCGCGACCCTCCTCCGCAACCGCCGCCGCCAGCAGGAAGCGCGCTTCGTCCGGCGCGGCGGCCCTGGCGTGCGCCAGGTGTCCGCTTTTTGCCTCGCCGCTCCCGCCGAGCATCGGCCAGTCTTCGGCGCGCATGAGCAGCGAAACCGCCGCCAGGTGCCACGCGGTGAGGCGGTCGCTCGGCGGGAGCGGACGCACCTGCAGGCGCGCCCATTCGAACAGCCGCCGGTACAGGATGCGACGGGGCGACTGCAGCAGGCTCTCGGCCGCTTCCAACGCGAACGCCGCGGCGATGAGACGACGCGACGGAACGTCCTCGCCCGCTGAGATCCAGCGCGAAGCGTTGCGCTCCACCGCCTGGACGAAGCGGTCCGGATCGCCGCCGTCCGCCACGCGCGCGGCGGCGTAGTCAGCCGCCGAATATCGGTCGAGCAACTTCGGGATGTCGATGCCCTGCGCTGAGACCGCGGGAGAGAGGCTGGACAGCATCAACCAGGAAAAGACGACCGTCCCTGCGACGAACACGCGAGCGCGGCCGGCCGGAAGATCCATTCTGGCGCGCATGCTGCCTCCGAGCCGGGGGGTGTCGGATCCTGTCAGACCTGCAGCGGCGTCAGGCGATACAACCGAGTCGCCAGCAGAGCGGCGCGTCGAACGTCCCCTGTACGAAGCGCCGCTCGAACGTCATCGAGGCGGCACGCATCTTCGAATGACAGGTAGGGCGTCCAGCCTCCCTCATCCTCTACGAGATCGACCGTCACTTCGGCAACCAGTTCACCCTCTCTGACCAGTCTGCTCGCCGGCTTTCGTGTCATCGCCGTGCAATTATGCAGCAGGCTGCGGCGGCAGTGGGCCTCGTCCTGGCGCGGCTCCAGGCGGGCGGGACGCTCGGCAGGAAACTCACCGCACGTCGAATCGCACGTCCCGGCGCGCGGAGGCCGGACCGGTCACCTCGATGGTCAGCAGGTGCGGGCCTGGCTTCAGGCGCGCCATCGGGAGCTCGAAGCGGTAGTCCAGCGCGCGATCCGCGCCGAACTCGTCGGAGCCGACCGGCTGCAACTTGTTGAACGCAATCTCGTCGGTGGCGGTGCGGATGATCGTGACGATCGTGGCCGGCGCGATTGGCGCGCTGCCGCCCTGGTACACGCGCACGAAGCCCTCGACGCGGTCGGTGGTGCTGAACGTGCGGCGCACCGTCGGTGTCATCGGCATCAGCGCCGCGAAGCGGTCACGGGGCGCGGCGGGTGTCGCAGGGGTCGCCGCCACCACCACGCCGGACAGCGACAGCGGCGCGGCGCGGAAGTCCGGCACGGTAATGCTCTGGTAGACGCTGCCGCTGGTGCCGTGCGCGGCGCTCGTGGCCGACAGCCGCAGCTCGTAATGTCCGGGCCTGAGTGCAAGCTGGGTGTGGATCTCGTAGTCGCTGGAAGCGCCGTCGGACGCCGGCACCGCCGCCTTCAACTGATCCGAGCCGTGCGAGCGTCCCTCGGTGTCGTAGGCATGGACGAGCAGATCGACTGTGTCGGCCCGACGGCCGCTGGCTTCCGCTGCAGCCGGCAGGCTGACGAGGAGCGCCACGGCGGCTTCGGCGCGGCCTGGCTGTGCGAACGCCGCGGCGGTGAGGGTGAGCGGAAGATCGCTCTTCGGCAACAGGCCGGCCAGGGCGGTCTTCACGTCGGGCGGCGGCTCGGCGCGCGGACGCTCACGCGCATCGGGCGCATAATAACCCTTGCGCGCGCGGACCGTCAGGCCTCGCCGGTTGACCCGGACGTCGATTCGTCGCAGCTGGCCGTCGGCGCGATCGTTGGTGGGCCGGTAGCCGAGCAGGTAGTAGCTGCCGGTCTCGCGGAAGATCTGCGGAATGCGGCTGTCGAACTCGTTGCGCCCGGTGAAGGCTTGGCCGCCCGTGTTGTCGGACAGCGTCCGCAGGAACTGAAGATATCCCCTGGCGTGATCGACATCGCTGTCTGGAGGGCGCGGAAACGCGAACGCGTTCGCCCCAGGTCCGGAGATCAGATTGCGCAGACCATCCAGGCCGCCAGGATCGACAGTGTAGATGTTGACGCCGGCCCGCGCCGCAGCGCGCAGCGCATCACGCAGTCCATTGAACACCATGTCGGACTCGGGCATCAGCAGAGACACCATCCCTGGCGGGCGTATCGAGCGTCCCGGTTCCTCGAGCGGCAAGCCAGTACTGATATAGACAATCGCCTTCCGTCGCTCGGGAACGGTCGCCAGCGTATCCACCACCGTGGCAAGCGTGCCGAGGGCCGCGAGGACGAGAGGAACCTTCAGATTGCCGGCCTCGCGCGGATGATACCCGCCGGATGTGAACGCGTCCACTGCCGCGCCGAGCCGCACACGGTCCTGGGTGAAGTTCTGCGCGTGCCGCCCATCTCGGGTAAAGACAACGGCCGCCAGATCCTGTGGCCCGAGGCGCTCGATGACCGAGTGTCCGATGGTCTTGGCGCTCGCGATCATCTGCGCATCGCCAGGCACCATCGCATCGTCCATGACGATGACGACGAGGCGGTGTTCTGAGACGTCATCGTTACGTACGGTGTCCGGGGCGACCTCACGCATCCAGGTTGACGGGAACACCTCAGGATCCGGCAGGGTGATCTCGGCAAATGCAGCAACCGCCTGGTGTTGACCGTTTTCCCGGATCGTGAAGTCCGCGGCCGTGAGGCCACGGACCGGTTGACGGTCGCGATCGAGGACCGACACGTCCACGCGAATGAGCTCGGTCGCGGCCTTGAACTGCGGCTGCGGCTCCTGGAGCGCCAGGACTGGTGTTCCTGCCAGTACGGCCGCCATGCTCACGCACAAAACTCTAGGGACTGCCATTCCAGGAGGATTCATCCGCCAAGCTGTTGGAGAGGATTGAAACAACCCGTTAGCCTGTGCAGGCGCTTCCGCCTCTGACGCATAGCCAGACCGCTGTTCCGGCCTGAAGACATTGTTCCGCGTAACCACACGAACTGTCGCAACCTTCTTCGCTATGCATCGAGCCGACACCACAGCATACACCCGAGCCATTGCAGCCCTCGCTCATCCCACACTCCCCGTGTTCCACGCATCCCCCACCCGTCGCCACGCACTCGGTGGGATTCGAATAGCAGTCCTGGCAACAGTAGTGCTCGGTGCCGACCATGTTCTCCGGACCGCTGCAGACGGAATCACCGCACGATCCACAATCTTGCCAACACGTCTCAGCGTCCTCGCCGTTGTAATGGTTGCAGTAGGTGTCACCGCACTCGCCGAGGCAGTTGCCCTCGACAGGATCCACCGGCACTCCGCCGTAGCCGCCGCACGTGTTCTCGAAGAGATCCACATAGCACGGCTTCTCGCAGTCTTCCGACGGACCACAGACCTCGGGATCATCGCAGAAGTCCTGCATCGAGACGGCCACCGAGGACGCGCCGCCCGGGAGGGCCGCCATCGACACCGGCTGGTACCCGCTGGCCATGAACAAGGTCACCATGGCCAGAAACATGACGTGACGAACGTGCTTCATAACTCCTCCTTGCTTCGTTCCGCTGTTTCGCTCTGCGCACTTCGCGCCAGTGCATCACGTCAGTTCGCCGCCTGCGTCAGCAGTCTGCCGATGACGACCTCGAAGTCCGCAAACGGTCTCGCGCCGGAAATGCGATCCGTCACGTTCACCACCCGGCCTTGTGCGACGCGGCCAATGAGAAAGGTCGGCGTACCGGTGATGCCGAACTCCCGCGCCTCCTGCGTGTTCCGTTTGATCCGTTCCCTCATCCGACCCGTGAGGCACTCCGTGAACCTCGCGCTCTCCAACCCCAGCCCCGCAGCCCATCGCTGGAGGTTCTCCTCCTGGAGCGTCCGCTGGTTCGCGAATAGGACGTCATGCATCGGCCAGAAGCGTCCCTGCTCGCCGGCGCATTCGGCGCTCTCCGCCGCCTTCAAGGCGTGCGGATGGAGGCTTTCGAGCGGCAGATGCTTGAACACCAGGAGCGCCTTGCCGGTGTCCAGATACGCACGCTCGAGATCCGGCATCGTCCCTGTGGCGAATCTGGCGCAGAACGGGCATTGAAATTCCGAATAGGCAATGATCGCGATGGGCGCGCCAGGTGTCCCTTTGGTCGAGGCGCCGTCGATCGGCACCGGGCGATCGGGCAGGCGCGCCGGAGGCGGCGGCGGGCGCACTCCCGCGACCCGTGTTGCCTCGGGCGGTGGAGGTATGCGCTTTCCCGTCACCACGACCCATCCGATCAGGATCGTGACAATCAGAATCGCGAATGTCGTGGTGATCTCGAGGGCAGAGCGGGCCTTGGTCATAGCATGAGCAGTCTCCGCTGCCCGCGCCTCGACGTCAAGGTCAGTGGTACACAACCGGTACCAAAAACATGTGGCCAACTATCCGAAGGGATAGTTAGATCGCTCGCTGTTCGTGCGCGGCTGTCCGATGCCAGACGGCATTTCCTGGCTGCGCGATCGCAGCCACCTGCGCAGTACTCGGCGCATCAGCGTCGAGCACCTTCACGTCTTCTTCCTGGGCGGCTCTTATCAGACTGGCGTGATCGGAGGGGGCAATGCGGAAGTGCACCTGTTTGTCCATCTGGGCCCTCGCTCTCGTGTGCGAATACCGCACACCGCCCAGATTCTGGGAGCAGCAGCGCAGCCCGCAATTCGAGGTAACGATTGCGTCGATCTCCCAGTGCAGCGCTGCGATCCGACGAGGTCGAGAGTAGTCGAAGGGAGCGAGCGCGTCAAGCCTGGGTAGCTCACGTGTCAACGCACGTCGAATCGCACGTCGCGGCGCGCGGAGACCGGGCCGGTCACCTCGATGGTCAGCAGGTGCGGGCCTGGCTTCAAGCGCACCATCGGGAGCTCGAAGCGGTAGTCCAGCGCACGATCCGCGCCGAACTCGTCGGAGCCGACCGGCTGCGATTTGTTGAACACCATCTCGTTGGCGGCGGTGCGGATGGTCGTGACGATCGTCGCCGGCGCGAGCGGCGTGCTGCCGCCCTGGTAGACGCGCACGAAGCCCTCGACGCTGTCGGTGGGGCTGAAGGTGCGCCGCGTGGTCGGCGTGAAGGGCAGCACACCGGCGGCGGCCTCCGCGTTGCCGGCGATCCGTGGCGGCGTCGTGCCGAGCGTCAGGCCCGAGAGCGACAGCGCGTCCCGCGCGAAATCGGGAACGTCCAGATACCCGTAGACGCTGCCGCTGACGCCCGTGGACGCGCTCGACGCGCTGGCGCGCAGCTCGTACCGTCCGGGGCGGAGGTCGAGGCGGCCCAGCACGTCGTAGGCCACGGCGTCTTCCGTCCCGGCCGCCGGCGTCACGTCGGCGGCCATGCGCACGGATCCGCGGGGATCGCCTTGCGGCGTGAACGCCGAGAGCACCACGTCGACCTTGTCACCGGTGGCGGACGATGCACCCGGCGTGCGCGGGGCCCGCGCGCCGAGCGTCACAATCACGGCGGCCTCCGGCCGGCCCGGCATACCGAAGGCCGCCGCCGACAGCTCGAGCGGCAGATCCGTCCGGGGCACGAGGCCGGCGAGCGCATCGTCCACTGCAGGCGGCAGCGCCATCTTCGCGGACCCGGGGCGCGGCGGCGCCCAGTAGCCGCGGCGGGCGCGGACCGTGAGGTCGCGCCGGTTCTTCAGACGCACCTGCAGCTTGCGGAACCGGCCGTCCGCCCGCTGGTCCTGCGGCCGGTAGCCAAGGAGGTAGAACGAACCCGTTTCCAGGAACATCTGATCGATGCGTGACGCGAACTCGTTGGTATTGACGAACGCCCGCCCGCCGGTGTTCTCAGCCACCGCCTGCAGGAAATCACGATACCGCGCGGGCTCCTGTTCGATCAGCTCCGCGATCCAGGCTTCCGTGCGGGTGTTGCGCCTCCTCATGTACCAGCGCAGGCCGTCGAGACCGCCAGGGTCCACGCTGTACACGTTCACACTGCCCCGCTGGGCGCGATCCATCGTCTGCCGCGTGAGCCAGTTCAGATACGGATGGTCGCTTGTGCTCACGTCCGGCGTATCAATGCGGAGAGGGATCCCGGTGCTCACATAGATGAGCGCCTTCCGACGCTCGGTCACGGCCGCCAGAGTATCCACGGTGCGAAAGAGCGTCTGCGCAGAGTCAATGAAGTACGACCCAGCAATGTCGGGCTTCCTGTCAGCGCCCGGTTCGGGCGCAAATCCTCCCGAGTCAAAGGTATCGATCGCCGCAAGGAGTCGCGCACGATCCTGCGTGAAATTCTGGGCGGCACGGTTGGCGCGTGAGAACACGACGGCCGCGAGATCGGCTGGACCAAGGCGATCGACGACGTCCCGCGCAATCTGTCGCGCAGCCTTGACGATCTGCCCGTCGAACGGGACCATCGCGTCGTCCATCAGGATGACCACGAGGCGGCGCTCCAGGATCTCTTCGTTGCGCGCGACATCGGGCGCGATGTCGCGCATCCAAAGCGCCGGGACGGCGGGCGGCGCGGGCAACTCGATGTAGTCGAAGTACTCGACCGTCTGCGCGCGGCCATTTTCGAGGATGGTGAAGTCCGCGGCGGTGAGGCCGCGGACCGGCTGGCCCTTGCGATCGAGGACCGATACGTCCACCGAGACCACGTCGGTGCGCACGAAGAAGCGCTGCGCGTCGCCGGAGGGGACCTGTGCCCCCACGCCGATGATGGTCGTGATGGCGGTCAAGCTGAGACTGGGCAGCAAGAGTTGATAGTTTCCCAAGCCGGGCCACCTCATTACGATGGTGTCAGTCCGTTGCTAGTTGTCAGTGCAGTCTTGTCCTTTGGTGATGCACCAGACGCCACCACCGGAGCTTGGTCTGCAGACTTCGTCGTGGGTGCACGCTGCGCAGCCCAAGCCCCCATTCACGTGAATCCCTGTGCAGCACGATCCGGATGGATTACACAGATCCGAACCGCACTCCGCGTCCTCCGCTGCGGCCGGTAGCCCAGGAGGTAGAACGAACCGGTCTCCAGGAACATCTGATCGATGCGTGACGCGAACTCGTTGGTGTTGACGAACGCGCGCCCCGGCATTCTCAGCCACCGCTTGCAAGAAATCACGATACAGCCAGGGCTCCGTAACGAATCGATGAACTTTACGATACAGAGCCTCCGAGCCGGTGAGGTAGGCTGCTCCTTGACATGCGAACGGCATGCGCGCACGCTCGTCACATGCCCAGGATGGTCCAGATCCGCAATGTGCCGGACGCGCTGCACCGCAAGCTCAAAGGCAGGGCTGCCGAGTCAGGACAGACGCTCTCCGATTATCTTCTCGCCGAACTTGAGCGTCTGGCCGCCCGACCCACGCGGGACGAGATGCTGACCAGACTCCATCGTCGAAAGCGCGTGACCTTGAAGACGCCGGCCGCCATCGTTATCCGGGAGGAGCGCGAGACCGCGTGATCGTCCTCGACAACGCATGCGCTCCGGAGCCGTACCGTCGAAAAGGTCTCGGTTCGAAGTTCAGCCGCGCTTTTTCCCCGAATTCCCGGCCGGCACCGTCTGCTCCGCATAGCGCTCGTGCAGCACGACTGGCTTCGTCACTCTCCGCAGGCGCATGTTGATCATCTCGACGAACACCGAGAAGCCCATGGCGAAGTAGATGTACCCCTTGGGAATGTGCTGCTCGAAGCCTTCCATGATCAGCGACATGCCGATGAGCAGCAGGAAGCTGAGGGCGAGCATCTTGACCGTGGGGTGCTGGTTGACGAAGGCGCTGATCGGTTCGGCCGACAGCATCATGATGCCGACCGAGATCATGACGGCCGCCACCATCACCCAGAGGACATCGACCATCCCGACGGCCGTGATGACCGAGTCGAGCGAGAACACGATATCGAGCAGCATGATCTGAACGATGACGCTGGCAAACGAGGCCGCGACCTTCGCGGAGGCGTGCCCCTCCTCCCCTTCGAGCTTGTCGTGGATCTCGTAGACGCTCTTCCCCATCAGGAACAGCCCGCCGAGAATCAGGATCAGGTCGCGCCCGGAGATCTCCTCGCCCATGACCGAGAACCAGGGCGCCGTCAGCTTGATGATCCAGGCCAGCGAGAACAGCAGCGCGATGCGCGTCAGCATGGCGCCGAGCAGGCCGAGACGCCGCGCGCGCGGCTGCTGGACCGGCGGCAGCTTGCCCGAGAGGATCGAGATGAAGATGACGTTGTCGACGCCGAGGACGATCTCGAGGAACGTGAGCGTGGCGAGTGCAATCCAGATCTGCGGGTCGCTGAGCGCGGCCATTTCGAATCCCATCACGAGCGCATCTCCTGTCAGTCACGGCGTCGGCGCGGCTGGATGTCGAAGCGCATCTCCGACCATCCGCCGACCTCATAGTATTCGAGCTTCAGGCGGCGCCGGCCGCCGGTGATCGTCACCTCGTCCACCTGCGATCCGTGCGGCGCCCACGCGTCCAGCACCAGCTCGCCGTCCACCCACACCCGCACGCCATCGTCGGAGATCACCTGCAAGGTGTAATCCCCTTTCGGCAGATCCACCGTGCCTTCCGCGACGATTGCGAACCGGTCGCGCGGCAGCCCCTCTTCGAGCGGGCCGCCCGAGAGGTAGTCGATCCGATCGGCCTCCAGCGTCCGGATCGGTTTGCCGGCGAGCGCCCTGGCGAACTCCGCGGGTGCCTTCACCGGATCCGCTGACTCGGGATATTCGAAGAAGTTCAACGTCCAGTTCACGGGCGCGAAGAACGTCGCGTACCTGAAAGTGTACGGACGGCCTGCCGGCGTGATGGCCCCGCGCGGCGAGACGACTTCCTCACCGACGTACGTCAGCGCGATCTCGTAATCCACGACCGGACCCGGTCGCGGCGTGACGGTGATGACGTCGCCGACCTTCCCCTGCGCCAGCGTCACGGTGGCGCCGCGGGAGGAGGATACCTTCCAGGTGCCGGGGGGACCGAGCACGTTGAGCTTCACCGCGCGGTCGAACAGTCCTGTGGCCTTGGATCGTCGGGGGAACGGCAGGCGTCCGTCGGTCTCCAATACCGGCCACAACTTCGGCGACTTCCAGTCGTACGGACCCCACTCGTCCACGATGATCGTGCTGCGCCCACGACGGTGACCGTCCCTGATCGTGGCGTCCATGCCGCCCGGCAGGCGGGAAGCTCCTTGCCGCGCGTCCCCTATGAGCGGCGGCTCGGGGGGAACGGCTTCGATGAACTCAGGGGTCTCCCCGCGCCTGACGACGCGCTCCCCGACTGCGTCAAACGTGTTCAAGGTCAGTACCAGCCGTCTCGTATCGCGTACGTCGACGGCTGTCTTGTTCTGGGTGAACCGGTTGAATGCCACGTTGTACCGCTGACTGCGGGTGTCGCGGTACTTCGCGTAGCCCCAGTTGGGGTCCTGAGTGGCGTTCTGCCACAGTCGAATGGCGATTTCGTCCCCATGAAATGAATTTGATGCGATGGTGTTGCCCTGCCCGTGCTCGATGGCGATCGCCTCGGCATTACGACTGAACCTGTTACCGATCCATTCCGACTCGTAGCTGTAGCCGCCCCACACACCGTGCCAGTTGTCGTCCACACGGTTTTCGTAGAAACCATTCCGGCTGAACGTTGCCTCGATCCCGTTGGTCGGCGCGTGGCTGAAGTCGTTCCAGTAGAAGACGTTGTCGTTCGACCCGCCCTTGCCGGTGTCCATCGTGGACTGACCGGCCCACAAGAACAGTCCGTCGCCACCGTGTGTGACGGAGTTGTATGCGACGAGATTCTTGCTCGACTGCTCGTACATCAGCAAGCCGGCAGAATCCTGGCCGCGGTTGTAGAAGCCGTGGCTGTAGCCGCGCACGCACCAGTCGATCCGGTTGTGCATGATGGTGCTCTCGCTGACGCGGTAGAGCCCGACACCGATGGACGAGAGGAACTGGAACGTGTTGTTCCAGATCTTCAACCCCTTCGACGCCGTCACCATCAGGCCGTTCTGCCCCTGGAGGATCGTGTTGTGGTCGATCTCTGCGCGGTCGCAGTTCGAGAGGTAGATGCCGGCGCCGAAGCGCAGCCACTCGTCCTTCTCGTTGTTGTGGTACGACATCCAGTCGAGGAGGCTTTCCTTCTCGATACCGCTGTAGAGCCGCTGCTTCCAGTTGTGGGAGAGATCGTTCTTTGTGAGGTGCAGGTCCGGCGAGTTGCGCGCGAGGATGCCGACCTTGTAGCCGCGAATGGTGGCGTCGCGGATGGTGACCTTACTCCCGCCGTCCACGAGGACCGCGACGCCCGCGAACTGGTCGGGATCGGCGGTGTCAGGGGACCCGATCAACGTCGCGCCGGTGAAATCCACGGTGATGTTCTCGCCGCGGATGGTGATGGCGGGGGCCTTCAGGTCCGCTGATCCCGAGAGGCGATAGGTGCCGGGCCGGATGGTGACACTGCGCTCGATCACCATCCCCTGCGTCAGTGTCACGCCTTGACGGGCCACGACGCCACCACTTGAAAGCAGCAGCGCCGTCACGAGTATGCCTGCGGCAAGGCCCGTCAGCAGTCGGATGCGCTTCAGCATTCAGTCGGCATTTATCAATGCTCGCGGGGCCCCACCCCCGCTCGCTCTCGCTCGGCGGTGCCGCTGCGCGGCACTTCCCTCCGGCGCCTCGCTCGGGCCGCAGGCGCTTTGCCTTTCACAGTCCGTATTTCTCAGGCTCCCACTTCAACCCAAGTTCACTGGGGGGTGCCATGTAACCAACGAGCGCCGACGCCGCAACCACCGCAGGACTCGCGAGATACCCCTCCCCACCCAACCCCATACGGTTCTGCCAGTTGCGGTTGAACGACGTGATCGCGCGCTGGCCGGCGGTCAGGGCGTCCTCCCCCT
>JBBECO010000244.1:0-1967 GCA_040881785.1 Vicinamibacterales bacterium
CAGTCTCCGCCGCCTTCTCTAGGCCACGGCCAAACAGCAGAGAAATGACCGTCGACAGAACCGAGGAGGTCGCGCTCATCGAAAAGCTCCGGGAACGCCGGAGCGAACTGGCGGCTCGGCTCGACGAATGCTCCTCCCATTGGGGCTTCGAGGACCCTGTCTATCGGTTCTACCATCAAAGTTACAAGCTCTACGCCCTGCAAGGCACGACTCAGGCAATCGTGGAACTCCTCCAGAGCCTTGCGCCGCATCGCCCCCTGAATCCCTGGTTCGCCGAGATCGTGGCGCAGGGCACAGGACATCAGTTCACGCCGGACCACAACAAGACCTGGACGGCGACGACGCGGCCGATCCTCGAGGCGTTCTTTCATGCGCGGTTCTTCCTCGAAATGGCCGTGCGTTACTCAACGCTCGACGGGCCGCCGATGCCGCTGCCGAGCGGCTATGCGGCCCTCCTCTACCTGTACGGTCTGCGTTAAACACAGTCGCCTCCCCGACTGAAGCCCCGCGCCCGAGCAGCCGATAACTCCTTCCGTCCACGACATGCGGAAGACCTATCTGGTCTGCTACGACATCTGCGGCGACGACCGCCGGCTCGCGAAGGTCCACAAGACCCTCCGCGGCTTCGGCGATCACCTGCAGTACTCGATCTTCGAGTGCCAGCTCACGGCCGCCGACCTGGCGCGCTGCCGGCACCGGCTGAGCGACATCATCGACCACAAGGCCGACCAGGTGCTCTTCGTGGACCTCGGACCGGTCGAAGGACGCGGCGAACGGGTCATCACCGCGCTCGGCAAACCCTACGCCCCGTTCGACAGCCCCTGCATCGTCGTGGACGGACTCAAAGAGATCAACTGACCATTCGGAGGCCTGCGTGAGCATGATCGAACCGGCGCCGGCGTCGTCGCTGTCCCGCACGCGTCTCCGCATGGCACGCGCCGTCCTGCCTGCCGCGCTCGTGCTGCCCGACTACCTGCCGGCCCGCATGCTCAACGAGTTCGTCTACTGCCGGCGGCTGTTCTTCTACGAATGGGTGGACGGCCTGTTCGCGCACAGCGCCGACACGCTCGACGGCGCGCACCGGCACGAGCAGCACGACCGCAAGGAACACGAGCTGCTCCCGCCCGAAGATGCCGAGCGCATCCACGCCCGCTCGGTGACCCTCTCGAGCGATACCCACGGCCTGATCGCGAAGCTGGATCTCATCGAAGGCGAAGGGTCCGGCGTCACGCCGGTGGACTACAAGCGCGGCGCGCCGAAAGACACCGGAGAGGGACCGGAGGCCTGGCCGGCCGACCGCGTCCAGCTCTGCGCGCAGGCGCTGGTGCTCCGCGAGCACGGCTATGACGTGACAGACGCTGTCGCCTACTACTACGAGACGAAGCAGCGGGTCCGCCTCGCCGTCGATGAGGAGCTGGTCGCCGAGACCGTGGAAGCGCTTCGAGCGGCTCGTGCGATCGCGGCGTCGGGGCGGATTCCGCCGCCGCTCGTCGACAGCCCGAAGTGTCCGCGCTGCTCGCTCGTCGGCATCTGCCTGCCGGACGAGACGAGGCGCGCGATGGGCCTCGAGCCGGAAGCGCCGGAGAGTCAACCTTCGCTGTTTGGGTCCGAGACCGAGTCCGCGCACGACCGCCCCCTCGACACATCGCCGGAGGAAGCGGAGATCCGTCGTCTCGTGCCGGCGCGCGATGATCTCCGTCCGCTCTACGTGACCGGCTTCGCGCTGACGGTCGGCAAGTCGGACGATGTGCTTCAGGTGAGAGACAAGAAACAGTTGATCCAGGAGGTGCGTGTGCACGACATCTCCCAGGTCAATGTCTTCGGCGCGGTGACGGTCACGGGGCCTGCGCTGCAGGCGCTGTGCTGGGCTGAGAAGCCAGTGTCCCATTTCACGCACGGCGGCTGGTTCGCGGGGATGACGTCCGGCATGGGGCTCAAGAACGTGTTCCTGCGGATCGCGCAGGTCC
>JBBECO010000245.1:0-1963 GCA_040881785.1 Vicinamibacterales bacterium
CTAAGCCGCGCTGGCTTCCCTTCGTCATCGCGGGACGTGTCGTTGCGAGACGATTGTGCCGTCGAGTTCTACGCAGTGATCGTCGATGAGAACAAAAAAAGAATTCGCCTTCTCCGTTCGTGCCCCCGTTTCCCTCCGTCCCTCCGTTGTGAAACACTCCGTTTCCTCCGTAACCTCCGTAAGTCACGCAGCCGTCTCCCCGGGCTTCAGCGTCAGCACATCGATCCCATAGGGTTTCACGAGACGCTCGAGGTCCTCAGGGCGCCCCGTCAGTACCGGGAACGTCCCGTAATGCATCGGCACCACCTGCCGCACGGCCAGCATCCGGGCCGCGAGCGCGGCCGCTTCGGGCCCCATGGTGTAGTGGTCGCCGATCGGCAGGAACGCAATCTCGGGTGCGTGCAGCTCGGCGATCAGCCGCATGTCACCGAAGAGCGCCGTGTCGCCCGCGAAGTAGAACGACCGGCCGTCCTCCATCTTCACGACGAAGCCCGCGGCGAGTCCGAGATAGACGGTGGTGTCGTGCTCGACGACCGAGCTCGTGTGGACGGCCGGTGTCATCGTGACCTCGAGGCCGGCCACCTTCGCGGTGCCGCCGATGCCCATGCCGATGACGTTCTGGACGCCTTTGCGCTCGAGCCATTGCGATAGCTCGAACACCGCAAGCGTCGTGGCGCCGGTGGCGCGCGCGACGTTCACGATGTCACCGGTGTGATCGAAGTGGCCGTGCGACAGCAGGATCACATCGGCCTTCTCGATTTTCTTGTGTTCCGGAGGACAGAGCGGGTTCGCCTCGAGCCAGGGATCCGTCACGATCCGCGTGCCGCCGGGCGTCGTGATGATGAACGTGGAATGACCGAGCCACTGGATAGCAAGCTTGGACATGCCCCCAGTATAATTGGATTCGAAAGGTGACTCGCTTGTGCTGAGCGAGCGAAGCGAGTCGAAGCATGCAGACTGTCCCTCTGAACTTCATCCGCGGCCGGAAGAAGCGTGCCGATGAGCTGCCCCGTGGCGGCAAGCCCGAGTGGCTGAAAGTCCGCGCCCCCGGCTCGGAAAACTACCAGCGGCTCAAGGGGCTCATGCGGACGCTCGGCTTGCACACGGTCTGCGAGGAGGCCAACTGCCCCAACATCGGCGAGTGCTGGCATCACGGGACGGCCACCTTCATGATCCTCGGGGACACGTGCACGCGCTCCTGTGCGTACTGCAACGTGACGCACGGCACGCCGGCGGCGCCTGATGCCGCCGAGCCGATCAAGGTCGCCAGTGCCATCCACGCCATGGAGCTCGGCTACGTCGTCATCACGTCCGTGGATCGCGATGACCTGCCGGACGGCGGCGCAGGCCATTTCGCGCAGACGATCGCCGAGACCCGCGCCCGGATCCCGGCCTGCCGGCTCGAAGTGTTGATTCCGGATTTCAAGGGGGACGAGGCGGCGCTGCGCACCGTCCTCGACGCCGGACCGGACGTCCTGAACCACAACATCGAAACAGTGCCGCGGCTCTATCGCACGGCCCGCCCGGGAGGACGGTACGACCGCGCGCTGGAACTGCTGGCGCGGTCGCGCGCCTACGCCCCCGGCATCCCCACGAAGTCCGGTCTGATGGTGGGTCTCGGGGAGGCGTTCGACGAGGTCGTCGAGACGCTGCGCGATCTCAGCCGCGTCGGCTGTCAGATCGTCACCATCGGCCAGTATCTGCGCCCCTCGCTGGCCAACCTCGCGATGTCGCGCTACTACACGCCCTCGGAGTTCGCCGAGCTCAAGCGCCTCGGGCTCGAGATGGGGATCGGCCACATCGAATCCGGTCCGCTCGTCCGCAGCTCCTACCACGCCCACGAACAGACCGCCGCGTACGAAGCCGCCCGCTAAACACACGGATTTCACGGACCCGTTGCTAATCAACGTTTAACAACCCACCCGCTGTCCAAAGACGGCACCGCAAAGAACGCGGAGAACGC
>JBBECO010000246.1:0-1962 GCA_040881785.1 Vicinamibacterales bacterium
AGCTTCGCGTTTGCTCGCGCGAGGACGTCCTTGATTTCGTGCGCCTCGATCGATTCCTGCTCCAGCAGCAGCTCCGCCATCAGCCGGACGGTGTCCTTGTTCCGGCCGATGATCCCGGTCGCGTGATCGTAGGCGTTCATCACGATCGTGCGGATCGCCTCGTCCACCCGCTGCGCCGTGGCTTCGCTGACCGTGTGGTGCTTGTCGGCCTCGAACGCATTCCCCGGCTTCCGAAAGGCCAGCGGCCCCAGCGGTGACATCCCGAACTCGCACACCATGTGCTGCGCGATATCGGTCGCGCGCTCGATGTCGTTCGACGCGCCGCTCGTCATGTGGTTCATGAAGATCTCTTCCGCCACGCGCCCGCCCATGAGGACGGCGATCTGCGTCTCGAGATACTCCTTCGTATACGTGTGACGGTCCGCCTCCGGCAGCTGCATGGTCACGCCCATCGCGCGGCCGCGCGGGATGATGGTGACCTTGTGCAGCGGATCGGCGCCCGGCAGCAGCGCGGCGATGACGGCGTGGCCGGCCTCGTGATACGCGCAGTTCACGCGGTCCATCTCGCTGAGGACGACCGACCGGCGCTCGACGCCCATCAGGACCTTGTCGCGTGCTTCCTGCAGGTCGGCGTCGGTCACGGTGGGGCGGCCGGCACGACCGGCGTACAACGCGGCCTCGTTCACAAGGTTGGCGAGGTCGGCGCCCGAGAAGCCGGGCGTTCCGCGCGCGATCGAGCGCAGATCCACCTCGGGCTCCATCGTCACCTTGCGTGAGTGGACGCGGAGGATCGCCTCGCGCCCCTTGATGTCGGGGTTGCCGACGGTCACCTGGCGGTCGAAGCGGCCGGGGCGCAGCAGCGCCGGATCGAGAATGTCCTGCCGGTTGGTGGCCGCAATGACGACGATCCCGCGCTGGGTCTCGAAGCCGTCCATCTCGACGAGGAGCTGGTTCAGCGTCTGCTCGCGCTCTTCGTGGCTCAGCGAGCTTCCGCCGCGGCTGCGGCCGACCGCATCGAGCTCGTCGATGAAGATGATGCAGGACTTGTGGCGGCGGGCTTCCTTGAACAGGCGGCGCACGCGCGAGGCGCCGACGCCGGCATACATCTCGACGAAATCCGAACCGCTGGCAAACAGGAACGGCACCCCCGCCTCGCCGGCAATCGACCGCGCCAGCAGCGTCTTGCCCGTCCCTGGAGGGCCGACCAGCAGCACGCCCTTCGGAATGCGGCCGCCGAGAGAGGAGAAGCGCTCTGGCTCGCGCAGGAAGTCGACGATCTCCTTGACCTCATCCTTGGCTTCATCGACGCCGGCGACGTCCTGGAACGTCACGACGTGATCGCCTCGTTCGGCGACGCGTGCACGACCCGACATCGAGGGGATCCGGCCGGCGGTCGCGCGGTAGACCGTGAAGCAGATCAGACCGAAGAATGCGAGACCCGCGATCGCGGCGGGATAGGTGATGGCGTTGGGATCCGCGACCACGGCCGCGTCAACCCGGATATTCTTGCTGACGAGGTCCGTGACGAAGGCGCCGTTGGCGGCCAGGAACTCCTTCGGCGCCACCGTCGTCAGCGCCGAGCCGTCGGTCAGGGTCGCGGCGATGTGGCGTTCTTCGAACGTCACCTGCGCCACGCGGCCGTCTTCGACGTGCCGGAGGAACTCGGAGAACGCGATCGGCGGCGTCACCGGTGCGCGCGTTGCGAGGTAGAACACCGCGGGCACGCTGGTGATGACCAGCGCGGCGACGACGAACATCAGGAGGCGAGGGCGCAGGCGCGGTAATTCCACAAATCGTCCGTTCAGCGAAGGCAGCCCGGGCGGGAGCACAGCATCCGCGGGGTTTTTAACCCGTGAGCGCGACGCCCGTCAGGCGGCAGACCTATAGATTGAAGAAGCGGGCACTCCGCTAGGGATTGGAATGTGCTGCGATTCTACAACGGCGAGGCACACAAGTGAAGGA
>JBBECO010000247.1:0-12334 GCA_040881785.1 Vicinamibacterales bacterium
GAGGCGGATGTCAGGCTCCGCAGATAGGCGGCGAGGTCCCGCATTTCGCCCGGTTCGAACTTGGGCCAGAACGGGGCCTTTTCCGCCATCAGGCGGTGCATCTGTGGAGCGTGGTTCCACATGGCTGACGCCAGACCCGCGCGGTCCGTCCGCGTCAGCACCGCGCCGAGGTCCGGAGCGCCCGCGACTCCGGTGGCATGACACGCGGCGCACCCCTTGGCCGCGAAGACCGCCGACCCTCTCGCCGCGTTTCCCTCCTGTCCCACGTAGCCGCGGAAGTAGAGGTGAGCAATGAGGTCCGGAAACTCAGTACCGGAGAACCTGGGGAAGGGAATCCCGCGAGCGGCCATCGTCTCCCCCATCACGTAGCTGTGGTTCCAGAGCAGACCCGTGATTTCGGAGACGGTCTTCGAGAGGGCCGACCGCGTGAGGTCCGGTGCCGTTCCCCGTGGCCGGTCGTGGCACGCCCCGCACTGCTTGCTGCGATACACGAGCGCGCCGCGCTCCGGGCTCGGAAGCGGCTGCAACTCGACGACACGACCCGTGCGGCGCCCTTCCGCCCGGATGTAGGCCTGCAGGTCCGCCATCTCATGGCCGACGAACTGCGGGATCGGATTGCCCCGGCGGACCTGCTCCTGCTGCATCAGCGGACCGGCGTTCCACATGGCCTGCGCCAGCGGGGTCGGCGAGGGATACGTTCCGAAGCGGTCCAGCGGCTGCCCGATGCGTCCGCCGCGGCCGCCGAGCGAATGACAGCCGTCGCACTGCAGCCGGGCGAAGGTGTCGGCTCCTCGAACGACATCGCCAGGCTCGTCGAACAGCCGGAGGTAATAGAGGTAGCTCAGGGTATCGGCCATCTCCTGGGGATCGAGCGTGGGCCAGGGATAGCCGCGCTGCGCGACCTCGTCGATCATGCGCGGCGTGTGATTCCAGAAATCGCCGACCAGCTCGTCCCAGGTCTTTCCCATGACCGCCACGGTGATGTCGGGACCGAGCGATCCCCCATGGCCCCAGATGGAGTGACACCGGACACAGCCCTTCTGGGCGAAGATCTCGCGCCCCCGGAACGGGTTCCCCTCAGGCGCTGTCTCAGCCGCACCGCTGAGGCCGGCGACCAGGGCCGCGAGCCAGACGGCCGAAGCGGCCGCGATCGTGACGCGCAGCCGGCCGCGTCCGGTTCGAGCCGCCGCGGGGACGAACCTGCTCATGTTCATCGCTCCACCGTCACAAGATCGTCCGGCAGATAGCCGGCGACGCGCGCAGAGACTTCCGCGATGGACTTCTCACGACCCTCCTGGATCTCCCAGATCGAGATGATCGGGAAGAACTTCGTGGCCACCATGTAGACCAGGATGAACCCCGAGAGCGTGCCGGCCATGATGGACAGCTCGACCCAGGACGGCACGTAGTGCAGGGCGGACATGCCGCCGCGTGGATGGAGCGACGTGGGCACGACGATGTTGAACCGCTCGAGCCACATCCCGATCACGACGGCCACCGACGCGACCACGGTCCCGGTGACGTTGCGCGTCGCCCGGCGGGCCATGAGAGCAAACGGGACGACGAAGCAGAAGGCGACCATCAGCCAGAACGGAAACGCGAACGCGCCGGTCAGCTTCGAGTTGAGCGTCGCCAGCTCCGCCTCCTCGCCGCCGTACCACACCGTCAGGTGCTCGGCGAACGTGAAATAGAACCAGAGGACGGTCATGACGAACAGGAGGACCCCCATGTGATTGAAGTGCACGTCCTTGAAATAGGCCTCGAGCCGGTAGACCCGGCGGAGGATCGCCATGGCGATGATGAGCGCGGCGATGCCCGAGAAGATGGCGCCCATGACGAAGTAGGGCCCGAAGATCGCGCTGTGCCACATCGGCCGGAGGGTGAGCGCGAAGATCCACCCGATGACCGTATGGACGGAGACCGCGATCGGAATCACCATGACGGCCAGAATCGAGATCATCCGCTCCAGCGTGTGGCGGGCCTGCGGCGAGTCCCGATAGCCAATCGCGAGGAACCAGTAGAGGGGCCGCGGGTGCAGGCCGAGGTCGCGGATGCGGGCCAGATCGGGGATCATCGGCACGTACAGGTAGATGCTGCTGGCCGTGAAATACAGGCCGATGCTCATCACGTCCCAGAGCAGTGGAGAAAACGGCTGCGCGTGCAGGAAGACGTTGAGGACCCGATCGGGCCGGCCCAGGTCGATGATCGGCTGGACCGCGCCGAAACCGATCACCAGGACGGTGATGAACTCGGCCGACCGCGTGATCGATCGGCGCCACTCCGCGTGGGCCACGCGCAGAATCGCCGAGATGAGGGTCCCCGCGTGGGAGATCCCGATGAAGAAGACGAAACAGATGATGTAGATGCCCCAGTACTCCGGCGTGTTCAGCCCCGTGGCGCCGAGACCCGTCTTGAGCTGATAGGCGTAGGCGAAGGCCCCCCAGACCGTGACGGCGGCCATCAGGGCTGCCCATCGCCAGAACGTCTTCGTGGTGCGCACGAGCGGCATGAGGAGCACGCGTTCGTCCTGCTCGAGGCGCGAGACGATTTCGAGATCGGTCACGGCTCAGTCCTGTTCAGCCAGGTAGTAGACCTTGGGCTGCGTGCCCAGATCCTCGTGTAGTCGAAACGCGCGGGGATCCCGCGCAAGCTGCGCCACGCGCTGACCGGCATCGTCGAGATCCCCGAACACGATGGCCCCCGTGGGACAACTGTCGGCGCAGGCCGGCGAGTACTCACCCTCTCGTAGCGGCCGCTTCTCGGCTCGTGCCACGTCGCGGGCCTTCTGAAGCCGATGGTGGCAGAACGTGCATTTCTCGATGACGCCGACCGGCCTCATCGAGACGTCCGGATTCAGGCCGGGCACGACCGAGTCGGGATACGACGGCTTGTACCAGTTGAAGAACTTCACCGTGTACGGACAGGCATTGGCGCAGTAACGACAGCCGATGCACCGCGCGTATATCTGGCTGACAATGCCTTCCCGGTCGCGCGAGGTCGCCTCAACGGGGCACACCAGCGTGCACGGCGGGCGATCGCAGTGCATGCAGGGCTGCGGCACGAAGCGCGCGCGGATGGCCGGCCACTCACCTTCGACCTCCGTGTGGACCTGCATCCAGGAGATCGTGCGGTTTTCCCGCGCCGCCTGGGGGCCGCCCACCGCGACGTTGTTCTCCGAGCGGCACGCCACTTCGCAGGCCTGACAGCCGTTGCACTTGTCGAGATCGATGACCATTCCCCACCGTGGCATCGGCCGTCTCCTCAGATCCGCACGAGCCGGACTCGCGTCGAGTACCAGTCCGGCAGCCCCGTCGCGGGATCCGGCTGCGCGCCGATCGCGGCGAGCGGGTTGCCGCCGCGCGGCGATCCCCAGCCCTCGACGCGGGTATGCAGTCCGTAGGGCACGTTGACCACGCCCGGCTGGGCGCCAGGGAAGACGCGGACGGTCGCGTCGAACGCCCCCTGCGCCGATTCCACGCGTACGCGCTCGCCTCCCTGCAGGCCGAGTTCGCGGGCCGTCTCCGGATTGACCTCGGCCCACGTCTCCCACCCGCCGCCGGTCAGGACGCCAAGGTGCTCGAGCAGCCACGGCATCAGCGGCGTCCCTCCCGACGCGAGCGTGAGGACGCGGAACGGCACGAGCTGCAGGGGGAACTCCGCCGGCGCAGGTCTCGCCGGGGAGGTGGCCGCTTCCTCGGTGATGGGCAGAAAGCCTTCGGCAAGCCCGTCGGCCGAGCTCCGGATCCGGTCCCGCGCTTCGCGCGGGAAGATCCACACGCGGCCGTCAGCAAGCTGGGAGACGGCGCTGCGGTCGTGATAGTCGTAAATGGGATCGAACCACCCGCCCGCTTCGCGCATCATCTGCCAGTACTGCTCCGCGGACTCCCCGTGCTGAAGCCACCAGCCACGACTCTCGAGCTCGCGCAGCTCGCCCTGACGGAATGGTTCGACGAACGCGCTGCCTCGCTGTGCACGCGCGAGCGCCATCCCGCGTTCTGTGACGATCTCTTCGACGGTCTTCCAGCGGGACCACGCGTTGACGTCGCCGCCAAGGCGTGCCGCCACGTTCAGGATGACGTCGCCCGTCGCGCGGGTATCGTGCAGGGGCCTGATGACCGGCTGCACGATGCCCCAGACCGGGAACGGCACGGCCTGGGGGGCCGCGGCGTCCTGCCAACGCTCCAGATACGTGTGGTCCGGGAGAATCAGGTCGGCGTACCGGGCGCTTTCGTCGAAGAACGGCGAGAACGAGACGACCAGCGGCACGCGGGAGAGCGCCTCGCGCACGCGTTCGCTCTTCGGGGATGACGCGATCGGGTTGGACTGGTAGAGGAACAGCACGGTCGTCGGGGAGGCCGCGCCTCCGGCCCTCTCGACCGGCCACGTCGTGGCCGTGAGATCACAGTCGGAGAGGTCGAGTGGCGTGGCTCGAGCCGTATCGAGCGGGCCAGGCAACGGCATCGGCGCCTGCACGAGCACGCCGCCGGGCCGGTTCAGCCTGCCCCGCATGACGTTGAGGGCGTGAATCGCGAAGGCATCGGCAAGACCGCCCCGGCGCCAGGACACCGCGTGGTCCCAGATCGCCACCGGACTGCGTGCCGTGCCGAAGGCTTTCGCGAGCGCGGTCAGCTGGCTGACGGGAACGCCAGTCCGGCCCGACACATCGTCGGGCCTTCCGTGCCGCAGCACCAGCGACCGGAACCCGGCGTGCGTCACGCCGCTCTCGTCGGTCCAGTCTTCCCATCCCGAGACTCGCTGCGAGATGACGTCGGCGTCGTACAGGCCCTCCTTGGCGATCAGGTACGCGAGCCCGAGCGCAAGGGCCCCGTGCGTGCCGGGGCGTATGGGAATCCACTGATCCGCGGCCACAGCCGTTCGCGAGAGCCGGACATCGATCTGGACCCACCGCGCGGCGCGGCCGGGATCCCGATCACGTGCCCTCGCCGCCAGCGGCGAGGCCCACCACGCTTCCGAAAGCCCCGCTCCGAACGAGAGGATCAGATCCGACGACTGCAGGTCGTACGCGGGTGCAGCATCGATGCCCTGGGACAGGCGCATCACCTCCGCGGAGCCGTCCCGATAGTCATCGACCGTGATGCGATCGGTGCCGTACGCACGGCAGAACGCCGTCAGGAGATCGCCCATGACGCCGTCGGCGTTGCCGACCAGCCACTCCACCGATTGCGCCTGGCCTGCCTCACGCGCGGCTCGCAGCGCCGCGACGACGCGATCGAGCGCCGCGTCCCACGTGATGGGCTCGAAGGCATCGGATCCCGGAGGACCCACGCGCTGTACCGGTCCCTTGAGGCGTCCCGGGTGGTACGCGAGCTGGATGCCCGCCCGCCCCTTCGGACAGAGCCCGCCCTGGCTCACCGGATGCAGCGGGTTGCCGTCGATCCGCGTAAACGCGCCGTCCACCAGACGCGCTCGAATGCCGCAGTGAGCGGGACAGAGCAGGCAGGTCGAGGGGACGAACGACTCCACGCCGGGCCGCCAGTCCGGCCCGAATTCCGGCGGCGCGAAAGGGAACTGATGAGAGAGGGCGCCCAGGCCGAATCCGACCCCGGCACCTGCTGTCCCGACCAGAAAGCTCCGTCTCGAAATCGCCACGGTCATCCCCTCAACGGTGGCACTGCGTGCAGTCCGTACTCACACCTCGCTCGGTGTGGCAGGTCACGCACGTGTTCATGGTGATCCGCTTGAGGGGAACGACCGGAGGCGCGGTCGTGTCGGCGATGGCGCCATGGCATGTCTCGCACGTCACGCTGCCCGCCACCACATGCCGGCGGTGGGAGTAGTAGACGTGGTCGGGCATCCGAAAGAGCTTCCGGAAGGCCGGGCGATCGTTGCGGGCGATCAGCGCGAGCAGGCGCTGTTCTTCGGCGGATTCCGTGATGGCGGTGGCATGGCACCCTTCGCACGTCGCGATGGAGGGCAGGCCCGAATGCTCGCTGGTGGTGTAGTACTCGTGGCACGTCGAGCACTCGAGGCCCGCGTCCTTGACGTGCTTCTGGTGATTGAACTGGATCGGCTGCGCGACGGGCGTGGCCGGGTGGGTCAGCGTGCGGCCTGCCGCGAACCCCGTCGCGGCCATCGCGAGGGTGAACGCGCCGATGATCAGCCTCCGCGTGGGACTGAGCCTCTCGTCTGACGGCATGCTCCAGCTCCTGTGCGTCATCCCCTGTTCGCGCGATGTTGCGTTTCCGCCAGCACCGCGCGCTGCAGCTCGCGAACCCACAGCGCCTGGAACGTGAGCAGGCGGAACCCCACGACCTCCGCCAGCTTGATCACGAACCGGTAGCCCACCTCGGGCGCCGCGTCGAACACCTGCAGGAGCTCCGGCCGAGGAAAGCTGACGACTTCGGACGGTTCCGTTGCCCGGGCTGCCAGCGTGAAGCGGTACGGCCGGACTAGGGCCGACCAGCCCAGCGCTTTGCCGGGGCCGACCGATTCCACGGTGATGTCCTTCACGATCCCGCCAAGCGCCATGGGGAAACAGAGGTCCACCTGCCCCTCGGACACCAGGTAGAGATCGTCGGCGCGGTCGCCAAGGAGGAAGGCATACTCGCCGGCGGCGAGGCTCCGGCGTCGGCCAATGACCGCAAGCTGTCTGAGGCCGTCACCGTTCAACCCATCGAACAGCTCGGCGTGACTCAGAAACTCGTACATCCAGCCCTCTCCTCGTTCGTCACCGCGGTGTCGACTCGAGCCGCGGCACGCCAGACCCTTCAGTGGACGCGAAGGGATGTCCCGGAGCTCGAGTACAGACTGTCAACGGATGGAAAGTGCACGAACTGGGACACCGCCGCCTGCTCCGCTCGCACGTGCCGCTCGAGTTGAGCGAGCAGCGCGTCATCGAATGCGATCGCCGGTGGGGCGGGTGTGCGGTCAGCGGCTCTCTCGAAGAAGCCGTGCCCGGCCATCACGTAGGCAGCCGGTGCCGGCTGCACGTGCCTCTCGGGACGCTGCTCGCTGCGGCTCTCCTCGATGCTGCGGTAGCCCATCGCGAGCGCCAGCGTCATGCCCCCGACCAGAAACGTGAAGACCAGAACGAGAACGATCGTGGCTTCCATGTTCGTATCCTCGCGCCAGCCCAAGAGCAACACCCGTTCCGGCTTCATCAGGATCGGGCGCCGCAGCCGTCGCCCCGACGCCCTGTCGATGAGGGGACTGCCGCGATCGTCGATGGCACACCGACCCGAGGGCGCGTGGATGGGGAGATTGGTTGGGGTTTTCGAGGATACAGGGACGCGCCGCCACGCGAAGCACGCTTCCGGGCGGGAAGAGGATGTCGCCGTGAACGGGATCGTCGGAGTGGGCGCGGTCTGGAACGTGGCGCCCGCAAGCCTGTCATTTCTGACAGGTGCGGGGCATACGGCCTGCCACACTCGTCAGGCGTCGCCCTTCGAGCGCGGGGACATCGGACCCGAGCCGCCGCCCGGAGATGCCCTGCGGTACTTCTCGAGGAGGCGGTAGAACGACCGCTCGCTGGTGCCGAGGAGACGCGCGGCCTGCGCACGGTTGCCTCCGGCCCTCTCGAGCACCGACAGGACGTGACGGCGCTGGACTTCGCGGAGTGTCGGGACGCCTCCCTCATCGATCGCGGGCGGCGCCGGCGGCGCGCCGCGAATGGCCATCGGCAGATCGTCGACCCCGATCTCCTCACCGTCGCTGAGCACGATGACCTGCTCGAGCACGTGGATCAATTCCCTGACGTTTCCCGGCCACGGGTGGCGCTGCAGGGCGGCCATCGCGGCGTCATCGAAGCGCTTCGAGAGCGAGAAGCGGAGGTTCAGTTGCCTGGTGAAGTGCTCGATGAGGAGGCGAATGTCGTCGGGACGTTCCCGCAGCGGCGGAATCTCCACGACGAACGTCATCAGACGGTAGTACAGGTCCTCGCGGAAATGCCCTCGCGCGATTGCCTGCCGAAGATCGCGGTTGGTGGCGGCGATGATGCGGACGTCGACGGCGATCTCCTCGGTCCCGCCCAGACGGCGGAAGCGGCCGGTCTCGAGGACTCTCAGGAGCTTCGCCTGGACGTCGGGGCTGATGTCGCCCACTTCGTCGAGGAACAACGTCCCCAGGTGGGCCACCTCGAACAGGCCGTGCTTCAATCGGTCCGCGCCGGTAAAGGCGCCTCGCTCGTGGCCGAAGATTTCGCTCTGGAGCAGCTCCTCGTGCAGCGCGGCGCAGTCGACGACGACGAAGGGCGCATCGCGACGCCCGCTGCGCGCGTGCAACAGGCTCGCCACGACCTCCTTGCCGGCCCCGGTCTCCCCCAGCACGAGTGTCGTGCCTTCGCTGCGCGCGATGCGACCCACGTTGTCCATGAGCTTGAGAAACGCGGCACTGCCGCCCACGAGGCCCGGCCCGATATCCGGCGCCGCATAGCCATCCTCGAGTACGCGCTGCCGCCGGACGAGGCGGACGTGTTCGCTCGCCTTCTGGATCGCGACCTCCAGTTTCGCGATCGGGCAGGGTTTCTCGAGGTACTCGTACGCGCCGAGCCGGATCGCGCGGATAGCCGTGTCGATCGTGCCGTGGCCCGTCAGGACGACGATGCTCGCCGACGGATGGCGCTCCCGAAGCCGTTCGAGCACCTCGATCCCATCCATGTCGGCGAGGCGCAGGTCGAGGAGGGTCACATCCGGCCTGATCTGCGGAACCTGCTCGATCGCCTCACGGCCGGAGGCCACGGCGACGACGCCGTACCCCCGTCGGGTCAGCTCGGTCCCCATCACGCGCCGGAAGGTGACGTCGTCGTCGACGAGCAGGACCCGTATGTTCTTCGCGGCTCGACTCATGTCGCCTCGTGATCCGATCGGGGAAAGATGATCTCGATGCACGAGCCACGACCGACGGCACTGTCCAGCAGTCGCACGTCACCGTTGAAGCGACGCATGAATGTTCGAGACAGGAAGAGTCCGAGACCGGTGCCCCGCGGCTTCTGGGTGCGGAACGGCTCGAACAGGTGTTTCTGAACCTCGGGAGGGATGCCGGACCCGGTGTCCCGGACCCGCACGCAGACGTCGGAACCCGCGCGGATCTGCACGACGACCCGTCCTCCCGGCCCGGTGAAGGACTCGATGGCGTTGACCAGCACGTTCAGGACGACGTGCTGGACCACTTCGGTATTCGCGGTGACGACCGGGACCGAGCCGTCACAGTCCATCTCGAGCTCGATGCCGGCTTCGCGTGCCGTCGGCCGCGCCAGGGCCATGATGCCGCGCACGACCTCCTGCAGATCGATCGGCTCGGTGGCCGGAGGGATGCCTCTCGCGAATCGAAGGAACTGCTCGGTGATCGTGCGACAGCGCATCACCTCGTCCCGGATGATGCCGGCGCTCTCCCGGATGCTCGCCAGCGTATCCGGACCGATGTCCCCGGAATCGCATCCCTCGAGCTGGTCGAGGATGGCCTCCGAACAGGTGAGCGTCGTCGCCAGCGGGGTGTTCACCTCGTGCGACAGCCCCGAGGCGAGCACGCCGAGCGACGACAGCCGTTCGATCTCGGCCAGGTGCTCCTCTTCCCGGACGCGCTCGCTGATGTCACGCCAGACCTCGACGACCTGTGCCACGGTTCCGTCGTCGTCCAGCACCGGCGACGCGTAGACCTCGTGAACGCTCGCGATGCCGTCAAGAGAGGAGGATCGGTACGTGGCCCGCTGCAGCGTGCCCGTCGAGAGGCAGCGAGCGGTCGGACAATCCGCTTCTTCGCGGCACGGGAGGGCGTGTCCGATGGCGTCCCGGCAGTTCCGGCCCTGGAGCCCCTCGGGATAGGCGCACAGACGTCTGGCCAGGGATCGGTTCGCCGCGATGACGCGAAAGTCCCGATCGAGGACCACGAGCCCGTCGTCGAGGCTGTTGAGCACGCCGGCGATCTGCTGTTCGCGGCCCTTGACCTCCTGAATGAGCGAGGACGTGGCGTCCGCCATGCTGTTGAAGTCCCTTTCGAGCGATGCGATCACATCGTCGCCCCGCGCTTTCACGCGCTCACCGAGCGCGCCGGACGCGAACGAGCGGGCCGCGCGACCCAGCCTCGCCAGACGCAGGAGCACGGCATAACGGACGTGCAGGCCGATTCCGGCGATCAGCACCAGCGTCAGCAGGGCGGCCGCCACCGCCATCCGGCGGACATCGCTGCGGACCTGGGCCTGGATGGAAGACATCGAGACATCCAGGATGAGGATGCCGTTCAGTTTCGTCCTGGGGTCGTGGCAGCCGTGGCACTCAGGGCTGTTCTGAATGGGCAGGACGCTGCGAAGGATGTCGATGCCGCTCTCGGTGAGCATCACCCAGCGATTCCGGTCCTGGGCCTCCTTGTCGTGACAGACGAGACACGACGGCGAATCCTGCGAGAGTCGAACACCGATGTCCGGCTCCCGGCTCGAGAAGCGGACGACACCGGAGTGGTCGACCACCATCGCACGGCGCACCTCGGGCTGACGGCCGACTTCCCGGAAGATCTCAGCCATCAGCTGCGGGTCCCTGCGCAACATCTGATGACGAAGGGCCGCTTCCAGGATGCGGTTTTCCAGTTCCGCGGCCCTCTGCCTGGCGGCCACGGTGTGCGCGTACTGATATCGGGACAGGAGGTAGAGACCTCCGGTCAGCGGGAGGAGCACCAGGACCGTGATGCCGATGGTCAGGCGCGCCGTCAGGCGCTCAATCTGGGGAAACCACTGTGCGGTCATCGTGGGCCCCGGTGTCGGTTCGTCCGACGAAACTCGCTGGATGCGACGGATTCGACCAGTTCGCGAGGGCATTGTCAAGCCAGGCGCAGGCGTCTGTCGGGCTCGTCGCACGATTGGCGCCGCCGCCCGAGACGCCAGGGAATGCCCGGCGATTAGTGCATACGGACGTGAACCGTTTGGCGGCTTGTTGGAGGCACAGCGATGAAGTTGATCGGCTTCTCAGTGTGGGAGCGTCGCGATGGGGGAAGAAACGTGACGTTTCCGGCCCGGAGTACTCCGTGAATGGAGCACGCCGGGGTTTTGCGCTGAGCGCCACTCAACCGAGGATCGCAGCTCGGAGGACGCGATTCGGGAGTGCATCCTCGACGCGTACAGCCGCCTCGAGGCCGCATCCTGAACGGCAGTCACCTCACCGTTGCGCCGATCCGCGCGCGATCCGGCGCAGCCGCCAGTCCGTTGCCGATCGCCGCTTGTCCGTACGTCGTCCGTACGCTAATATGTTCGCGAGGTAACCGGCAAATGCCAAGCTCCGCCGCCACACGTGATGACCGCATCGAACTGCGCGCCTCTCGCGAGGAGAAGCGAGTGCTCGCGGCTGCGGCTGCGTACGAACGACTGGACCTCACTACATTCGTGATGCGCGCCGCGTTACCCGCTGCCGCGGAAGTCGTGGCGCGTCACGAACGTATTCTGCTGTCGGCACGCGACAGCGCCCGCGTCATGGAACTCCTTGAGCATCCGCCGAAGCCGACGCCTGCGCTGCGTGCGGCGGCCAGGAGACGACGGAAGCGACTGTGACGCCGGACGTGGCCTGGATCGAGCAGTCGCTAACGCGGCATCATGATCGGGCCAGCTTCGACTGCGGCGTTTCCGCGCTCAACGAGTACCTGCAGCGCTACGCACGGCAGAATCACGAGAGCGGTGGGGCGAAAACGTTCGTCGCCGTTTCCGTCGCGACGTCACCGACGATTCTCGGCTACTACACGATGAGTCCGGGCGCGATTGCGTTCGCCGATGTACCAGCGGCCGTGACGAAGCGACTTGGCCGTTACGAGGTGCCGGTGTTTCGCTTGGGACGTCTCGCCGTCGCCGTATTGATGCAGGGAAAGGGACTCGGGGGCGAGTTGCTTCTTGCGGCCGGCGCGCGGGCTCTCGCAGTTGCTGAGCAAGTCGGCGGCGTGGCCCTGGCGATAGACGCCAAGGACGATCGCGCCGCCGCCTGGTACGAACGGTTTGGAGCACTTCGCCTGCTCGACGATCCTTTGAAGCTGGTCCTGCCGCTGGATACGATAGCGGCGGTGTTGAAGAAGTAGCGACTGCTGGCGAAAATACTCCATGCGTTTTCCTCCCAGCCGAGATGTTCGGCGGAATCGTTGTTCCGCGGTCGCGAGGATGTCTACCCGCGTCGATTCGAGAGTCGGAAGACAGGCAAGGCCGGGTATGCACCCGCCTGCGCACACGAATGGGTCCGTGGCATCGGCGAGAAGCCGCGCATCAAGTGCGCTGACTGTCCCAACCGTCGATTCCTGCCGGTGACCGACGAGGTGATTCGCTGGCACCTGTCAGGTTTCGTCATTGATGGGAGGCCCAGACGCAATCGATCGCTGAACTCGTCGCCGCAACTCTTTCTATCGAGGCATC
>JBBECO010000248.1:0-12212 GCA_040881785.1 Vicinamibacterales bacterium
TTGCGTCTTCCGCGCCGGTGTTGGCGCAGACCACGAGTAACCTCCCGACCGCACAGCAGCCGAGGCTGGAGATCGTGTCGCAGGTGGGGGAGTACTACTGGGTCGTCGCGACGTATTCGGATGGCTCTCGCCGGGGCGGGTGGATTCCGAGGTCGATCGTCCAGCAGATCAACAGCCATGAGCTGAGGCCGATTCCATCGGCGCCCCCGGAACCGCCGCCGGCCGTTCCTGCGCCCGTCGTTCCCAACGATTACGACGGGCTCGTCCTCGCCTTGCAGGACATGCGCGCGAAAATCGACAGGGCCGCGACCGCTACCAGCGGCCTGCCCGACGCCGCGAGCCTGAACGAGCGGTCGAGGCGGATAAGCGACGCCATCGCGCTCCTTCAATCTCTTGCGGCGGATCAAGGGAGCGGCCCACCTGCGGTCGTCCAACCCTTTGTCACGCGGCCGCGTGTCCAACCTGTTCCGGTCCAGACGGTCGTGGCGCAGCCCTTACCATCTCCCCGTCGTCCGCATGCTCGCGAAGGGTTCTGGTTCAGTGCGGGCCTGGGGTTCGGCTCGCTCGGGTGTCGTGACTGTGTGGGTCGCGACGACGGGCTGAGCGGGGGACTGTCGCTCGGCGGCACCATCAACGACCGGCTGCTGTTCGGCGTCGGCACCACAGGGTTCGCGAAAACCGTGCTCGGCGACACGCTCTCACTTGGAACCGTCGATGCGCGGCTTCGCTTCTATCCCCAGGCTACCTCGGGCTTCCACATCAATGTCGGGGTCGGATTCGGTTCGGTGAGCTTTGCCGATATCACCGATACCGGAATCGGCGTCGTCCTGGGCATGGGGTGGGACATCCGGATGGGACGGAATGTGAGCCTCACGCCGTTCTGGAACGGGATTGGCCTGGAATTCGACGGCGGCGACGCGAACTTCGGCCAGATCGGGATCGGGTTCACGATCCACTAGCGCAGCGGAGGTGGTATCGCCG
Source organism: Vicinamibacterales bacterium (assembly GCA_040881785.1). Classification (GTDB taxonomy): domain Bacteria; phylum Acidobacteriota; class Vicinamibacteria; order Vicinamibacterales; family 2-12-FULL-66-21; genus JACDCA01. Next base: position 982 of record JBBECO010000248.1, read on the forward strand.
CGCCGCTCGGCAGACTTTCGGGGTCAGATCTTGTTTCTTGCGTGAATGTCCTTTTCCAAGGACCGGCGGCCACGATGTCCACTCGAGGCATCAGATCTGCAAAGGACAAGATCTGACCCTCTGGCAGCGACAACCAGTTCCTCGTCGCCGGCCCCGGTGGTCGTCTGTGTCGCCGCGATAGAATGGCGCATGGACTCGCGCGAGAGGCTGCGGCGCGTGCTCGAACAGACACCGGGTGTGCGGCTCGCCGTGCTGTTCGGATCCGCCGTCAAGGGGGCTCTGAAACCGGACAGCGACATCGATATCGGCGTGCTGCTGGAGCCTGGAATCGAGGATCTGCCGAACCTGGGCGTGGCGCTCGATCGAGCCGCCGGGCGTTCGGTCGATCTCGTGTGGCTGGACACGGCGCCGCCGCTGCTCCGCTTCGAGATTGCCCGGGAGGGTCTGGTGCTGGCCTCCAGCGACCCTCACGGCTGGGCCGAGTTCCGGGCGCGCGCGATGATCGACTGGTGGGATTGGGCGCCGACCGCACGGATGATGCACGCGGTGATGAGTGCGCGGCTGCGAGAGGAAGCCCGGCATGGTCCGGCCTGACCTGGTCGCGGCCAAGATCGGTCGCGCGCGCGGCTGGCTGAACGATGCGGCGGCCGTCCTGCTCAACCCCCTCGAGACGTTCCTGGCGGATCCGAAAGCCCGGGATCTCTCGCTCTTTTATCTCTTTCTCGCGGTCCAGGAGTGCATCGATCTCGCCGCGCACTGGGTCGCCGACGGGGGATGGGGAGAGCCGGACGATGCGGGATCGGCCTTCGACGTGCTTGCGGAGCGGGGCGTGATCGACCGCGACACCGCGAGCGCGTTGCGTGCGGCCGCCGGCCTGCGCAACCGCATCGCGCACGGGTACGCCCTGCTCGATTACGGACGGGTGCACCGGGAAGCGCAGCCCGGAATCCCCGCCCTTCGCGACTTCCTCGTCGCCATCGCCCGAGCCGCGGGCATCTGACCACGCCACGGCGTGAGAGGGGCTGGCCGCACCGCGCACCGGCACCCAGCACCGCACCGCGCACGCCGCACCGCGCACTGGCACCCAGCACCGCACCGCGCACGGCGCACCGCGCACCGGCACCCAGCACTGCTTCGCACGAGGCTGGACTCCGAGAACCGTGACCACCCCTGTCCAGGGTCACGCCCCATGATGGGCGCATGCCTGACCTCATTGCGCAGACGCTGTCGTCCGTCACCCTGGGCACGCCCGTCGCGTGCGACGCGATCACGATGTTCCCGCTCGTCGGTCCCAGAACGACCGAGCAGGAGCCGTCCTATCTCACGCTGGACCAGGCATTGGCCTGCCCCGAGCCTAGTCGAGGGGGGCTTGGACAGACGGAGATCACCGAGATCTCGGCGCAGGGGAGCGTCCCCGAGCTTCGCGTCATTAATAAAGGAGCGAAGCCGGTCCTCATCCTGGACGGCGAAGAACTGGTGGGCGCCAAACAGAACCGCGTCGTCAATCTCACCATCCTGGTGGCGGCGCACACGACCGTGACGATCCCGGTGTCGTGCGTCGAGGCCGGCCGCTGGCGTGCGCGGTCGCGGGCGTTTGCCGCCTCGCCGCGGACGCAATACGCCGCGGGCCGCGCGAAGCGGATGTCCCAGGTGACCGAGTCGATGAAGTTCTCCGGGACGCGGCACTCCGACCAGGCCGAGGTGTGGGCCGACATCGCGGAGAAGTCGCAGCGCCTCGGCGCCGACTCGCCGACCGGCGCCATGGAGGAGATCTTCATCCGGCATCACGACTTCGCCGAGCGGTGCGTGGACGCCCTCCGCCCCACCGCATGCCAGGTGGGCGCCCTCTTCCTCATCAACGGGACCGTCGTCGGATTCGACCTGTTCGACCGCGCGATCACGCTGCGACGCCTGCTGCCGAAGCTTGTCCGCAGCGTCGCGATGGATGCGGTGGATGTCGTTGATGTCGGGGATGTTGCGGATGTCGCGGATGTCGCACGTAGGCCCGGCCTTCAGGCCGGGCGTCTGTCACCGGACCTCCTCACCAAGGTCGCCGAGCACTTCCTGGAGCGCACGTGCGCCGCGGACGTCCATGCGGACCATGCGGTGGGGATGGGGCGTGACCTGCGGCTCGTTGCGCCGGCGATCAGTGGGGCGGCGCTGGAAGCCGGCGCCGTCCTGGTCCACCTATCGGCGTTTCATGTGTCACCTACGGGCGGGGATCCCGAAGGCGGGCGAGCCAGTTGAGGACCAGCGACACATGCGTCCGGCGCTCGGGATCTGACGATGTGGCTCTGGTCATCAGGAACCGGCCGTCGGGCGCCACGTCGAAGAGCAGTCCTGAAACGCCCGGGGGCGGCGTCTGCCAGTCGAACAGCTTTGTCGTCGGGCCGAGTACGAGCGTCGGCGAGAGCTTGACCGACGCGGCCATCAGCGCGCCGTCCGGACGCAGGTAAAAGAGCTCGTCACTGCCGCGCGGTCCCCACCGGGGGTACCGTCCGCCGTTGATCGAGATCGTCTCGCGCCGCTCCTGCACGTTGGGGAAGGAGCGCAGCACGATCTCGAACTGGTTTCCCGACTCGTTGGATTCATAGGCGATCCATCGTCCGTCGGGGGACACCTGCCCCAGGCGGTCGTCGAAATTCCCCGGGAGGAGCAGTTCGAGACGATCCGGTTTGGCGAAATCGAGGACGGCAAGGTCCTTGTACCTGTCGAGGACGATCAGCCGGGTGCCGTCGGGCGTCGGCGCGTTCGGGGCCTGGAACTCCGGTCCGGCGAATTCCAGTTTGGCACTCGACGCGCCATCGGCCGCCTGCGAGTAGATATCGAAGTTGCCGCTGCGTCTCGAGGCGAAGAAGATGCGCTGACCATCCGCGCTCCAGACGGGCAGCATGTCCTCGGTCGGTCCGTCGGTGAGCCGCGTCTGCGTCAGGCGTTTCAGGTCCAGGATCCAGATGTCGCGATTGCCGTTCGTCGTGCGGTCGGCAGCCACGAGGGTACCGTCGGGAGACACCATCGCGTAGGCGTAGTTCTGCGCCTCAAACGGCAGCGCCTCCCGTTGGCCGTGACGGTCGATCCATTCGAGCGTGCGCAGCGTCTGCCTCGCGGGTGCGGTGAAGATGAGGGTCCCCGTGTCGGAGATCGCAAACGTCGCGCCGCCGTTGTCTTCCGCCACAGCTATTTCGAGCTCGGGAAACGAGACCGGCTTGCCCGTGAGCGCACCGCTCGCGGCGTCGAACCCGACGGCGGTGAGCGTCGAATCGGCCATATACAGCAGTTGCCCGCCTGGGACATGGATCGCTGAACTGCCTGCCAGCAGCGTCTTCCGTTCGAGCGTCTTCAGGTCGAGGAGGACGGTTTGTGGCGCCGTCGTCTCGGCTTCGGACACGACCGTGAACAGGATCGATCCGCCACCCGGGAGGAAGTGCGGCCAGGCATACAGCGTCTCCTTCCGGTCGCGGTCGGGTCGTGCGATGACCTTTGGTTCGCCGCCGTCTGCCGAAATTTCGTAGAGCGCTTCCGACGTGGCAAAAACGATGGTGCCGTCCGCGCGCCAGGTGCCGCCGGCCGGGCGGTCGGTCACAGCGGCAAGTGTGATGGGCTTCCCGCCTCGCGCCGGCACTTTGGCCAACGCGGTTGCGAGAAACAGCCCGACCCACTCGCCATCCGGCGAAAAGAAGGGATTGCTGGCAGCTCCGGTTGGGACGATGACGCCGTCCTTCTGGTCCACCCGTCGAATCTGAAGTCCATGGTTCGTGACCATGGCGATACTCGACCCATCGAGTGAAATCGCGAGGTTGCGGGTGCCGAACGGGTACGGCAGGGGACGTCCCTCAAACGGCATCGACACATGAACAGGTGAAACAGTCGTGTCCGCTGCCGATCGATTGCTCCAGGACCAGATGAGCACGCCGGCGAGCGTGGCGGCCATGATCCCGACGGCGACCCACGGCCCCCAACCCTTCGAGGCGGGTGCGGACGCGCCGAGAGGATCCGCGCCGAGCGACGCCAGCGCTTCTTCCACGAGGACGCGCACCTCGCCCATGTGCTGCAGGCGGCGCGACGCATCTTTTTCGAGGCATCGCTGAACGAGACGCCTGATGAGGAGCGGCGTCTCCGGAGGCAGCGCGGCGTAGTCGGGTTGCGACTCGAGCACGCTGGCGATGGTGTCGGCGCCGGTCTTCCGCGTGAATGGGGAGATGGCCGTCAGCATCTGGTAGAGCAGCGCGCCGAACGACCAGATGTCCGATGGAACCCCGACCGTCTCACCGCGAGCCTGTTCCGGGCTCATGTACGCCGGCGTCCCGATGACGACGCCGGTTTCCGTCTGCATGACCTCCGTCTCGCCGTCGCTCGATGCCGCCAGCGCCTTGGCGATGCCGAAATCGAGCACCTTGATCCGTCTGTCTGGCGTGACCTTGACGTTGGCCGGTTTGAGATCGCGATGGATGATGCCCTTGTCGTGCGCGGCTTCCAGGGCCTGCGCGATCTGCAGGGCCAGCGTCAGCGCTTCCTCGATGGGGATTGGGCCCCGCAGCAGCCGATCCTCGAGCGTGTCGCCTTCGACCAGCTCCATCACCAGGAAGCTGGTGCCATGCAGTTGCTCGAGGCCGTGGATGGTGGCGATGTGATGGTGGTTGAGCGTGGCGAGGATTTCCGCTTCGCGCTCCAGCCGTGCGAGGCGTGCCGGCTCTTGCGCGAGCGCGCCGGGAAGCGTCTTGATCGCGACGAGACGGCGAAGGCGCGTGTCACGAGCCTTCCAGACTTCGCCCATGCCGCCCTTGCCGATGGCGGCCAGGATCTCGTAGTGGCCTATGCGAGTGCCAGGCTGGACCGTCGAGGACACGGTTGATCGTAGCGTGGAACCGTTCCGGTCGCTGACTCGGCGTGATCGGCCCGAACGCCGGGGGCGAAGGTTGAGCGTATGACCTGACCTGTCCCCTGGTCTCGATACGATTCGCCCAAGGAGGCTCCCCATGCGCCACCGCGAGTCCCGTCACCTTTGTCTCGGCTGCCGTTCCCAGCGTGCGCGTTTCCGGTACCGCGGACGTGTCCGCGCGGATCGCGACCACACCCTCTGTTTCCGCTGTTACCGGTCCCTGCGCGACCGTGTGCGCCTGTGTGCGGTACGCGGATGGTGAAATCGGCCGCTAAGTCCAAGTCCGTGTTAACTTTGCTCGCTGGGGGTGGCAATAATCCGGCGTTCCCTCGAAGTCCCTGGGCCCCCTCATCGAGCACCCCGTGGTCGGCCTTGGCCGTTTGCTGGCAAGGCTACGTGTGACCGATCCATTTGTCGTCAAGCTGGCGGATTGTCGAAAGCATCCACACCGGTGCTGCCAGGCAACTTTGGATATCGCACTCCACGGGATTGACTAGGCCGTGAAGCTTATCAACGACGTTCTCAGCCTGTCGCCGACCGACCTGGCGAACCATCTCGCGTGCGATCACCTGACGACGCTCGATGTCGACGTTGCCATGGGACGCCGGCAACCGCCGGGGTACGTAACGCTGATAACGGCGTCGCTCCGCGAACGCGGCATCGCCCATGAGAACGCCTACATCGACTGCCTGCGCTCGCAGGGGTTGCAGATTACTGACCTGCGGGACGAGCGGCTGGCTGCCGACGGCGTAGCCCTCACCCTGCAACACATGCGGGCCGGCGCCGACGTGATCGTCCAGGCGCCGCTGATCGGCGAGCCGTGGGCCGGCAGGTCCGACGTCCTTCAGAAGGTGGACAAGCCATCGGCGCTCGGGGGCTGGTCGTACGAACCGGCCGACATGAAACTCGCGGCCGAGACGAAGGGCGGAACGATCCTTCAGCTCTGCACGTACGCGGAGATGCTGGAAGGACTTCAGGGGGCCGCGCCCGAGCGGTTCCATGTCGTCACACCTGGCGAGCCGTTTACCGTCGCAACGTATCGCCTCGACGATTTCCGCGCCTATTACCGGCTCGTCCAGCGGGGGCTGGTAGAGCGAACGGGCGGCCTTGCTGGGCCCGCCACGTACCCAGAGCCCGTGGGGCACTGCGACATCTGCCGATGGTGGGAGGTCTGCGACGCACGCCGCCGCGGGGATGACCACCTCTCCTACATCGCCGGCATCAGCCGGCTGCATCGCGAAGAGTTGGTCGCGCAGGGAGTCGAGACGCTTGCCGCCGCCGCGGCGATCCCGCTCCCTGTTGCGTTCAAGCCGTCCCGTGGTTCGGGCGACACGTACGGGCGGATCCGCGAGCAGGCGCGCGTCCAGCACGAGCAGCGCACGACGAAACTTCCGGTGTACGAACTGCTGACGGTCGAAGAGGGTCATGGGCTGGCACGGCTGCCAGAGCCTTCTCCGGGCGATCTGTTCCTCGATCTCGAAGGTGCACGCTACGCGCGCGAAGGGGGTCGCGAGTATCTCTTTGGCCTATGGGCCCGGAGCGGCGCTGACGGCTGGGCCCATCCCACGTACGAGGGGCTCTGGGCGTTCAACGATCTCGAGGAGCGGGCGGCATTCGAGGCTGTGATCGACCGCATCACGAAGACGCTCGAGACCCATCCCGGCGCACATGTCTACCACTTCGGGCACTACGAGCCGACGGTCTTCAAACGCCTGATGGGCCGTTATGCAACGCGCGGCGAGGAGCTCGACGAACTGCTTCGCGCCGAGCGATTCGTCGATCTCCATCAAGTGGTTCGTCACGCATTGCGCGCTGGCGTGGAGAGCTACTCGATCAAGCAGCTCGAGCAGTACTACGGCTTCACTCGCGCAATGGACCTGCGGGACGCCAGCGCCCACCTGCACGCCCTCGAGCTGGCCCTCGAGAGCAGCGTGCCGGCGGCCGTGACGATCGAGTCGCAGACCGCTGTACAGGCCTACAACAAGGACGACTGCCGCTCGACCGCTGTCCTCCGCGACTGGCTCGAGGAGCAGCGTGCCGCGCTCCTGCTGGAGGGCGTCGACGTTCCGCGTCCCACGCTGACGAACGGGGAGGCCAGCGAACGGATCGGCGAGCTCGAGGCACGACAGCGTGCGGCACGGGAGCGCATCCTCTCCAACCTCGCGCCGGAAGCGATGAATCCGAATCATCCGGACTACCCGCGTTGGCTGTTCGCGTATCTGATCGACTGGCACCGCCGGGAGGACAAGTCCGCCTGGTGGGAGTATTACCGGATCCGCGACCTGCCTGAGTCTGAGCTGCTGGACGAGCCGAAGGCGATTGCGGGGCTGGTCTTCGACGAGCGCGTGGAGGTCGTGAAGTACGTGAAGTCGGGCAAACCGACCGGTTCAGTCATCGATCGGTACCGATATCCCGAGCAGGATGCCGAAATCGGACGCAAGGGCAAGTTGTCGATGCCCGGCGGCGAGCGTCTCGGTGACCTCGTCAGGCACGATCGTGCCTCTCGGATGGTGGAGATCAAGAAAGGTCCAGCATCCGCCGACATCCACCCGTCCGCCGTCTTCGAAGGCGACGTCGTCCCGTCACGAACGCAGCAGGAGGCGCTGCTTCGCTTCTGCGAGGGCGCCGACGCCGAGAGCTGCGGCTCGGATCTCCTGTTCCGGCGGCAACCTCGCCTGCGCAAGGGAACATTCGCGCCCCCCGCCGGAGGAGAGTCCCTGGTGGACTGCGCCGTCCGCCTGGCGAAGAACCTCGATCGAACCACACTGGCGATTCAAGGCCCGCCCGGGTCTGGCAAGACCTACGTCGGCGCGCAGATGATCCGCGCCCTTGCCGCGGCCGGCAAGCGCGTGGGCGTGACGGCTGTCAGTCATCGCGTCATCCGTAACCTGCTCGACGCGGTACTCGAACAAGAACGTGAAGAGAAGTCCAACCGTCGCACGCCGCTGCTAGTGGGCCATAAATGCGAACCAGACGACGTCTCCGGCGACGAGGGCAGCGCCGTCGAGGAATTCGATACCAATCCCAAGGCGCTCGACGCCATTGAGTCGGGCGAGGTGCAGATTCTCGGCGGAACTGGTTGGCTCTGGGCGCGGGACGAGTTCGCTGGCGCCGTGGACGTCCTTTTCGTCGACGAAGCGGGGCAGATGTCGCTGGCGAACGCGCTCGCGATCTCGGGTGCCGCCTCCAGCATGGTGCTGCTCGGTGATCCGCAGCAGCTCGAGCAGCCCCAGAAGGGCAGCCATCCCGACGGCGTCGACGTGTCAGCGCTCGATCACGTCCTCGGCGGTGACAGGACGATGCCACCTGGTCGCGGGCTGTTTCTGCCGACGACGTGGCGGCTGCATCCGGAGATCTGTGCCTTCACGTCGGAGCTGTTCTACGAGGGGAAGCTGGAGCCGCGTGCCGGTCTCGAGCGCCAGCGCCTGGTCGGAACTCAGGGTTTCGACGGGGCGGGCCTCTGGTGGTGTCCCGTCGCGCACGACGGGAACCAGAACGCCTCGCTGGAGGAAGTGGACACCGTCGCCGCCATCGTCGATCGCCTGTTGATGGCGGGCGCGGAATGGGATGACGCCGAGGGGGTGTCTTGTCCGCTCACGCCGGCCGACTTGCGCATCGTCGCACCCTACAACGCGCAGGTGAACCGGCTGACCGAGCGTCTCGGCGCACGCGGCGTGCCCATCGGCACCGTGGATAAGTTCCAGGGCCAGGAGGCGCCGGCGGTGATTTACTCGATGGCGACGTCGGGTCCGGAGGACGCGCCTCGGGGAATGGAGTTCCTCTATAGCCTCAATCGCCTGAACGTCGCCACCTCGCGCGCGCGCTGCGCCGCGATCGTGGTCGCATCGCCCAAGCTGCTGTCGCCGGCCTGCCGCACGCCGCGACAGATGCAGTTGGCGAACGCGTTGTGCCGGTATGTGGAGCGGGCGAGCGTGCTGGAGTTGGGATGAGACGATATGGGCAAAATCGGCTTCGGCTACGGCAGCGAATGGCACCTCTTGTGGTATCTCGGGCGACATCGTGCCTACCTGAGCGCCCGCATCATCGAACTTACTGGCGCGGATCGCGTCGAGTGGCTCGACTTTCCGGTTCGGCAAACCGCCGCCACGCGTTTGGACGAAGAGTGGAAGGGGCTCGACTTCATCCGTGATTCGGCTGTGACGAACGCCTGGCGTGAGTTCTGGCCGCAGGGCGCAGGCATCCACAATTGGGATGCGGTTGCGAAGGTGAGTAACGGTGGGCGCGAAGAATGGCTGCTTGTCGAGGCGAAGGGGCACTGCGGTGAAATCGAGTCGAGCTGCGGCGCCAAGCCCGAAGGCGGCCTGAGGAAGATCCAGGAGGCGCTGGACGTGACGAAACGAGCGCTTGGCGTCCCGCCGGACCACGACTGGCTGACCGGCTGCTACCAATTCTGCAACCGTCTGGCTGTCCTGCACTTCTTGGAGACGCAAGGTGTTGCTGCGCGTCTCCTGTTCGTATACTTCACGGGCGACTCCACATCAGGACGGGAATGCCCCCGGGACGAGGCCGGCTGGCAGACGGCGCTCGAGGCGCAGCAGGCGCGCGTCGGACTGCCGCCCCGGCATTTGCTTTCACACCGCATTCCCAAGCTGTTTGTGCCAGTATTCGCAAACGTCCGCAGGACCACAACCGAATAGCCCATGGCCGCCACCATCGAAAACCCCATCCTCAACGGGCCCTACGCGGCGCCGACAAAGCACTGGCGCTTCGATGAGGCGGGGATCACCAGCACGATCGACTCCTCGCGCCGCACGAGCGCGTACTTTATGCCGATCGCGCGCCCGAAGAAGAAGAGCGCGCAGAAGACCTTTGAAACCGAGTGGACGCTCGACCGGATCACCGAGACGACACAGGTAAATCGCATCCGTGAGCGCGTCGACCAGTGGCGTGCGGGCGGGTACGTGTCTGTCACGAGCACCACGAGGCGGCTGCTCGAATACTGGAACGATTCCGACCGTTATCGCAAGCTGTTCTTCTGCCAGCGCGAGGCGGTCGAGACGGCGATCTACATCACGGAGGTCGCGGCGAAGTACGGCGACGCCTGGATCCAGAACTTTCTGACCGAACACAACGCGACTTACAACGCCGGTCTGCCGCGGATCGCAATGAAGATGGCGACTGGAAGCGGCAAGACGGTCGTGATGGCGATGCTCATCGCCTGGCAGGCGCTCAATAAGCTCGACAACCGGCAGGACGCACGCTTCAGCGACACGTTTCTGATCGTCACGCCCGGCATCACAATCCGAGACCGCCTGCGCGTGCTGCTGCCGAGCGATCCCGGCAACTATTACCGTCAGCTCGACGTCCTGCCGGCCGAGCTGCGTGAGCGCTTGGGTCAGGCTCGGATCGCCATCACGAACTACCACGCGTTTCTGCTGCGCGAGCGCGGTGATGCTGCGAGACTGACGAAGAACATCCTTCGGTCTGGCAGCGCCGGCCAGGGCCTCGGACCGGAGGAGCAGAATCCCTTCAGGGAAACGCCCGATCAGATGGTCCGGCGCGTCGCGCGCGACCTCGCCGGCAAGAAGAACCTCGTCGTGATCAACGACGAGGCGCATCATTGCTACTGGTCAGCCGAACGCCTCGACAAGAGCGCGCCAGCGCCTGCGGCCGCCCCGAGCAGCGAGTCTTCGAGCGGCGCAGGGGCAGCGCGTGGGGGTGGGGCCCCACGCGAATTGGAGAAAGACGAGCGCGCCGAGGCGAAGCGCCGCGCCGAGGACGCCCGCGTCTGGAGCTCAGGCCTCGAAGCCGTCCAGAGGAAGCTTGGCATCCGCACCGTCTACGATCTCTCGGCGACGCCGTTCTTCCTCGCCGGCTCCGGCCATCCCGAAGGCACGCTCTTTCCCTGGGTCGTCTCGGACTTCTCCCTCATTGACGCGATCGAAGCCGGCATCGTCAAGATCCCGCGCGTCCCGGTCGCCGACAACCGGATGATGGGAGAGTCACCGACCTACCGCAGCCTCTGGCAGGCCATCCGTGAGGATCTGCCGAGCAAGGGGCGCAAGACCGACGCGATCACCGGTCCCCCGAAGCTGCCGGCGGAGCTCGAGGGCGCGCTCCACAGTCTCTACGGTCACTATCGCAAATCGTTCGAGCTGTGGGAGGCGAACGCCGACGCGAGGTCCAAGGGCCAGACGCCGCCCGTCTTCGTTGTCGTGTGCAGCAACACGAACGTGTCGAAGCTGGTGTTCGATTGGATCGCAGGATGGGAGACCGACCGAACCCATCCGGACGGCGCGCCGCTTGTCGCGCCAGGCAACCTCGCGCATTTCAGCAACGAACAGGACGGCCGCTGGACGGCGCGGCCGAACGCGCTCCTCGTGGACTCGGC
>JBBECO010000249.1:0-12209 GCA_040881785.1 Vicinamibacterales bacterium
TCGCCGCTTCGCCGGCTCGCTCCGGTCGCGTGGCTCGCTCGCGGCGCTCGCTCGCACGACTGGACGAGCGATTTGTGTGAGAGGTAGCAGACTTCGTGGACCTATCCGGCGTGTTCCCCCCGATCGCGACACCGTTCGACGAGCGGGGGGACGTGGATGCACGGGCTCTCCAGTCGAACCTGGCGCGGTGGCTCGGGACGGGCGTGCGGGGCGTGGTCGCCCTCGGCTCGAACGGCGAGGCGCCGCTCCTCGACGAGTCGGAGTCCGACGCCGTGATCGCGGGGGCACGCACGGTCGTGCCCCGCGACCGGCTCCTGATCGCCGGCACGGGCCGCGAGAGCACCCGTGCCACCATCGCCGCCTCGCAACGGGCGGCGGCTCTCGGCGCCGACGCCGTCCTCGTCCGCACCCCCTCGTACTTCAAGCCTCGCATGACGCGTGACGCCTTCGTGGCGCATTACACGGCCGTCGCCGACGCGGTCAGCGTGCCGGTGCTTCTGTACAATTACCCGGCGGTGACGGGGCTCACGCTCACACCCGACACCGTAGGCGCGCTCGCGCGCCATCCCAACATCGCCGGGATCAAGGAAACCAGCACGGACGCGGCGCAGATCGCCGCCTACGTGGACGCCGCGCGCGGCGAGACCTTCACCGTGCTGGCGGGCTCGGCCCCTGGCGTCTACGCCGCGCTCTGCCTCGGGGCCCGGGGAGCCATCCTCGCGGCGGCCTGCATCGTGCCGCGTGCGTGCGTGGCACTCTTCGATGCCTTTCAGCGGGGCGCGCACGACGAGGCGCGCGAACTGCAGCGGCGGATCCTGCCGATCGCGACGGCCGTGACGAGCGGGTTCGGCGTGCCGGGACTCAAGGCCGCGCTCGACGCCGCGGGTTACATCGGGGGGCCGCCGCGCGCGCCGCTCACGCCCGCACCGCCCGACGCCGTGCGCACGATCCGTGCAACCCTCGAACCGATGCGCGAGTTCCTGTGAGCGTTCCAGCACGGCTTCTCCTGGGTCCGGGACCGAGCCCCGTCAGCGCACGCGTCATGCGCGCCCTGGCGTCCCCTGTGCTCAGTCATCTCGATCCGTACGTCCTCGAGGCGATGGACGACATCCGGGTGCGTCTGGCGCGTCTGTTCCACGCGCGCGAGGGCGCGGTGACGCTGGCGATCTCGGGCACCGGCACCGCGGCGATGGAAGCGGCGGTCGCCAACGTGACGCGGCCCGGTGCGCGGGCGCTCGTCGTCGTCACGGGGTATTTCGGTGACCGTCTCGCGCAGATGCTCGAGCGGTACGGCGCTGACGTCCATCGTCTGGACGTCGAATGGGGGCGCGCGTGCGACCCGCAGCGCGTCGCGGAGGCGCTCCGACAGGACGGCGCGGACCTGGTGGCGGCCGTCCATGCCGAGACATCCACCGGCGTGCTGAATCCCATCGACGCGATCGCGAGCCTCGCGGCGGAGCACGGCGCGCTCTTCATCGCTGACGCGGTGACGTCGTTCGGCGGCATGCCGCTCGACACAGGCCGCTGGGGGCCCTCGGTGTGTTACAGCTGCGCGCAGAAGGGTCTCGGTGCGCCGTCAGGGTTGTCGCCGATCACGTTCTCACCCGAGGCGGCTGCGGGCCGCGCGGCGTGCCGCAGCTTCTATCTGGATCTCTCGCTCCTCGAGGCGTACTGGATCGGCCGCAAGTACCACCACACGATCTCGTCCCCGCTCGTGCTTGCGCTCAGGGAAGCGCTGACGGCGGTCGAGGACGAAGGACTCGAGGCGCGGCACACCCGCCACCTCGCCAGTCACCGGGCGCTGACCGTTGGCCTCGCGAAGCTCGGGCTGGAACTTCTGCCGCCAGAGGGAGAACGGCTCTGGACCCTGAACGCCGTCCGCGTGCCGGTTGGCGTCGATGAGGCGGCTGTCCGACGCGATCTCCTGCAGCTCTTCGATATCGAGATCGGCGCCGGGCTCGGTCCGCTCGCCGGGCGCATCTGGCGCGTCGGCCTTATGGGCGACGGCTCGTCCCTTCAGAACGTCGACACGTTCCTGTCCGCCTTCACCTCCCTCCTGCCCAGGTCCTAACCCGGCCGTTGCCGGGCACAGCCGTTGCACCCCTTGCCGCGGGGTGCGCTCAGCGATTCAACGCGCGCCGAGGAGTAGGTTCATGTTCCTGCGACTGCGTCAGCCACGCTTCATTTTCAACGGCGGGGTCCCCTGCACCCCGCCTAGCGCGACGTCTCGCGGGGGCCCCTGCGCCCCGCTCCGCCGCCTCGCTCTCAGCGCTGTCAGTGCAGCGCTCGCCGCCACGCTGGTGGCGTGTGCCACCAATCCGGTCTCCGGCAAGAAAGAGTTCTCGCTCATGAGCGAGGCCCAGGAGGTCCAGCTCGGGCAGGAGATGGACCCGCAGGTGAAGCAGGAGATGGGCGTCTACGATGACGCCGAACTGCAGCGTTACGTGTCGAACATCGGCATGCGTCTCGCGCGGGCCTCCGAGCGCCCGAACCTGCCGTGGCATTTCACGGTCGTGGACGAGCCGGCGGTCAACGCCTTCGCGCTCCCGGGCGGATACATCTATCTCACGCGCGGGATTCTGGCGTTCCTCAACGACGAAGCGCAGCTCGCCGGCGTGCTCGGCCACGAGATCGGTCACGTGACGGCACGGCACGCCGCGCAGCAGTACACGAAGGCGACGAGCACGGGCCTCGGCCTGACGCTGCTCAGTATCTTCGTGCCGGAAACGCGTCCGCTCCAGGGGCTCGCCGAAACCGCGCTTGGCGTGATGTTCCTCAAGCACGGCCGCGACGACGAGCTGCAGGCCGATCGTCTCGGCGCGCAGTACACCGCGAAGACGGGCTGGGATCCCCGCGGCGTCGCCGGCATGCTCCGGACCCTTCAACGGCTGGACGAAGCGAGCGGCAGCAACCGCGGCGTGCCGAACTTCCTCGCGACGCATCCGGCGCCGGCCGACCGCGTCCAGCGGTTGCTGGCCTACGTCAAGGAGAACCCGCTGCCCGTCGGCACCTCGGGTCAGAAAACCGACGAGCGCGCCTATGAGCGCATGGTGGACGGCATCATCTTCGGCGATAGTCCCGCCGACGGGATCGTCAGGGGCAACCAGTTCCTCCACCCCGTGCTGCGGCTCGCGCTCGCGTTTCCACAGGGATGGGAGATCCAGAACAGCGCGTCGCAGGTCGTCGCCAAGGCGCCGAATCGCGACCACTACATGCTCCTCACGCTCGTACCCAAGGCCAGCGGGTCGATTCAGCAGATCGCACAGGGGTCCATGGCCAACGCCGGCTTCCAGCAGCTCGAGGGGGAACGCGCCTCGGTGAACGGCCTGGATGCCTATGTCGGGACCTACCAGGGGGCGATGCAGGGGCTCGGCAACGTGGTCACCGTCGCCGCGCACATCGTGCACAACCGCACCGTATACATGTTCGCCGGGATCGCCCCGCCCAACCAGTTCCAGGGTGTGCAGCCGCAGTTCGTGTCGAGCATCCGGTCGTTCCGGGAGCTGAGCCAGGCCGAGGCCTCGCGGATCCGTCCGAATCGCATCGACATCTACACCGCCCGCAGGGGTGATACCTGGCAGGCGCTCGCGGCGCGTTCGGGCAACCTCGTGAAGCCCTCGACGCTGGCGATCATGAACAACTACGAGCCGAACCAGCCGCCGCGCGCCGGCGACTCGATCCGCATCATCGTGGAGGGATAGCACTGACGATGAGGGTGCGATAATCCAGTTATGCGCAGGCTCGCGCGGACACTGTTACGCATCCTGGTCGCGATTCCCGCGGTCCTGTTCGCGTGCGGCGCCTACATCTACCTGACGACGCCGGATGTCAGGCCGCTGCGGACGGCGAACCCCGAGACGTCCGCCTTCATGGAACTGCGCGCGCGCGAGGCGCGCGCGCGGGGGGAGGAGCCGCGGCGCGTGCAGCGGTGGGTGAGCTACGGCCGCATTTCTCCGCAGCTGGTACGCGCGGTCCTCGTCACCGAAGACGACGCCTTCTGGCAGCACGACGGCCTCGACTATCAGCAGATCAAGGAGTCGATGGAGGTGAACCTCGAGCGCGGCGAGTTCGCGCGCGGAGCGAGCACCATCACGCAGCAGCTCGCCAAGAACCTGTACCTGTCTCCGTCGAAGAATCCCGTGCGCAAGCTGCGCGAGCTGCTCATCGCGCGCCGGTTGGAGGCGGAGCTCTCCAAGCAGCGGATCCTCGAGATCTATCTGAATGTCATCGAGTGGGGGAACGGCATCTACGGCGCCGAGGCGGCGGCCCGGACGTACTTCCGCAAACCGGCCTCGCAGCTCACCGCGTCAGAAGGCGCCCTGCTCGCGGCGGCGATCGCCAATCCCCGCGTCATGAATCCGGGGTCGCCGACGGCCCGCCTGCGGCGGCGCCAGCAGATGGTCATGCGGCGCATGGGCGCCGTGGAGCCGCCTCCGGTGATCGTGACCGTGCCCCCGGTCTCGTCGGAACCGCTCGTCCTGCCGGGACTCGAACCCGTCCCCGAGCTTCCACCGGCCGGCGCGCCGTCGGTGCTGCCCGGAGAGCCCGTTCCGCCTCCAAAAAAGCCCGGCGGCCGTGGCGGCGGAGACCGTTAGCACTGCCGGTTTTCCGGCAGAACCCAGCCGTATGTTTCTTTTCTGCTCACCTTGACACGTTGAGCCGCAACTCTTTAGAGTAGGCCTACGTTTCAGCCTTACAGCTCCCAACTGAAGCGACAAGGACGCTTGTCGGCAGACCTCCCGTGTCTCCGCCAGGCGTGAGTGTCGGCATGATCAATTACACAGAGCGCATTGCGCTGCTGATGAAGGACGTCGTGGCGCGTACGCCGCGCCTGTCATTCATCGACCTCGAGAAGGTCATTGTCTTCGCGCGTTTCGGACGCTCGGGAGCTGAGGGGGCCTTCGCCACCTGTCATTGCCTGACGCTGCCGGAAAGCGAGCCGGGCTATTTCTTCTGGAAGGATCGGGAGACGGGTCAGCTCACGCGGCGCTCTCCCTGGTTCATCACCAAGTCACCGCAGGTGCGCGTCGGCGCGACCGAGATCAACTACCTGATTTCGTTCGTGCTGCCGCGCTTCAGCGACCAGACGATGACCGGCTTGCGCAAGGCCGACCTCTATCCGCAGACGGAGCCCTGGATCGCCAAGCTCGACACCATCGTGCACGAGCTGTATCACATCGATCCCAAGGCCACCGGCATCCGCGCGCTCGAGAACGCGGACGGCAGCCATTCGTATCGCACGCACGGCCCGATGTTCTATGACGACGTCGCCGAGATGGTGCAGAACTACCTGACGACGGACCCGGATCCCTCGCTCTACGAGTTCCTCAAGTACGACTTCGCCGGATTGACGGAGATGTACGGCGGCGTGGTCGGGACGACCTTCAGAAACTTCCCGTCGTTCCCGCAGCGTTACATGGAGACGGTGGATCTTCCCGCGTCGGACCCGTGTGTCCGGGTGGAGCCGCTCAAGACCCCGTCGCAGCCCGTGGTGTATACGGAGAACGACCTGCACATCCGCCAGTTCACCGGCGACCGCTCGCGGCGGCTGACAGGGGCGGCGTAACAGGCGTGCGGGAAGAGTGGGGTCGCAAAAGCAGGAATTAGAGGAGGCGGCGCGCGCCGAGGAAACGCGACGCCCAATAGCCTGATCCGAGTCTCTCCACGCGCACCACGCCGCTCGACGACGGGGCGTGGACGAACGAATCCCCGCCGACCACGATCCCGACATGCGACGCGCCGGGCGCCGTCGTCGTGAAGAACACGAGATCCCCCGCGCGAAGATCCGTCGGCGCCACGCTGCCGCCGGCACGGAACTGCTCCTCGACCGTCCGCGGCACCGCCATGCCGTGCTGCGCGAAGACGTAGCGCACGAACCCGCTGCAGTCGAAGCCGCTCGGATCTGCTCCGCCGTTCCGGTAGGGCGTTCCGCGCAGCGACAAGGCGGTCCCACTGACCTGGTAGCCGTCCGTGCGGAGCAGCGGCGTGCCCGTCGGGCCCGTCCCGCCGTTCGGAAGGGAGGCCGTCGGCGGCTCGGCTCCATGGCCGCCAGGGCGCGGAAAGGGACGGGGCGTCCCGCCCGCCGTGGCGCAGGCCGAAGACGCGACGAGAACCACCATTAGAAGGACACGCATGGGCTTCGAGCGGATTATCGGCTAGAATGACTCAGGCTTTATGGAGCAAACACTGCTGCTTAACGCCACGTACGAGCCCCTCAAGGTCGTCCACTGGCAGAAGGCGATTACGCTTTGGTGCCAGGGGAAGGTCGAGGTCATCAGTGTGTACAACGACCGGGAGGTCCGGTCGGTCTCCTTCAGCTTCAAGCTTCCCTCGGTC
This sequence comes from Vicinamibacterales bacterium, assembly GCA_040881785.1. Lineage (GTDB taxonomy): Bacteria > Acidobacteriota > Vicinamibacteria > Vicinamibacterales > 2-12-FULL-66-21 > JACDCA01. Next base: position 6,337 of record JBBECO010000249.1, read on the forward strand.
ATCCGGCTGCTGCGCTATATCAAGATCAAGCGCAACATCAATTACGTCCCGTTTTCCCGCGCGAATATCTACGCGCGCGACGACCACTCGTGCCAGTACTGCGGCAAGGTACACCCGACGGCGGAACTGACGTTCGATCATGTGGTGCCGGTCGCCCAGGGCGGCCGGAAAGACTGGGAGAACATCGTCACCTGCTGCGTCGCCTGCAATCGGAAGAAGGGTGGGCGGACGCCGGCCGGAGCCGGCATGCACCTGACCCGCATGCCCCGTCGCCCCGACAAAGCCCCCGCCATCCGGATCACCGTGGGTATGAAGAACGCGCCCGAAGGCTGGCGCGACTACTTCTACTGGAACATGGAGCTGGACGAAAGCTGACGGCCTTGGCAGGCCTGCCCCGCCGAAGCCTCGACGAAGCTCGAAGAGCGGAGTCGGGCGAAGGCGGGTTCAACACGGTTCAAGACGGCATAACGTCGAGACGGCATAACGGTTCAAGACGGCATAGATGTCATCCCTCACGTCGTCCCGGATTACGGGAGTCCGTCCGCTCTGGGGCGTCGAGGGGGGCTGGCTCACCATCTCCGGCGACGGCTTCACGGTGGAGCCGCTGCCGGACGTCCGGATCGGCGGCGTGCCCGCGCGCATCGTCACCGGCTCGAGCCGTGAGCTGAAAGTCTGCGTCCCGCCCGGTCTGGACGGCGGCAGCACCCCCGTCCGCCTCGAGAGTGTGCCGGGGGAGTCGGCGCTCGTGCAGATCGGCGCGCCGCTCGCCACCGGGCTGCACCAGGTCGACAATCCCGCGTTCGACCGGGACGGCAACCTCTTCGTCACCTTCAGCGGCTCCCGCGGCCAGCAGGCACCCGTCTCGATCTACATCGTCCGGCCCGACGGCTCGCGCGAGCCGTTCGTCACGAATCTGCCCAATCCGACGTCGCTGGCGTTCGATGTGGAAGGACAGCTGCACGTGTCCAGCCGCTTCGACGGCAGCGTCTACCGGATCGGCGCCGACGGATCCGCGGAGGTCGTGGCGACGGACCTTGGCGTCGCGTGCGGGATCGCGTTCGACGCCAGCGGCGTGCTGTTCGTGGGGGATCGCGCCGGATCGATCCTGCGGGTCGAGGACGGCCGTGCGACGACGTTCGCGTCGGTGCCGCCGAGCATCGCCGCGTTCCATCTGGCCTTCGGACCCGATGGCTCGCTGTTCGTGACCGGACCGACACTCGACACGCGCGACAGTGTCTACCGCATCTCGCCGTCCGGCGTCGTGGATGTCTTCTACGAAGGCTTCGGCCGTCCGCAGGGGCTGGCGTTCGATGAGCAGGGACGGCTGTACGTGGCCGACTCGATTGCCGGCGTCGGCGGCCTGTACCGGTTCGCCGACGAGGGCAGCGGGCCCGAACTCCTCATTGCGTCGGGCGGGCTCGTAGGCCTCGCGTTCGGCCCGGACGGCGCCATCGCCGTCGCCTCAGGCGACACTGTCTTCCGCTTCAACCTCTGACTTCACGACTCACCGCCGAGGACTACGAGGGCGCAGAGCACTCTTTTGTTTTTCAAGAAGACGTTTCGAACTCAGCGTCCTCAGCGCGCTCCGCGGTGAATTCGTGGCTGCGGAGGCCTTTCGCGGGCCGCGGCGAGTCGTGTTGACGGCACCGGCGCCTGACGCGGGGCTGGAGAGCGGCGACGTTGGCACCGTTGTGCACGCCTATCGTGACGGCGAGGCCTTCGAGGTTGAGTTCACGACACTGGATGGCAGGACCGCAGCCGTCGTGACTGTAGAGGCGTCGCAGGTACGACCTGTTCGCGGACGCGAGATCGCGCATGCACGGGAGATGTCCGCGGGTTAACGAGCGCGTCGAACCGGCCGGCGGTAGCACCCTTGCTCGGACGAGCGCGCCAGGATCAGCTCCCTCGCGACGTCAGAAGAACCAGAAGCCAGCCACCGCGATAATGGCGCGCGAGTACAGCTGGTCGCGCAAGAAACTGTCTGGATCAGTAGTGAGCCCCCGCAATCCGTGGTGGTACCTCGCTTCGACACTGAACCGCCGCACCTCGGCGCCGGCCCCAACGACAGCATTCACACCCAGCCATGCCGTCGTGCCCGAGAGGTCATGTGGAGGATTGGTGCCGATCTTCGCTGTGTTCCTCATCCTGAAGTCCAGGGAAGGACCGGCGACCAGAAAACCGCGCAGCCCCTCGGAGTCCCTGCCGATGTTCAGCCGAGCGAGGATGGGCACTTCGACCGACCAGAAATCCCAGAAGTCCTCGCGCCCGCTGGGTCGCTTGTTGATCGCCCCTTTTTCGCCCGACGCCTATTTCGGCGGCAACCTCGAAACGCCCCTGCTGTCGGCCGCCAAGCGCCAGCGCCACGTAGGGGCCCTGCTGCCGGGTGAAGTTGTCAGCGGCATTCTTGGACTTGAACGTTGATGAAACGATGCCGGCCTTGATCGTTATCGTCGGCGCCCAGTCCGATGGTCGCGCGTCTCCCGTCTGCGCCGCCAGGGGGGCGGTCGCAAAGGTGACGAGACCGACTGCGAATAGCGAAGCTGAGAAGGCGCGAAGAACCTGGTGTCGTGAATCGCTCATGGAACCAAGCCCTCAATGATGGTCCGGCAGGCGCTCAAGCTAGGAACCCGGAAGTGTCCCCCCCCGCCTCTGGTTGTCACGCTCTAACCGCTCCGTCCGGCGAGCGGTCCTCGTGTCCCTTGGCTGCCTGTCTCTGCTCGGCCTGAAGCCGCGGTCAGAACCGCCAAGGAAATCGCACGGGCGATCATCGACGGTCTTTCCAGCGACGATCGTGCCGCGGTCACGTTCGTCAACAACGCGGCCGCAATACAGGACTTCACGAACGACCGCTCGCTCCTGGTTGCGGCGATCGAGAAGTTCCGGTCAAGGCCCCAGCCGGGGAGTTCCACCTTGCTGACATTGACGGAGCTTGCCGCAAAGCTCGGTGAGCTCCCAAACCGTCGGAAAATTCTGCTCTACGTCGGGCCGGGCGAGCGGTTTGACCCGCGGGTCCTGACGGCGGCTGCCACACCCGGCGTGTCGGCGTTCGCTTCCGGCGCGATGGCGACGATCTTCAGCCGGATGCAGAACCTCTTTCGACAGGCCCAGCGGGCCAACGTGAATGTCTACACCTTCGATGTCAATGGCCTTTCCGCGCCGGGGCCCGGCGAATTTGATCCCAGGAAAAACCAACGCGAGTTCCTGCAGATTGTCGCGCGGGAGACGGGCGCCAGATCCGTCACCGGTGACAACGCGCCGGGACGCGAAGCCGGACGAATCCTCGCCGAGAACGCATCCTATTACCTGATCGGCTTTCGCTCCACGAACGCCGCGGCTGACGGCAGCTACCGCCGGCTCGAGGTCAAGGTGTCCAGGGGCGGGATGACCGTTCGGTCCCGCCGTGGCTACTTTTCGCCGAAGTCCGGCGGGCGTCCCGATTAGCCCTCAGGCGACGCTGTCGTCCGCGTCAACCGCTGACGCGGGCTCCGGAGAAGGGAAGGATGTCGCAGCCGGGGAATCCCGTGCTGTGGCAACATGGGACTATGAACGGCGTGTCAGACGAGCACGTCCGTTCAACCGTGGCACACAATCGTGGAACTTCCGAATTCGGCGCTTGCGGTCGTTGAGGGACGAAAGGTCGCCGAGTACCTTTTGAAGGGGTCGCACCCGGATAACGGCGGCAAGGCAAGGTTTTTCGAAACGCTGGGATACTCTGGGTCGGATTCCCTGCCCCTCGTGGCGGCTTTGCGAGCCGTGGCGGCTTCCGGCTGTGTGGTTCAACGCCTGGATTCGCGTCATGGGACGAAGTACGTAGTCGACGGCCTACTGTCATCGCGCACGGAGATGGGGCGAAGCGCAGCGATTCGGACGGTCTGGATCGTTGAAACTGGGGGCGACGTGCCGCGGCTGGTCACGGCGTATCCTCAGTGAGGGTGAACTCAACGATGATCAAGGAACTCGAGCGAGTCGTGTTGACGGCACCCGTGCCGGACTCCGGACTGGAGAGCGGCGACGTTGGCACCGTTGTCCACGCATATCGTGACGGCGAGGCCTTCGAGGTTGAGTTCACGACACTGGATGGCAGAACCGCAGCTGTCGTGACCGTCGAGGCGTCGCAGGTGCGACCTGTTCGCGGACGCGAGATCACGCATGCACGGGAGCTGTCCGCGGGTTAACGAGCGCGTCGAACCGGCCGGCGGTAGCACCCTTGCTCGGAAGAGCGCGCCAGGACCCGCCGCGGCTATTTCGCGCCGAAGTCCGGCGGGCGTCCCGATCAGCCTTCAGGCGACACTGTCTTCCGCTTCAATCTCTGATACCGGCAGCCGCTCGATCGTGAAGTTCGCGAAGCCATAGGCCGCCGCGACGAGCGGATTGATCCAGTTGAAGAACGCGTACGGCGCGTAGGCGAACGTTGCCACCCCCAGCGTCTGCGCCATGAACGCGCCACACGTGTTCCAGGGCACGAGCGCGGACGTCAGCGTGCCGGCATCTTCCAGCGACCGCGACAGGTTCTTCGGATGCAGCCCGCGGCGCTTGTATTCCGCGCGGAACATCCGGCCCGGCAGGACGATCGCGATGTACTGGTCCGACGCGATCACGTTCATCCCGACCGACGTCGCCAGCGTGGCGGCGATGAGGCTGCCCGTGCCCCGGACGGCGCCGAGGATCGTCGCGGCGATCCGCTGCAGCATCCCGGTCGTTTCCATCACCGCGCCGAACATCATCGCCGACAGGATCAGCCACACCGTCGTGAGCATGCTCGACATCCCGCCGCGCGAGAGCAGCTCGTCGAGCGCGGCGTTCCCCGATTCCAGCTTGAAGCCGTCGAACAGCGACATCCAGGCTCCCTTCAGCAGCGCCACGCTGCGCGGAAGGTCGCTCTGCCCGACGTAGCCGAGGACGGCGTTCTGCTGAAAGAGGATCGCGAACACACAGCCCGTGAGCGCGCCGATGAGTAGCGCCGGGAAGGCCGGCATCTTGGCGACGACGAGCCCGAGCACGACGACGACAGGCAGCAGCACATGGAGGCCGACGTTGAACTGCGCGGCAATCGCCTGCTGGATCCCCGCGACCGAGGACGTGTCGGTCGGTGCCGTGCCGGTGAAGCCCAGGATCGCGAAGAGCACGAGCGCGATCAGGATGCTCGGCGTGGTGGTCCAGACCATGTGGCGGATGTGGGTGAAGAGGTCCGTGCCGGCCATCGCCGGCGCCAGGTTGGTGGTATCCGAGAGCGGCGACATCTTGTCGCCGAAGTAGGCGCCCGAGATGACCGCGCCGGCCGCCAGCCCGAGGTTGAGCCCCTGCGCGGTGGCGATGCCGATCAGCGCCACGCCGACGGTGCCGGCCGTCGTCCAGGAGCTGCCGGTGGCGAGCGACACGAACGCGCAGATGACGCACGCCGCCGCGAAGAAGATGGACGGGGAGAGCAGCGACAGGCCGTAATAGATCATCGTCGGGACGGTGCCGGCGAGGATCCACGAGCCGATGAGCGAGCCGACCACCAGCAGGATCAGGACAGCGCCGAGCGACAGCGAGATGCCGTGGACGATGCCCTTTTCGATCTCCTTCCAGGTGAAGCCGTTGGCGATGCCGATGATGATGCCGACGGCGGCCGCGAGGATGAGCGCGATCTGATTGGGACCGCCGGAGGAGCCGTCGCCGAAGAGGTAGACGCCCGCCGCCAGCAGTCCGATGAGGACGACGACGGGAATCAGAGACTGGACGAGGCTCGGGGCCCGTCCGGATGTCGTTTGCATGGAAGGACTTTACCGCAAACTCACGTGGGGGGGCGCCCCCCCCCCCCCCACCCCGGCTCGGGCGCTTGCGGGGACCCCTGCGCCCCGCGCCGCCCCCTCGCAGGCGCGCCGTGCGCG
>JBBECO010000250.1:0-1935 GCA_040881785.1 Vicinamibacterales bacterium
AGGTCGGGCCTACAGGTCGGGCCTACTTGTCGTCCTGGTTTTTCTTGAGGAACGGCACACCCTCGCTGAGCCACTTCGGGGCCGGCGCGTCCTTCAGGTAGTGATCGAAGAACTGGAAATAGCGGACCGTGAGGTCCTTCCGGTTCGCCATGCCGCGCAGGCCGTGCCCTTCGTTCGGATACGCCAGCAGCACCGCTTTCTTGCCGTTGTAGCGGAGCGCGTTGTAGAAGGCGAGCCCGTTCTCGAAGCCGACGGTCGGGTCCGACGTGCCGTGCATGATGAGGAACGGCACGTTCACCTTGTGCGCGTGGACGAGGGCGGATTCGAAGCGGTACTTCTCCGGGTTGTCCCACGGCGAGAAGCCCCAGCGCCCCTGGCCATAGAGGTAATAGTCGAACCCGGTATTGCCGCTGCCGGAGTTCACCTGGTACGACCATCCCCAGTTCTGGTTGAAGTCGTTGAAGAGATCCGTCACGCCGGCGCCCATGCCGACCGCGGCAAACATCTTCGACTGCGTGCCGATGAAGGCCGCGCCCTCACCGCCGTAGCTGTGGCCGGTGATGCCGATCCGCTTCGGATCGACGTAGCCCATCTCGATCACCTTGCGCGTCGCGGCCTCCACCCCCTCGAGCATGTCGCTGTGCGAGTTACCGGTACGGAAGTGGATGTCGGGCAGCATCGTGATGTAGCCGCGGCTCACCGCCTCGATCGGCGATGCGCCCATGCCGGTGAGATACGAAGGGGCGCTGTAGCGGTGCAGGTTCTGCGAGTTCTTCTCGTAGAAGGTGACCAGCATCGGCCGCTTCTCGCCGTCCTTGTAGTCGTCCGGCAAGGCCAGGATGCCCTGGAGGCGGACACCATCCTTGTTCTTGTAATCGAACAGGATCCGGCGGCCCCACAGGAAGTCCTTCTGCTGCGGATTGGCGTCGGTGATCTTCTTCGACTCGCGGAAGCCGGGGCCGGAAATGCGGAGGTCGGGGAACTCGACGAACGTCTGCCGCGTGAACAGGAAGCGGTCGGCCTTTGCGGCCCGTTCGGGGTTGCTGAACACGGCATCCTCGTAGACGAGCGGCTCGAGATGGCCATCCTTCAGCTCGTAGAGGCCGGACTTCTTCGTCCACTGGCCGTACGCCGACAGGGTGAGCGGCTTCGACAGGTCGATCGACCCGCGCGGGCCGGCCGCGCGAGGCTTGGTCGGGTCGACCGGCTCCACGCGCGCGTGGCGGAAGCGGATCTCCTCCTTCGCGCCAACGCCGTTGGTGAGGTTCTTCGGGGCTGATCCGTCGAGCGGCATCACCCACAAGTCGTACTTGTGCTGCGCGATGACGGACATCCCGTCACTGGTGAAGCCGGCGATGCCGAACGACGGCCTGGTGCCGGGATGATCGTCCTCGGTGTTGATGAAGCTGCCCGCCGTCCCGTTGCCGAGGGTCTTGGTCGTGCCGGCGTTGAGGTCGTAGGCGTGGAACCGGTTGTCCCGCCAGTAGAGGAAGTGCGTGCCATGCGGCGAGATGCCGTGCGTGTGCCCGCCCACGAGCTGCTCCTTGATCATCAGCGTCCGCTCGCCTGTGGACGTGTTGACGCGATAGAAGTCGGCCACCGGCCGCTTCTTGTCGTGGATGTAGCCGCGCTGGTCGCGCCCCACCGCCCACGTGCCGTCCGGCGCGACGTCCAGATCGCGCATCGTCTCGTCGGACAGCTTGACGAACCGGGTGGCCGCCACGTCGAACGCCTGGCGGAACGTGAAGTTGCGGTCGGCCTCGGCGCGGATCATCTGCAGCGACTGGATCCGCTCGTCCACCGTGTTCCACACGTCCACGTTTTTTTCTTCGTCGGTCGTCTTCCGCTCCGTCGGCGGTGCCGGCACCTGTTCCTTGATGCCGAAGAACACGCGCGTGTTGTCCTCGCTCCACTGTAGTGTGCCCCGGTCGCTCA
>JBBECO010000251.1:0-3428 GCA_040881785.1 Vicinamibacterales bacterium
CCCTACACGCTCTCTCGCGCGCCGCTGCGCCGGCGCGCTCCGTTCGCGTGGCTCATTCGCTGGCGCTCATTCGCGTCGCGATTTGTGAAGCGCGTTCTAGCTCACCATCAACCGATCGGCGATCGACTCGAGGCTGGCGGGGCCGAGGCGGGCGTAGGACTTGCGGGCGGCGGCCCCCTTGTCGAGGCCCCAGTCGTCCAGCAGGCGGTTGACCGTTTCGGTGGCGTGCTGCTGAACGAACAGCAGCTGCCGGTCCGGCGTGACCTGGATCGCGGCGGCGAGCGGCACATCCTGGAGGCGCGCGAAGCGGCGGATCCACCCGGCCACGCCGCCGTCTGAAAGTTCCGTCGGCAAGTCGCCGTCGGTCGCGATCAGCAGCACGCCCGCGGGCAGATCGGCCAGGAACGCCGACAACGAGATCCGCGTCAGGTGGGTCCACTCCCGGGCGCCGCTCTTCCACGCCCACGAAAGACCGCCGGCCATCATCGCGTCGGCCCGCTCGCGCGGATCCGCGCCGAAAAGATCCAGTTCGTAGCCGATGGGCCCGTTCTCGCGCAGGTAGCAGGTGAAGGCCACCCGGGGGCGGCGAGGGGCGAACAACCGCTGGAGGAACGCGCGCACGGGTTACGAGCCTACCACTGACATCTGGTAGAATCCTGCCCCGGTTCACCCCTCCCGATCTCCATTTTGGAAGGCAGTTCATGAAGCGAAAGGTATCGTTCGGCCTCGGCGCCGCCGTTGTCGCGCTGGGCGCCGTCATCACCACAGCCGCCGGTCCCGGCCAGGCCCCGGCTTCGCAGGCGCCCACAGCAGCCACACCGACCTTCAATAAAGATGTGGCGCCGATCCTGTACCGCAACTGCGTGACCTGCCATCGTCCCGGCGAGATCGCGCCGATGTCGCTGCTGACTTACGCCGAGTCGCGGAAGTGGGCCAAGGCGATCCGCGACGAGGTGGCCGACGGGACGATGCCGCCGTGGCACGCCGACCCAAAGCATGGGAAATTCGCCAACGACCGCAGCCTGACCGCGGCCGAGAAGGACGCGCTGATCAAGTGGGCCAACGGCGGCGCACCCGAGGGGGATCCAAGGGACCTGCCGCCGGCCCCCGCCTTCGTGGACGGCTGGCAGCTCGGCGAGCCGGATCTCATCCTGCAGCTGCCGGTCGATTACAAGGTGCCGGCCGACGGCTTCGTCGAATACGAGTACTTCGAGATCCCGACGAACTTCACGGAAGACCAGTGGCTCGAAGGTCTCGAAGTGCGGCCCGGCGACCGTTCGGTGGTGCACCACGTGATCGTGTCGGCGCGGACGCCGAAGCCGGATCCGAGGCCCACAGGCATCAGGTCCGCCCCGGGGATGGGGATTCCGCGCAGCCAGTCCGGCGGCGAGGGTGCCGACGCGGCGCCGGCGCGAGTCCGCGGGCAGAGTCTCTTCCCGCGGCCGCGGGGCACCGGCGCCATGATCGGCGGCTTTGCGCCCGGCAGCAGCATCCTCGAGTTCGAGGCGGGCCAGGCGATCCTCCTGCGCGCCGGCACGACACTCGTCCTCCAGATGCACTACACCCCGAACGGCACCGAGACGACCGATCGCACGAAGCTCGGCCTCTTCCTGGCGAAAGAAGCGCCGAAGGCCGAGATGCGGATGAGTGCGCTGGTGAACGGCACCCTGCACATCCCGGCCGGCGCCCCGAACTATTCGATCGCGGCGGAGATGACGACGACCGCCGACATCACGCTCCGGCAGATGCTGCCGCACACGCACCTGCGCGGCAAGAGCTGGGAATACACGGCCACGTATCCGGATGGCCGCACCGAGGTGATCCTCGCCGTGCCGAAGTACGACTTCAACTGGCAGACCGACTACGTCTTCGCCGAACCGCTGAAGCTGCCGAAGGGCACGAAGATCCGCGCGGTGGCCCACTACGACAACTCGGCCGCCAACCGCTCCAACCCGGACCCGAAGGCCGACGTGAAGTGGGGCGATCAGACGTGGGAGGAGATGATGTTCACGTCGTTCGTGTACTCGATCGACGGCGTCGCGCCGGGGACGGTCCTCACCAGACCGCCCACGGGTGGCCGGTAGCAATGCTGAATGCTGAATTTTGAATGCTGAACTAAGGGTGCAAGCAGGAAGGGCGCACGTCGGCATTGGCTCGGCAGTAGTGGCCGCGGTGCTCGGCATCGCGGCGACAACGCTGAGCGCGCACGATCCCATCTCGACGAAAGTCACCTGGGAGCGCGAGATCGGTCCGCTCGTGCAGGCGCGCTGCGTGTCGTGCCATGCTCCGGGCGGCCGCGCGCCGATGTCGCTCATGACGTACGAAGAAGCACGTCCCTGGGCGCGCGCGATCCGCGAAGAGGTCCTCACCCGCCGCATGCCCATGTGGCATATCGTCCGCGGCTACGGCGACTTCAGCAACGATCCGTCCCTTTCGCCGTTCGAAGTCGCGCTGTTCGCGGCGTGGGCCGATGGCGGCGCCCCCGCCTCCGCCAAGGCTACGGCGGGTACACCCGCTGAATCGCCCGACCTGAAGGTCGGGCCTACAAGAACAACACCGACCGTAGGCCCGACCTTCAGGTCGGGCGTGGGCGTCAGCGTAGCCTCGGGCGTCACATCAACGGACATCCCCTGCGCCGCGCGGACCCTGCCGGCTGGACGGCTCGTCGGGGTAAAGCCAGCACTGGAGAAAGGCGCGAACCTTCGCGTCACCATCACCCACGCAGACGGCACGCAGGAGCCGCTCCTCTGGCTGCGCGGCTTCGACCCTCGGTTCGCGGAGACCTATTGGCTGAGAACGCCCATCGACGTCACGGGCGCCACGCGCATCACCACGGACGGCGCCGCACCCTGCACGCTCACCGTTCTGCTCGAAGCGAAAACGGCACGGTGATCACCCGGCCGGCGCGCTGGAACTGCACCCACAGTTTGTAATCACCTGCCGCGGGGACGAGCGGGTGGAACGACACCACCGGCCCCCCGGTCGCGATCTCTTCCGGATGCGCGTGGACGGCATCCGTCAGGTCCGCGCGCACGAGCAGCATGTGCGCCGGGGCCCCGAGATACGGTTCCAGATCGGTCACCGGCGCGCCGGTCTTCCCGTCGGTGACGGTGAACGTCAGGCAGGCGTACTTCCCCGCCGCGAAATCCTCCGTCTCCATCGTGATCCTTAGGGCGTGCGTGGCGACCACACGCGGCCCGTGCGGCGCCGTACCCCCCACGATCAACGCCCGCTGGACCATCTGCGTCGTCCCGCCCCGCGGAAGGAAGTCGGCAATCAGCATGTACTCGCCGGGTGGAATCTGATGCGTCAGCACGAAGCTGCCATCTGTCGCCGCCTCCGGATGCACGTGCTCGAAGTACTCCAGATCCCGTCCGACGATGAAGAGATGGAAGAGGCGTTCGTGGACGGTGAGAAAGTCCTTCACG
>JBBECO010000251.1:3528-12086 GCA_040881785.1 Vicinamibacterales bacterium
GCGGCGGATCGCCGGGACGCCGGCCTCCGACAGCTGCTGCGCGACCCGCGACAGGTCCGCCGCCGCGAACGCGACGTGGTCATACCGTTCGCCCGGCAGCGCCGCGAGAAGACGCTGCGAGGCGGCGTCAGCCGGCGCGGCAGTGACGCCGTGCCCGTCGAGCCACGCCACGGCCGCCCGATATGCCTCGGCGACCGGTATCTGCTCCATCGACGGCGGATCCGTCTCGTCGAGGCGATCGAAGATCACGTACGCGTCGCCGGCGCGGACGCCCACGCCAATGCCCTGAACGATGACCCGCTCCCCCTTCAGCCCGGTCGCCGCATGGCTGATGGCCGCGGATGGATCGCCGACGCGGTAGTGGACGTGATGAAAGCGGACGACAGCCTGACCGGTACTCGGTATTCGGTGTTCGGTACTCGGGGAGGCCGCGGAGAACACGGACAAGAGCAGCACCGCGAGTCGCGTCATGCGTCCCAGCCCTCCGGCAGCAAATCGCCCCGTTCGTGCAGGCGGACGACGAGCTCCGCGAGCGACGGCTCGAAGTGCGTGCCGGCCCCTTCCTTGATGATGTCCACCACCTTCTGCGCCGGCAGCGCGGCGCGGTACGAGCGAGCCGACGCCAGCGCGTCGAAGACATCGGCGACGCCCAGCAGCCGCGCGAGGAGCGGAATCGCTTCTCCCTGGAGGCCCTCGGGATAGCCGGTGCCGTCCCACTTCTCATGATGCGACTGCACGCCGGGCAACACGGCCAGGATGGAGGCGTTCTGGATGTTGGCGAGGATCCTGGCGCCGTGACCGGGATGCTTCTTCATCTCCTCGAACTCTTCGGCGGTCAGCCGCCCGGCCTTGTTCAGGATGGCGTCGGGCACGGCGATCTTTCCGACGTCGTGCAGCAGCCCCGAGAGTTCCACGGTCGCGAGCACCTCGCTGCTCAACTGCAGCTCCTGGCCGAGACGCCGTGCGAGCATCGCCACGCGCTCCGAGTGGCGATGGGTGTAGCCGTCCTTCGCGTCGATCGTCGCGGCGATCGCGCGGATCGTGTCGAGCAGCAGGCGTTCGAGCTCGCTCAGCAGGCGCACGCGATGGAGCGCGACGCCCGCCTGGTTGCCGATGGCCGAGAGCAACTCGAGGTCCGCTTCGCTGAACCGGCCGGCGCCGCTCAGGCTGTCCACGTAGAGCGCACCGAGGATCTCATCGGTGGTCCGCAGCGGCACGCACATGACCGACCGGACCTGCTGCTGGATCACACTCTGTCCGTCGCTGAAGCGCTCGTCGGCGCTGGCGTCGTGCGCGAAGGTGGACATGCCCTTCTCGATCACGTCGGCCACGAGCGTCCGGCTCACCGTGAACGGGACGTCGGTGGCGCCGCGCGAGCGCGCGCCCGCCACCTCCGCTTCACCGGGTGGGTCGCCGCTCCGGCGCAGCACGAGCGCGGCGCGATCGGCAGCGGTCACTTCGAGGATCGCGCGGAGCGCGGCGTCCGACAGCCCCTGGATGTCGCGCGCCCCGGCCAGCAGCTCCGAGACGCGGTGCAGCGTCGCGAGATGCCGCTGGGCCCGCTCGAGCAGCGCCAGCTGCTCGCCGCCGCCGGCCGTCGAGAGCCAGTCGAACCGCGTCGGCTCGAACCGTTTCTGGATCACCGATTCGTACGGGCGGCCGTGGCTGCCCACGGCCTGAGCGCTCATCCCGGCATCGGTCGTCTCGTCCGCGCGCACGTCGAGCGCGCTCGCGCCCACGCGGATCACGTCCCCGGCCCGCGCCGTCCCCGATTCGACCGCCTGCTCGTTGATGAACGTGCCGTTGGCGGACCCGAGGTCCGTCACACGAATCCCTCCGTCCACCGCCTCCAGCGTGCAGTGCCGCCGGGAGACCGACTGATCGTCCAGGTGGATCTCGCACTGAGTCCCCCGCCCCGCTGTCAGCACCACGCCCGGTGAAACGTCGATCGAGGCGCCACTCGCGCGCACGTGGATCCGGAGAGGAGTGCTGGCCATCGGATAGAGAATTTATACACGGATGACACGGTCTCTTCCAATTTCCAACCACGCAACTCCCAACTTCCAAAGGAGCTTGGGAGTTGTTGGGAGTTGGTAGTTGCGTCTTTGGTGGTTGACTCGCGTCGGTCTGGTGAATCCGTCTAATCCGTGTAATCCGTGTTTAAATTCTCCCCATCTATGCACAAGCCACTGGCCTCTCGTCTCCCACTCGCCGTCTGTGTGTTCAGTCTCGTCGCCGTCGCTGCGGGCCAGGAACCCGCACGCTCCACGGCCTGGCTGGATCCGCATCGCGACGCCGCGTCGCGCATGCTGGGCGAAGCGCTCGCCAGCGACTTCGCCTGGCAGCGCCTCGCCGAGCTCGGCGACACCTTCGGCCATCGCCTCAGTGGATCCAAAGCCCTCGAGGAGGCCATCGACTGGGCCGTGGCGGAAATGAAAAAGGACGGCCTCGAAAACGTCCGCAAGGAGCCCGTGAAGGTCCCGCACTGGGTGCGCGGCCGGGAGAGCCTGGAGATCGTGGCGCCGCACCCGAGCGCGCTCGTGATGCTCGGCCTCGGCAACAGCGTCGGCACCCCCGCGGGCGGCGTCGAGGCCGAACTGCTCGTCGTCCAGAGCTTCGAGGAGCTGGACGCCGCGGGGCCGAAGGTCAAGGGCAGGATCGTTCTTTACAACGTCCCCTTCACCACCTACGGCGAGACCGTGCGCCACCGCGGCGCCGGCCCCTCCCGCGCTGCCGCGCTCGGGGCCGTGGCCGCGCTCGTCCGCTCGGTGGGCCCTCCAGGGCTGCGCACGCCGCATACGGGCGCGCTCAACTACGATCCCAACGCGCCGAAGATCCCCGCCGCGGCGGTCACGACCGAGGACGCCGATCGCCTTCAGCGCATGGTGAACCGCGGCACCACCGTCCGCCTCCGCCTGACGATGGAAGCGCAGACACTCCCCGACGCCGACTCCTTCAACGTCGTCGGCGAGATCCGCGGACGGGAGTTCCCGGACGAAGTGGTCGTCGTCGGCGGCCACTTCGATTCGTGGGACGTCGGCACCGGCTCCACGGACGATGGCGGCGGGTGCGTCGTGACGTGGGAAGCGCTGCGGCTCATGAAGAAGCTGAATCTGCGGCCGCGGCGGACGGTGCGCGTGGTCCTCTGGACCAACGAGGAGAACGGCCTCCGGGGCGGGACGGCGTACCGGGACCGCCATCGCGACCAGCTCGCCAACCACGTCTTGATGCTGGAGTCGGACTCCGGAGTATTCCGCCCGACAGGCTTTGGGTTCACGGGCAGCGATGCCGCCCGCGCGAAGATCGAGGGGATCGCCACGCTTCTCCGCGGCATCCAGGCCGACCGGATTGCGCCCTCGGGCGGCGGCGCCGATATCGGCCCGAGCGTCGAGGCCGGCAAGGTCCCCGCGATGTCACTCGAAGTGGACGGTAATTATTTCCTGATCCACCACACGCCAGCGGACACCGTGGACAAGATCGACCCGATGGACATGGCCAGGGCGTCCGGCGCCATCGCCGTCATGGCCTACATTATTGCTGAGCTACCGGAACGGATCAGATAGGCGTCCACGGAAACACGTAAATTCAGGCCTGATTCTGGCCGTTTGACAGCCGAGTTGACCTGGCGTATTGTCGAGATCGGCTCCCCACTGAACAGACTTCAGGAGTGTCCTATGAGACGCATCTTGGTTTTGGTGGGCGCGGCTATTCTGTGTTCCGGCGTTGCGCTGCGGGCACAATCGAAGAATCCTCCCCCTCAACTGGTCATCACGAGCGCCGCTGGCGATGCTCTGAACGGCCAGATCGTCATCAACGGCGTGAACTTCGGCGCCGACACCGGCACGGCGACCCTCCAGGGGATCGACCTGCCGATCAAACACTGGACCCCGACGCAGATCATTGCCGACTACGCCATCGCCGGCGCCCCTCCGGGCACGTACCTGCTGGTCGTCTCGAAGGGACCGTCGACCACCCAGTCGGATGCCTTCAACCTGACGCTCGGCGCGGCCGGGCCGAAGGGTGATCCTGGCGCTCCGGGCCCGCCCGGAGCCGACGGCCCCCCAGGACCTCCAGGGGTGCAGGGCATCCCCGGCAACCTCGCGCTGGCCGGCCAGGCCTGCCCGGCGCGGCAATTCGTCGTCGGTTTCGACACGGGCGGAAATCTGGTCTGCGCGCCGATGCCGGAACCGCTGCCGCTCCGGTCGACCCTGATGCTCTGTGGAGCCTCCGATCGGGACGTCAGCGCATTCATCCCGACTGGCGTCACCCTGACCGTGGTGGCCGGCTGCACGCCGGACGGCGATACGCAGGCGCTGCTCATCACCCGTTCGGGCAGCGGCTACGACCCGACGACGGTTCAGGCCTATGTCAATGGCGGCGGCGTCGTGATCACCGAGTTCGGCAACTCATGGACCGTGTACAACAACGTGTTCGGCGGACCCGTCGTGCGCGGCGCGCGCTTCGGCCTGTGCACGGATGAGATCAACCCGGTCGTGCAACTGAACGGGGCGGATGCCTTCTGGACGGCGAATGCGCCGTTCACCGCGACGCCCTTGTCGGAATCCGGGTGCGGCTTCGACATGGCGGCGTATCCGGATATCACCCCGCTGGGCGGCTGGTCTGCGAGCACCGTTTCGCTGGCCTACCGCACGCTCGGACTGGGCCGGGTATGGTTCGTTGAGTCGGACTGGCGGGACAATCAACCGCTGACGACCAGCTCCATCAATCAGATGGGCTACATGATCACGCATCGGTAGAGACGCGAGTCAACTACCCACGACGCAACTACCAACTCCCAATAACTCCCAAACTCTTTTGGAAGTTGGAAGTTGGGAGTTGCGTAGTTGGCAGTTGGTAGTTGTGTAGTTGGAAGTTGGCTATTTGACGGTGAACACCAGATAATCGGCGCGCTGCAGCTCCTCACCTTCGGGCTGCAGCGCGTCGAGATCCGCCACCGGCAGCATCGAGATGATGACGATGCGCTTGCTGGGGAGGCGGCGCCGGGCGCGCGCGGCGGTGCCGAGGCCGAAGTCACTGTGGAAGGCGCCGTTGTAATGGACCAGAGGCCCCTTCGACTCGCCCGTCGACGCGCTGCGCTCGCTCAGGGCAGGCCCCTTCAAAGCTTGCCGCTCGACCGCCGCGGCGATTGCCTCCGCCATCGTTTCATCCTTCACACACTGCGACCAGTAGTACCGCTCCATGGCGGCGCGCTGCTCTTCCGGGGTCTGATCGCCGGCCGGGTGACTGGCCATCGACTTGGTGAAGCGCTCGAAGTAGGTGTCGAGCGGACACTCCAGATCGCGGGCGACGAACGCCCGATCCGCTTCCGGGAGCTGGTCGACGGCCTCCCGCCCTGATTTCGCAACCGCCTGGGCGATCCGGCGCGGCACGTTCGACGCGATCACCGGCCAGCCGTGCGCCTTCGCCCGCTCGACGAGCGGCCGGTAATCGGTCGCGTAGCGCGGCCATGGCCGGGCATTCTTGAGGGCTTCCTCCTCACCGAAGCGTCCGGCGAGATACGCATCGATCGCCCCCTGCACGTCCCGCTCGAACATCTCGAGTGACACCACGGGGGTCTTCTTCCTCCGCTGCAGACCGTCGAGGATCGCGGCCTCCAGCCGGTGCGTGTTCGGGTCGTCGTGCATCTCGCCGACGAAGATGACGTCCGCTTCTGCTGCACTCGCGAGCATCACTTCGAAGTCCACGAACGCCTTCTGCGTGGTGTCGTACACCCGTTCGGGGACGTACGCGGCCGTCTGAAGGAGCAGCAGGGATGCGGACGCAAGCGCCGGAATGAAGGCCATGAGGGATTGTTTGATCCGCGGCTGAGCTTTGTCAACGGAGCTCTGGCATTGGCCTTGCTCACACTGACCTCATGTGGAGCTATGTAGAACGTGGCGGGCCGGTCATGTGGCCCCTTCTGGCACTGTCGATTCTCGGCCTGACGGTCATGATCTGGCGGTGGTGGGCGCTGCGCCAGGCGACGACCGGCATACCGACGCTGATGAAGGCGTTGCGCGAGGCGCTGCTGGCGGGTGACATCCCGCAGGCGATTGCCGTCTGCGACCGGCATCCGGGTCCGGTCGCCTCCATCGTCAAGGCGGGGCTGATCCGCGCCGGGCGGCCGAAAGACGAAGTCGAACTGGCGCTGCAGGACGCCTCGGCCCACGAGCTGGCCGTCCTCGAGAAGGGGCTGCCGGTGCTCGCCACGATCGCGATGATCGCGCCGCTGCTCGGGTTTCTCGGCACGGTCACCGGCATGATCAATTCGTTCGAGGCGCTGGCCGCCGTGGGGCTGAACAATCCCGCCGCCGTCGCGCGCGGGATCTCGCAGGCGCTGATCACGACCGCCGCCGGCCTCATCATCGCGATCCCGGTGCAGATGGCCTACAACTATTTCGTCAGCAACGTGAACACCCTCGTCCGCAACATGGAGTCCGCAGCCAACGTCGTGCTCGAGGCGCTCGGCGAAGGGCGCCGCGGTGATCACGAGCGCATCACGCCGGAGCCGGCCCCCTCGCTCACGTCGGCGCCTGCCGGGGCGCAGTAGTGCACGTCCATCGCCGCGAGCGTCCGTTGAACGCGGGGATCCCCACCGCGAGCATGGCGGACATCGCCTTCCTGCTGATCGTGTTCTTCATGGTCACGACCGCCTACAGCCTCGATCGCACGCAGATGGAGCTGCCGGCGACGACCGAGCAGGACCAGACCAAGAAGGGATCGGCGATCATCTCGATCACCGCGGACCCCACGTTCCGGTTCTCTTCCGGCGAGGAAGACACCGTCCTCGTCGACGGGATCGAGGGACTGACCGCCGCCATCCGCGAGGTCACGGCCTCCAACCGGCTGCACCCGTTCGTGATCAAGGCGGACCGCCGCGTGAAGTACAAGGTGATCGACGATGTACTCGAGCAGTTGCGGCTGGCGGGGGCCGAGAACGTCACGCTGCTGTCGCGCGGCGAGGGGCAGCCATGAAGATCGCGCGCCGTGTGCTGCCGGCCGAGATCCCCACATCCTCGATGGCCGACGTGGCCTTCCTGCTGATCATCTTCTTCCTGGTCGCGTCGTTCTACAGCGTGACGCGCGGGATCCAGTTCTCGCTGCCGAAGCATGACGAGGCGGCGCTGACGGCGGAGCCTGAAGCGGCCGTCCTGATCGAGATTGCGTCCAACGGCTCGCTGACGGTCGACAACCGGAGCCTGGCGCTCGACCAGCTTCGCGCGTATATCGAACCGAAGCTGCAGCGGAACCCGACCAAGTCGGTGATCCTGCAGACGTCGCTCGAGGCCCCGTATCAGGCGATGACCGATGTCTTCGACGAATTGCGGCAAGCCGGGGTCCAGAACCTCGTGATCCCGACGAGCACCGAGCTGCAGACCTACGGGTTGAGGCAGCTGAAATGAAGCCGGGCCTCAGCCGCGAGCAGCGGAAGCGGTACGAGCTGGAACAGGCGGAGCGCTGGCTGTCGAGGGATCCCGCGCAGCGGCGCCTCGTCACGCGCGCGTTGGTGGGCGCGCTCGTGCTGCATGCGGTCGTGCTGGTCGCGCGGATGCCGAACTGGGGCCCGGACCCGGTCCGCGTGGATGCGCCCATCGAGCAGGCGATGAAGGTCCAGTTCCTCACGCCGCCGGCGCCGCCCAAGGCGCCGCCGAAGCCGCCGGAGCCGGAGGTCAAGAAGGTCCCGCGCCCGGATCCCACGCCCGACGAACCGGAGCCTGTGAAGGAAGCGCCGCCGCCGGCGCCCCCTGCCCCCGTCGCGACGCCGGAGCCGGCGCAGACCGGTCCCGTGCGCGTGGCGCCCGGCCAGGGGCCTGGGCTCGTGAAGAAAGTGGAGCCGCGCTATCCGCCGATGGCGCGCGCGGCGCGCATGGAAGGCTCGGTGGTGGTGGATGCCATCATCCTGAAGGATGGCTCGGTGAGCGAGGTCAAGGTGCTCTCGTCCACGCACCAGTTCTTCGATCAGGCCTGCATCGAGGCCGTCCGCCAGTGGCGCTTCACGCCAGGGTCACAGGACGTCATCCTGACGGTGAAGGTCAACTTCACGCTGCGCTAGGGGCCGCCACGGGTTCACCGAACTCGTAGGCCCGACCTTCAGGTCGGGCGTTTGCGGTAGGCGCCACGGGGTCACCGCAAAGAACGCAGAGAACGCAAAGACTTTTCGGGTAAGAGAAAACCAAAGAGTCTCTGCGCCCTTGGCGCCCTTTGCGGTGATTCCGTGACGCGAGGCTAGTTGCCGGACGTCGTACCGGGCAGCGATGGGCGGCCGAGCTCCAGATCGACCGTGACGGTCACTTCGTCGCCGACGACCGGCATCATCTCGATCAGGTTGTTCCACAGGACGCCAAACTCCTTGCGGGAGATCCGCGTGGTCGCGGACGCGCCGGTGAGGACACCGCGCGGGCCCTTCACGATGGAAGACGGCCCGTCGACGTCGAGCGTCACTTCCTTCGTGTTGCCGCGGATCGTCACGTCACCCACGAGCTTGAAGCGGCCGTCGGTGACCCCCTCCACGCGTTTGGACTTGAAGGTCAGCGCCGGATGGTTCGCCACGTCGAAGA
>JBBECO010000252.1:0-6500 GCA_040881785.1 Vicinamibacterales bacterium
TCGGGGGACGGGCGGGTGATCGAGGTCGCGGTCGACATCGAGGCCGGCAACAGGTCGGCCCGTGTGAGTGTCCGTGATCACGGCGTCGGCGTGCCGGCGCACGAACGGCGCGACATCTTCGAGAAATTCGTGCGGGGAGAATCGAGCCGGGTCCAGGGCATCAAGGGTACCGGCATCGGCCTCGCCATGGTTCGCCACATCGTCGTCGCGCACGGCGGAACGGTCGGTGTGTCGAGCGAACCGGACGGCGGCAGCACGTTCACGATCGTGCTGCCTGTGGAGGAGGCGGTCTGATGGCGCGCATTCTCGTCGTGGAAGACGAGCCCGACATCGCTCTCGGTCTGCAGGAGGACCTGGGCCGGCAGGGCCATCACGTCGAGGTCGCGGGGGACGGCGACGCCGGCTTGCGTGCCGCGCGCGAGGGCCAGTGGGACGTCATCCTCCTCGACGTCATGCTGCCGCGGGCGGACGGCTTCGAGGTGTGCCGAGGGCTTCGCGCGGCGGGCATCCGCACGCCCGTCATCATGCTGACCGCCAGAACCCAGGAGGTCGATCGGATCCTGGGCCTGGAATTCGGCGCTGACGACTACGTCACCAAACCGTTCAGCCCCGGAGAGTTGCGGGCGCGCATCAAGGCGGTCATGCGACGCCACGAGGGACCGGCCGCCAGCGTCTACCGCTTCGGCGACTGCGAAGTCGATTTCGACCGGGCCGAGATCAGGCGCGCGGGCCGTACGGTCGATGCGACGGCCCAGGAGTTCCGCCTGCTGTCGGCCCTCATCCGCGCGCGCGGCCGTGTCCTGTCGCGCGAGCAGGTGATCCGGCTGGCGTGGGGCGACGACACCAACATCGGCGACCGCGTCGTCGACACGCACGTCCTCAATTTGCGGAAGAAGATCGAGCCGGTGCCGTCCGCGCCACAGTTCCTGCGCAGCGTCCGGGGCATCGGGTATCGCTTCGACGGCTAGCAGCCCGTGGTGAAAGTCCAGCGTCGCACCGAGACGGGCGAGGCGCCCCGGAGGCAAGGCGCGACGACAGAGAATACTGAGCGTATTTGAAGAAGGAGCAACGCAGCCTCCGGGGATGCATCGCCCGTCGAATGCAGCTGGACTTTCACCACGGGCTGCTAGCCCGTGCGTCTGGACCAAATCTCCATGCGGGCTGGGTGAGGGCTTGATGTTCGGCGCCTAGAGTGAACGGCAAGGAGCATGCACATGTCCATCAAGACTCTCGGGGTCGTCACACTCGCGGTTACGCTGATGGCACCGGCCGTATGGCTGGAGGCCCGGCAGTCGGCTGCGGCGTGCGGGGAACTGCGCGCCGCGATCGATACGGAGATGGTGGCGGGCGACTTGCCGGCGGCGATCACGCAGTATCAGGCGATCGTCCAGAAACACGGCGCGGGCGATCGCGCGACCGCGGCGACGGCGCTGCTGAGAATGGCGGACTGTTATCGCAAGCTGGGCGACGGACAGGCGCGCGCCACGTACGAGCGCGTCGTCAGGGAGTTCGGCGACATCGACGGAGCCGCCGGCAGTGCACGCGCGCAACTGGCAGCGCTCAACGCGTCAGCCGCCTCGACGACAACGCCGGCGCTCGCACTTCGGCGCATTTACGACGGCCCCGGGTTGGACTGGTGCAACGGCCTGTCGTCGGATGTGCGCTACCTCAGTCATCCCGACTGGGACACCGGCAATATCGCGGTCACGGACCTGCGCACGGGAAAGCCACGCGCCATCACCAAGAGCGGCAGCCTCAGTCCCGTGACCGCGCAGGTCGGTGAGTTTGGCGAATGCTCGATCTTCTCGCCCGATGACCGGCAGCTCGCCTTCTTCTGGAGCACGCGGAGAGGATCGGAACTGCGGCTGGCCGGCGTCGACGGCTCGGGCCTGGTGCATGTCATGTCCGCAGGCGACTCGTACCTCCAGCCGCTCGACTGGTCGCGAGACGGCCGGTTTGTGCTGGTGCTCATCTCACCGAAGGAGACCGAGCAACTCGCCATCGTTTCGGTGAGCGACGGCGCGGTGCGGGTTGTCAAGGAGGTGGGCGACCACTCCGGCAGGATGGCGGCGGCCTTTTCTCCGGACGGCCGCTTCGTGGCGTATTCGGTCAGCGCTTCGCCGGACTCGAAGAAGGCGGATCTGTTCGTGGTCGGCGCGGATGGCGCCGGCGAACGCGCGCTCGTGCAGCATCCCGCGGACGACTACGTTCTTGGCTGGGCACCTGACGGCGGTCGGGTGTTCTTTTCGAGCGACCGGACGGGATCGTACGGCGTCTGGAGCGTCGAGATCGCGAACGGACAGACAGGCCGCGGTCCCACGCTCGTGAAACCGGATCTCGGGTCGATCACGCCCATCCGCTTCGTGAACGGCACCCTGTACTACCACCTGAGCTCGCAGCTGAGCGACATCCAGATCGC
Organism: Vicinamibacterales bacterium; assembly: GCA_040881785.1. Classification (GTDB taxonomy): domain Bacteria; phylum Acidobacteriota; class Vicinamibacteria; order Vicinamibacterales; family 2-12-FULL-66-21; genus JACDCA01. The sequence continues at coordinate 2,420 of JBBECO010000252.1, forward strand.
GTCGATCGATCCTGCGACAGGGCGGTTCCAGTCGGCGGCACCGGCGAAGCCGAACTTCTCCGGGTCCAACGCGAAGCCGGCCTGGTCGCCCGACGGCGCATCACTGGCGTACATCTCCTTCCGCGGGACGGCCGGATATCCCGCCGCGCCGGAAGCCGTTTCGATTCTCAACCTGGCGAGCGGCGTCGAGCGCAGGATCCGTCCCGCGATCGAGGAGCTCGAACCCTTTGGCGGCGGTCCGGTCTGGTCCCCGGACGGCCGGTCGCTGCTGGTGATCGGGCGGCAGCAAACGCCCCAACACGGGGTTCATCGCGTGGACGTGGAAACGGGGGCAACGAGCCCAGTCGTGAGCGTCGGAAAGGGCACCCTGCTGCACGCGCTGTGGTCGCGCGACGGACGCAGCGTGTTCTACACGCTCGGCGGCGGGTGCATGGCGGACGTTCCATGTTCGACGAGAATCCTCCGGCGGGATCTCGCGACCGGCGCGGATCTCGAGCTGGCCGCGCTGCCGAATCCGGCAGGGATTCCGAGGATCGCGCTGTCACCGGACGGTCAGTGGCTGGCGTTCACCTCGCGGTCCGCCGAATTGAAGCCGGTCGCGTGGGTCAGCATCATGCCGGCTGCCGGGGGGGGAAGCGCGGCACATCTACCGCGCGCCAGAAACCCAGGGCACCGGATTGGTGGCATGGTCCTCCGATGGACGGTATGTGTACTTCACGAAGCAGGGCGAGCTCTGGCGGGTCACGCCGGATGGAAAACAGGTCGAGAAAGTGCAGGCATTGCCTGGCCCCGGCGCAGGCGGGTTCTCATTCAGCCCCGACGGACGCCGCGTCGCCTTCACGCTCGGCGAATCGAAATCAGAGCTCTGGGCGCTGGAGAACCTGGCCGCCGCGGTCAAACCGCGCTGACGCCGTGAAGAAGCTGATGAACGGCCGACAGTAACCCTATCGCGCTGGCTCGAGCACGCCGCCGAGCCAGCGCATCACGTTCAGGGCGAATTGCCTGTTGTCGTTGCCCTCGACGTTCATCGCTGCACACGGCACCGCCGCGGCTCAGACCGTACCGGATCGAACATCCTCACGGTAGCCGGATCCGCCACATACGCGGGCCAGGCCGGCAGCCCTCGATGATTCGGATCTCCGGCCCGCGATTCCGGAAGGGGTCTTTCGGACCATAATGGGGCCGCCCGCCTTCGCTGGCGGGCCTGTCGTCCTCACTCCCCAGGAGGTTGCACCATGCGCCCTGTTCTGCGCCGGCTCTGGCCGGTCGCCTTTGGCGTCTCGCTGCTGACCGTGCTGTCGGCCGCGCAGACGACCCCGAAGGTGACCTTCAGCGACACGACGCTGAAGAACGGCCTTCGGGTCCTCATCTCGGAAGATCACGTCGCCCCGGTGTTCTCGCTGTCGGTCACCTACAACGTCGGCTCGCGCGACGAACGCAAGGGGCGGACCGGCTTCGCGCACCTGTTCGAGCACATGATGTTCAAAGGGTCCGAGAACGTCGGTCCCGGCGAGCACTTCATGCTGATCTTCAACAACGGCGGCAACATGAACGGCACGACGAACAAGGAGCGGACGAACTACTTCGAAACGCTCCCGGCCAACCAGCTCGATCTCGCGCTGTTCCTCGAAGCCGACCGGATGCGATCGCTCGAGATCACCCAGGAGAATCTCGACAACCAGCGCAACGCCGTGCAGGAAGAGCGCCGGCTCGGCGTCGACAACCAGCCGTACGGCAAGACCTTCGAGACGCTCGACCAGCTCGCCTACGACAACTACGCCTATCAGCATTCGGTCATCGGCTCGATGGCGGACCTCAATGCGGCCTCCGTCGAGGACGTCGCCGCGTTCTTCAAGACCTACTACGCGCCGAACAACGCGGTGCTGGCCATCGCCGGCGACGTCAAGACCGACGAGACGCTGGCGAAGGTGCGGAAGTACTTCGAAGCGATCCCCTCGCAGAAACCGCCGCCGCCGGTGGATATCACGCAGGCCGCACAGAAGGAAGAGCGCCGGCAGACCATCGAAGATCCGCTGGCGCGATTGCCGCGGCTCGACATGGCGTACCGGCTTCCGCCGGCACCGTCGCCGGACGAGTACGCGCTGTCGGTGCTCGGCACGGTGCTGTCGGGCGGCCGCAGCTCGCGGTTCTACGAACAGATCGTGCGAGAAAAGCAGGTCGCGACGAACGCGTCGGCCTTTGCGTCCATGAGCCGGGGGCCGGGGCTCTTCCGCGTCGTCGCGATGGCGGCGCCCGGGAAAGCCATGGCGGATATCGAGAAGGCGATCGAGGTCGAGATCGAGCGCGTCAAGACCGGGCCGATCGCCGACTGGGAAATCCAGAAGGCGCGGACCTCCGCGCGCAGCAGTTTCATCGGGAGCCTGGGCAGCTCGCTGTCGCGCGCCATCCTGCTGTCCGAGTACGCGCTCTTCTACAACGACCCGGACCTGATCAACCGGCGCGCCGCCGAGATCGCCAAGGTCACGGCAGCCGACGTCCAGCGGGTCGCGCGGCAGTACCTCACGCCGCAGAACCGCACGGTGCTCATCACCAATCCCAAGGCCAAGGCCGCCAGCGAGGGAGGCCGGTAATGCGTAACATCCTCACGTCAGTCGCGGTCTCCGCGGTGCTGTCCAGCGCAGCACTGCTCAATCTCCAGGCGGCCCAGGCGCCCGGACAGCAGCAGCCGCCGCCGAGCCAGGCGGTCGTCCAGAAGGGGCGCGCGCCGGTATCGACCGACGTGCTCCAGGTCAAACTGCCGCGCCCGCAGACGGCGACGCTCGCCAACGGACTGCACCTCATGGTCCTGGAAGACCGGCGCGTCCCGCGCGTGACCTTCCAGCTCATGATCCCCGGGGCGGGCGGCTACTACGATCCGGCCGACGTGCCAGGGCTGGCCGGCGTCACCGCGACGATGATGCGCGAGGGCACGACGAGCCGGACGTCGCCGCAGCTCTCCGAACAGCTCGAAACCATCGCGGCCTCGGTCGGCGTGTCGGCCGGCATGTCGTCCACCGAAGCGACGGTCTCGGGCTCGGCCCTGACCGAGCACGCCGAGACGCTGTTCGACATCTTCGCGGACGTGCTGTTGAACCCGGCGTTCGCGGAGGAGGAACTGGGACGGTACAGGCAGCGGACGCAGGCCGGTCTCATCCAGCAGCGCACCAACCCCGGCTTCCTCGGCAGCGAGCTCTTCTCGCGGATCATGTATGGCAGCCATCCGGCGGGCCGCATCTCGATCACGCCGGAGGGTCTCAAGAAGGTCTCGCGGGACGCGCTCGTGGAGTTCCACCGCACGCGCTACGTGCCGGATCACGCGGCGCTGGCGATCTCGGGTGACATTTCGCTCGCGCAGGCACGCACGCTCGTCGAAGCGAAGCTGAGCGGCTGGAAGAAGGCCGGCGTGGCCGAGCCGTCCACCACCGAGCCTCCGGCGCCGGGCGCGCCGAAGGTCTCCTTCGTGGCGCGACCCAATTCGGTGCAGACCAACCTGATCGTCGGCGCGCCCGCCATCTCGCGCACCGACCCTGCATACGACGTCGTCAGTGTGATGAACAAGGTCATCGGCGGCGGCCCGACGGGCCGGCTGTTCATGGTCCTCCGCGAAGAGAAGGGCTACACGTACGGCGCTTACAGCAACGTGAGCGCGCCGAGCTGGCGCGGCGCCTGGCAGGCCTCGACGCAGGTGCGGTCGGAAGTGACCGGCGACGCGCTGCGCGATCTGCTCGCGGAAGTGACGAAGCTGCGCGACCAGCCCGTCTCCGAGAAGGAGTTCGCCGACCACAAGCGATCCATGGTCGGGAGCTTCGCGCTGTCGCTCGAGAGCCCGCAGCAGATGATCGGCTACTACGTCACCAGCTGGCGCTACGGACTGCCCGCCGACTACTGGGACAAGTACCCGGCGCGCATCGCCGCCGTGACGCAGGCGCAGGTGCAGGCGGCGGCCCGGAAGTACCTCGACCCCGCGAAGCTGCAGATCGTTGCGGTGGGGGATCCGGCCAGCGAGAGCGTGCTGAAGGCGTTCGGTACCATCGAGACCTACGACGCCGAGGGCAAGCGGATCGGCGGCGGATCGCAGTAG
>JBBECO010000252.1:6600-12072 GCA_040881785.1 Vicinamibacterales bacterium
CCGCCAGCAGCGCCACCAGGTGCTCCTTCCAGACGGCCGCCATCGTGTGGGTGCCGTGACCAGCCGTGCGATCGCTCAATGGCAGGACGATCGCGCGCCCTTTCGAGACCCGCTTGATCTCCCGTTCGAGGATCTGCAGCTCCGGCGGATTGATGATGTCGTCGGCGGTATTGATCGCCACGAGCGGCGCCGTGATCTTCTCGAGGCCGGGACCAGGATCGTAATCGCGTGACGCCTCGAGCGCATACAGGATGTTGTTGGCGTCCCCGGTCTTCATGTAGTTCGCCACATACGCATCGAGCGCGCGGTCCGCGTCCGCCAGCGTCGGCGCGTCGGTCTGACGGCGGACGGGATTGCTCCCCGCGAGCCACAGCATCTGCGCGGCCGTCCGCAGACTCTGCGGCGGCGTGGTGTACTCGCCGTTCTTCCACTCCGGGTCGTTGCGGATCGCGTCGATGACGACGCGGCGCCAGGCGCGGTTGCGTCCGGAAATCTGCGTCGGCAGACTCGCGAGCGGCATCAGCGCGTCCATGAACCCGGGATACATCCCGCCCCACATCCACGTGTGCATGCCGCCCATCGAGGTGCCCATCACGAGCCGCAGATGGTTGACGCCCAGGCCTTCGGTGACGAGGCGGTGCTCCGCCGTGACCATGTCGACGTATCCGTAGCGGGGAAACTTCGCGCGGAGGCCGTCGCTGGGCTTGCTGGACCCGCCGTGGCCGATGTCGTCAGGCAGGATGATGAAGTATGTGGCCGCGTCCAGCGGCTGCCCCTGACCGAACAGCTCACCGGCGAAGTTACGTCCCGTGAACTGGCCGCCCGTGCCGCCGGTGCCGTGCATGATGAGCACGGCGTTCCGGACGACGCCCTGTGCGTCTTTCCGCGGCGTGCCGAGCGTGCGGTAGTGGATCCGCAGCTCCGGCAGCGTCTCGCCGGAGGTGAACCTGAAATTCCTGATGACGAAGTCACCCTGGACGACGGATGGCGCCGGGGCCTGTGGGGTCTGGCCGAGTGTCAGCAGCAGCGTGAGCGTGAGCAGCATGGTTCGCTGATTCTACGTGCCACCGGGCCCCGCGGCACACACGGAAATATGCGTTAAGATCCTCCCGGTCACGGACGTGCCCGGGTGCGTCCCTCTCATCCGGAGCCAGATGTCGATGCCGAACGAGATTTCTCCGACCGCCCGCGCTGCCGAGCCCGAACTGCCGCCCGGCAGCGAACACCCACGCGGAACCCTGGCCATCGTGATCATCTTCGGCGTGCTCTTCGCGCTGGGATGGTTCGCGATGTACTTCCTGAGGTTCATGTCAACTGACGTTCCTCACCACTGATCGACCGGAAAGGCCGAACCGATGCACGTCGAACTGTACGAGCGGATCTGGATGTGGGCGGCCGGCGCCCTGGTCCTCGTGTTCCTGGGCGTGATTCTCGTCACCGCCGGGCTCCATGCCACGGCCCCGCCGAGTCACATCGAGACGGTCGATCCGACCACGCTCGAGGCCCACCCTGAATTCGGGACGCCTGGCGTCACCGAGATGCCCGACGGCGCCATGAAGGCCGTGGTCGTGGCCAACATGTTCATGTACTCGCCTGAGCCCATCGAGGTCCCGGCCGGACGTCCGGTGACCTTCCGGATCACCAGCGGCGACGTGATCCACGGGTTCCACATCGTCGGCACCAACGCCAACGCCATGGCGATCCCCGGCTACGTCAGCCAGTTCACGCTCACGTTCGACAAGCCCGGCGAATACCTGATCACGTGCAACGAGTACTGCGGCCTGATGCACCACGCCATGGTCGGCACGCTCGTCGTCTCCGGAGGACGGCCATGACCGCCCGGTACCGGCTGGCGTCGGCGCACATCGGCGTGGCGATCGCGGCCTTCGGCGTCGCCGCGCTTCTCGGCACGCTGCAGGGCCTGTCGGTGGCCGACGTCGAGTTTCCGATGCGGTCGGAGGACCTCTATTACATCTCGGTCACGGCGCACGGCGTGCTGATGGCGCTCGTGTTCACGACGTTCTTCATCATGGGGCTCGGCTACGCCTTCGCGGAAGCGTGCCTGGGCCGCACGACCGGACGCCGGACCGCCTGGTTCGCGTTCTGGCTGGCGCTGGTGGGCACGGTGCTGACGGCCCAGACGATCCTGCGCGGACAGAGCACGGTGCTCTACACCTTCTATCCGCCGCTGCAGGCGCATCCGATCTTCTACATCGGCGCCACGCTGCTGATCGTCGGCTCCTGGATCTGGGGCGGCGTGTTCATCGCGTCCTTCCGCTCGTGGCGTCGGGAGCATCCGGGCGTTCCCGCCCCGCTCGCCATCCACGGGCTGCTCGCGACGATCATCGTCTGGTATCTCGCGACCGCGGGCCTCGCGGCGGAAGTCGTCGGCATGCTGATCCCGTGGTCGCTCGGCTGGGTGGCGACCATCGATCCGGTGGTGGCGCGGACGTACTTCTGGTGGTTCGGCCATCCGCTCGTCTACTTCTGGCTGCTGCCCGCCTACGTGCTCTGGTACTCGGTCCTGCCCTCCGTGGCCGGGGGCCGCCTCTTCAGCGATCCGCTGGCACGCATGGTGTTCGTCCTCTTCATCCTGCTCTCCACCCCGGTCGGCTTTCACCATCAGTTCTCGGATCCTGGCATCAGCGCCGGGTGGAAGCTCACGCACACGATCTCGACCTACGCGATCCTCTATCCGAGCTTCGTCACCGCCTTCACGGTGATCGCGTCGCTCGAAGTCGCCGGACGGCTGAAGGGGGCCACCGGGCTCTTCAACTGGATCGGCCGGCTGCCCTGGTCGGATCCGTTCTTCTCGTCGGTGGCGCTCGCGATGATCTCGTTCACGTTCGGCGGGTTCGGCGGCGCCATCAACGCGGCCTACGCGATGAACACGATGGTGCACAACACCGCGTGGATCATGGGACATTTCCACATCACGCTCGGCACGACCGTCGCGCTGTCGTTCATGGGCGCCACCTACTGGCTCCTGCCGAGGATCCTGGGGCGCGAGCTGCGGTTCACGGCGCTCGCGCGCGTGCAGCCGTACCTCTGGTTCATCGGGATGTCGTTCTTCAGCATCAGCTACCACATCGCCGGACTCCGCGGGATGCCGCGGCGCGTCTACAGCGCGACGCTCACCGGCGACTACGGACAGCGATGGACCGCGCTGGCCGACTGGGCGGCGTTCGGCGGCGTGATCCTCTTCGTCAGCGCCCTGTGCTTCCTCACCGTCGTCGTGGCCACCTGGACGACGGGGCGGCGGATCGAGGCGCCGGCCTTCGACCTGTCGGTGCCGCTGCGGCCGGTGACCACGATGGGGATCTGGGACCGCTTCGGCCTGTGGACCGTCGTCGCGATCGTGCTCGTCGCGCTGGCCTACGGCTATCCGCTGCTGTCGCTGCTCGCCACGGAGCGCTTCGGCTCGCCGCCCTTCCAGCCGTTCTGAGATCGGCGGTCGCCCGACCTGAAGGTCGGGCCTACGAGGCACACCTTGTGCGCCCGACGAGAAACGCCTTGTAGGCCCGACCTTCAGGTCGGGCGGGATCCCTCGGCCCCCGCGAGCTGATGCCGGGCGAGCGTGATATCGCTTTCGTCCCCCAGCAGGTAGAGGACGTCCCCTTCCGCGATCCGTTCGTCGGCCGCGGGGGACGTCGTGTACTGCTCCCCGCGGCGGATCGCGAGCACCGACGCGCCGGTGCGCGCGCGCAGGTCGATCTCGGCGAGCGACCGGCCGATCGCCCACTCCCCGGCGTCGACCCGGTGCGTTGCGACCGGCATCCGTTGAATCGCCTCGGGCAGCGCGTCCCACGGCGCGCTGGGCGCCCGCACGGTCCTGAGGCCGACCGACTCGCGCCGGAAGACGTCCACGAGCGTCTCGATCACGTTGCCGGCGATGTGCAATCGCGCGAGCAGCTGCGCGAGCACTTCGAGCGACGCCTCGAGCTCCTCCGCCACCGCCACGGTCGCGCCGAGCGCCTTGAGCCGCTCGGTTTCGAGGCGGTAGCGCGTCCGCACGACGATCGGCAGCGTCGGCGAGAGCGCCCGCACGGATCGGATCATCCGCTCGGTGGCGCCCGGATCGTTCATCAGGCTCACGATGGCCGTCGCGCGCTCGATCCCGGCGCCGTGCAGGCTCTCGGCGCTCATCGCATCCCCGTAGACGATGTGCTCGCCGGCCCGGCGCGCGACGCGGACCGTCGCGCCGTTCAACTCGAGCACGAGATAGGGAATCCGCAGCTCGCGCAGCGCGCGCGCCACCAGCCGTCCACCGACGCCGAACCCCAGCACGATCACGTGATCGGACGCCGGATGCAGGGCTTCGCCGGCGACACCTGGCGCGATCGATTTCCTCGACCGGAGCCACACGCCCACGGTTGGGCCGACCGCCAGCAGCGTGGGGGTCACCATCATCGTCAGGATGCTCGCACCGAGCAGCACCTGCCAGGTCGATGCCGGCACGAGGCCGGCGTCGAGGCCCGCGCGTCCGAGGATGAACGAGAACTCGCCGACCTGCGCCAGGCCGATCGCCGACGCCACCGCGACGCGCACGGGGGCGCCGGCCGCGAGCAGCGCGCCCGCCGACGCGCCCGTCTTGACCACGATGATCAGCGCGGTGACGCCGAGGATCGCGGGGCCGTAGGCCAGCGCCGCGTCGAGGTCCACGAGCATGCCGAGCGAGATGAAGAAGAGCGAGGCGAGCACGTCGCGGACGCCGCGGATCTCGGCATACGCCTGGTGGCTGTATTCGCTCTCGGCCAGCATCAGTCCCGCCAGAAAGGCGCCGACCGCCATCGAGATGCCGAGCAGCGAGCTGGCCAGCGCCGTGCCGACGCTCGCCACGAGAATCGCCAGCGGGAACGCCTCACGCCGTCCGCTGGCGGTCACGAACCGCAGCACGACCGGCAGTGCGAACCGCGAGACGACCGCGACCACCGCAATCGCGAGCATCGCCTTGGCCATCGCCGGCGGCGCGGCGGCGAGGGGCGTCTGCCCGGAGAGAATCGGCACGAGCAGCAGCAACGCCACGATCGCAAGGTCCTGCAGCAGGAGCACGCCGGTCATCAGCCGGCCGTGGGGCGAGGAGAGCTCGTTCCGCGCCGCGAGTCCGTTCAGGACGATCGCCGTGCTCGAGAGGGCGACGAACATCCCGATGAAGATCGCCAGGTTGACCGGGACGCGCGCGAGGACCAGGCCGCCCGTCACGACCGCGGCGGTGCCGACGATCTGCAGGGTCCCGCCGGCGAGCGTCCGCCGCCACACCTCCTTCACCGTGCCGAGCGAGAAGTCCAGGCCGACGGTGAACAGGAGCAGGACGATCCCGATCTCGGCCAGCATCTCGACGCGGTCGGCGCTGTCGATGATGCGCAGGCCGCTCGGCCCCGCCACGATCCCGGCAAGCATCAGCGCCACGATGCCCGGGATGCGCAGCCGGGCGAGAATGACGACGAACACCAGGCCGATGCCGAAGGTGGA
>JBBECO010000253.1:0-8867 GCA_040881785.1 Vicinamibacterales bacterium
AGCAGTCGATCCATATCCTGTCAACAGGGGAGCGGCAGGTCCATCGTGTGCAGAGCTGTGCACTTTGATGATCCGTGAGGTTCAGTGATCCGTGTGATCCGTGTAATCCGTGTGATAAGGTCGTGATTCTATCGTCATCAGCCGGACTGTTTCGAGGAGAGAGTCGAATGAAACGCTTTGCTACGGGTGTCGCCCTCGTTCTCGCGATCGCGCTGACCGCCGGTGCGTGCGCGAAAAAGAAGCCCGAACCGCCGCCGCCCGGGCCGGCCACCGCGCCGCCTGTCGAGACCACGCCCACGGCGCCGCCACCGCCCCCGCCGGCGCCGCCTGCCGCGCAGCCCACGCCCCCGACGGAGGACGAAATCTTCGCCAGGAAGACCCTCCAGGAGCTGAACGACGAGGCGCCCCTCGAGGATGTCTTCTTCGCGTATGACGCGGTCGAGCTGTCGGCGGACGCGCGCGCGTCGCTGCAGAAGAACCTGGAGTGGCTCAAGCGCTGGACCAGCACGAAGATCCTCGTCGAAGGGCACGCCGACTCGCGCGGCACCAACGAGTACAACCTCGCGCTTGCCGAAAACCGCGCCGCCGCGGTGCGGGACTACCTGGCAAGCCTCGGCCTCGCCGCCGACCGCATGACCATCGTCAGCAAGGGCGAGGAACAGCCGTTCTGTCAGGAAGACACGGAAGCCTGCTGGCAGCAGAACCGCCGCGGGCATTTCATCTTCACTGAAAAATAACGACCCGTGCGCGCCCGGCCTGAAGGCCGGGCCTACAAGGGGAATGACGTCGTAGGCCCGACCTGTGGGCCCGACCTGTGGGCCCGACCTGTAGGCCCGACCTTCAGGTCGGGCGTACACCGCACACCGCACACCGGTCAGACCCCGCCGATGCGTTCGGCGGCGGCTCTTGGATCTTCGGCTCCGATGATGGGCCTGCCTACGACGATGTAGCTGGCGCCGGCGGCGATCGCCTCCGGCGCGGTCATCGTTCTTTCCTGGTCGTCCTTGCCGCTGACCGCGGCGGCGCCGCCGCGGATCCCGGGCGTCACGATGGCGAAGTCGGGCCCGCACGCCTTCCGGATCACCTGTGTTTCCTGCGGTGACGCGACCACGCCGTCGAGGCCGGCCTGCTGCGCCAGCCGCGCCAGGCGTACGACCTGATCCATCAACGGCGCCGTGATGCCGGTTTCGGCCAGCGCCTCGGCATTCATGCTCGTGAGCACGGTCACGCCAATGACGAGCGGCCTGGTGCGCCCGCCGCGCGCGGCGGCGTCGGCCGCGGCGTCTCGCGCCGCCTCCATCATGCGCCGCCCCCCTGAGGCGTGAACGTTTACCATCCAGACGCCGAGGCTCGTTGCCGCGGCAACGGCGGACGCCACGGTGTTCGGGATGTCGTGAAACTTGAGATCGAGGAAGACGCGGTCGCCACGGTCGGTGAGCGTCCGTACAACGTCGGGCCCTTCGAGCGTGAACAGCCGCTTGCCGACTTTGAACCCGCCGACCACGCCGCGGAGCTGGCCGGCGAGCTCGAGCGCGCGCGCGCCGCTCTCGACGTCGAGGGCGACTAGGAGCTGATCCACGCCGTGTGCCTCGCGGTCGTGTCGAGCGTTCCGGTCACATCCGACAGCCGCTCGAGACCGTGCCGCTGCATGTAGGCACGCAGGCCGTCGAGCAGCTTCGTCCAGATGAACGGATCCACGAAGTTTGCCGTGCCGACCTGCACGGCCGTGGCGCCGGCGATCATGAATTCCAGGACGTCCTCCGCGCTGGCGATCCCGCCCATGCCGATGATCGGCAGCGTCACCGCCTGCCGGCATTCGTAGACCATCCGGACCGCGATGGGGCGGATCGCCGGACCGCTGAGTCCGCCGACGATATTCGTGAGCTTCGGCCGGCGGGTCTCGACGTCGATCGCCATGGCCAGGAACGTATTGACCAGCGACACCGCGTCGGCGCCCCCTTCCGCGGCCGCGCGGGCGAACGAGGCGACATCGGTCACGTTCGGCGTCAGCTTCGGAATCACCGGCAGCGGCGTGACCTTGCGCACCGCGCTCACGACGGCATGCGTGCCGGTGAGCGAGCAGCCGAAGGTGATGCCGCCTTCCTTGATGTTGGGACAGGAGATGTTCAGCTCGAGGGCATGCACGCCGTCGGCGTCGGACAGGATCCGCGCCAGCTCCACGTACTCGTCGATGGTCGTGCCGCAGATGTTGACGAAGACGATGGCCTTGCGCTCGCGAAGCTCGGGCAGCTTCTCGCTGATGAAGCGGTGGACGCCGATGCCCTGCAAGCCGATCGCGTTGAGCATCCCCGAGGGGGTTTCGACGATGCGCGGCGGCGCATGCCCTTCGCGTGGCGCGAGGAACAGGCCTTTGACGGCGACGCCGCCGAGCGACGACAGGTCCACCGCGTCCGCGTATTCGACGCCGTAGCCGAAGCATCCGCTCGCGGCGATGAGGGGATTGGGGAGGCGCAGGGCGCCGATGGCGACCGACAGATCCATGGTCAATGCGCCAGTGCGTCCCAGACGATGCGCGTGGCGTCGAACACCGGACCGTCGAGGCAGGTGCGTGTATGGTGCGGCGTGCCGGAGCCGTCTCGCGCCGGCACGACGCAGCTATAGCAGCCGCCCATGCCGCACCCCATGACCTGTTCGAGCGAGACGTCGCATCGACGGCCGTGCGCGGCCGCGACGCCGGCAACGGCGCGCATCATGGGTGTCGGGCCGCAGACATAGAGCCGCGCGTCCTCGGAGGGCGCGAGCGCCGAGAGCCGCGCCTCGAGCGGCACTGTGATGAAGCCGCGCGTGCCACGGCTGCCGTCCTCGGTGGCGAACACGATCGGCACGCCGAGCCGTTCGAAGATGTCGGCGCAGTGGAGGTCCGCGGCGCGCCGGGCGCCGTAGAAGAGCGTCGGGACCGTGCCGCGCGCGAGCAGCGCCTCGGCGAGCGTGACGAAGGGCGCGAGGCCGACGCCGCCCGCCACCATCCACGCCTGCGTGTGTGCCGCGGCCGGCTCGAACGGCATCCCCAGCGGTCCGAGGGTCTGCACGCGCGCACCCGTCTCGATGTCGTACAGGAGCCCGGTGCCCTGGCCGATGCGCTTGTTGAGGATGGTGATGCCGCGCGGCGCGCCGCCATCGTCGCGCAGCACTTCGAAGATGGAGAACGGACGCCGCAGGAGCGGATCCATCCCGCGCGACGTCTTCAGCATGACGAACTGGCCGGGTCGGGCGGCGGCGGCGATCTCGGGTGCGGCGAGTGCCAGCACGCTGTAGTCCTCCGACAGCCGCGTGTTGCCGATGACCGCGGCGTCGATGTCGACCGGCATAGGCCGAAGTATACACTTGCGGACATGCGGTTCCTCCGCATGCTCACCAACTCGCTGCTCGCCGGCGCGTTCGGTGCGGCATACCTGACGATCATCGTGCTGCAGTTGAACCCGGACGTCCCGCTGCTGTCCTCGACGCCCTGGTGGTGGCTGCTGACGCTCGGGATGCTGTACGGCGTCCACTTCGCGGTGGTCTGTTACGTGATCCTCGTCGCGCGCGAGTTCTTCACCATGGACGTCATCTCGCCCGGCTGGGTGAGCGTGCGTTTGCTGGCCTGGCTCGGCGCCATGCTCTCGGCCGTGGCCGCGACGCTCATGTGGCTCAACGTCCGCGGCTTCGGCGCGGCGCTGGGTGAGCTGGCGTCCTGGAGGATGACGGCCGGCGCCATCGCGGCGACGGCGTCCGCGGTCGTGCTGTTCGCGATTGCGGTGGCGCACTATTCGTTCGGCCGGCGCGGCAGCCGCGTGGGGGCCTCGCTCTTCGCGATTGCGGTCGTGGCGTCGATGGCGCTGCCGATCGCCGCCCGCGGACGCGCGACGCCGGCCCGGCCGTCCGTCACCTGGACGGATCGTCCGGCCGCCGAGGTGCGCGCGACCGGGCCGCGCGTCACGCTGCTGATGCTGGACGGCGCGTCGCTCTCGCGCATCTGGCCGCGCGCCGCCGAGGGGCGCCTCCCGAATTTCAGCCGGATCCTGGACGGCGGCGCCGCGATGGACCTCGCGACGATCCGCCCGACGCAGCCGGGCCCGGTCTGGGCCGCCGTCGCGACGGGCATGTATCCCGCCGCCAACGGCGTGCGATCCGCCGCGCGGTACTACGCGCGCGGCGGCCGGCGCGGGATCGATCTGCTTCCCGACCACACACTCTCACACGCCCTGGTGCACCTCGGGTTCGTCCGCAACACGCCGTTGACGTCCGGCGCGTGGGCCGCGCGTCCCCTCTGGGGCATCCTCTCGGATCAGGGGATGGCGTCCGGGATCGTCCGCTGGCCGCTGACGCATCCCGCCCAGCCGTCCGCCGGGTTCATCGTCAGCGACCGGCTTCACGAGGTGACCGGCTCGATCGCCGAGTACGACCGGGCGGCCTCCCCTCCGTCCGTGCTCGCGGAGATCCACCCCTTCGGCGACGCCTCTCCGGCGCACACTCCCGAAGGCGGCTACGACCCCCGTTTCACCGCGGGCCAGCCCGAGCAGACCGCGCTGCACCGGGACATCCTCTACGCCAGGGTCGCCCGCGCCCTGGATGCCCGGTACGACTCCCGCCTCCTCGCGTTGCGCTACACCGGCCTCGATACCGTCGGCCATTACTACTTTCGCTACGCGCAGGCGACCCCGCCCCGTGGCGTACCCGAGGCGCAGCGCCGGCGATTCGAGGAAGTCGTGGATCGCTACTACACCGTCATCGATGCCGAGGTCGGGGCGGCGCTGGCGGGGATGGGGCCGGACGACTTGCTGCTGGTCGTGTCCGGCTTCGGGATGGATCCCGTCGGACCCGTCAAGCGACTGCTGGCGCGGCTGATCGGCGACGACGACTTCAGCGGCACGCACGACCGCGCGCCCGACGGCTTCCTGATCGCGTATGGCACCGCCGTCCAGCCCGGCCGTCCGCAGCGCGGATCGATCGTGGACGTGACGCCGACGCTGCTCTATTTCTTCGGCCTGCCCGTCGCACGCGACATGGACGGGTATGCCCGCACGGATCTGTTCGCCCCCGAGTTCAGTGGGGAGCGGCCCGTGAGCTTCGTGCCGAGCTACCGGTGACCCTTCGGAGGTTACGGAGGCAACGGAGTCTCTTACAACGGAGGTACGGAGAAACGGAGGGACGAACGGAGACAATTTTTCAAGGGAATTGAGCCGACCGGTCCGGGTAAATCAGAACAACAATAATTTTCTCCGTTCGTGTCTCCGTTTTGACTCCGTTCCTCCGTTGTAAAGAACTCCGTTCCCTCCGTCCTCTCCGTCACAGGCCGTGATACCATCTCTCAGCTCTTTAACCCGGCCCTGCGAGGCCGAGAAGAGGTGAAACGATGACTGCTGCACCACGGGGGTGTCCATGCCCCAGGTAATGGACGCCGACCGCATGTCCCGCGCGCTCACGCGCATCGCCCACGAAATCCTCGAACGCAACCGTGGCCTCGACGAGATCGCCCTCGTCGGCATCCGCACGCGCGGTGTGCCGATCGCCAAACGCCTCGCGCGCGCGCTCAAAGAGATCAACGGGGACGACGTGCCGACCGGCGCGCTCGACATCACGCTCTATCGCGACGACCTGATGCGGAACCCGGTGGGACCGCAGCCGGTCGTCCGCCGCACCGAGATCCCGTTTTCGATCGACGACCGCAAGATCCTCCTCGTGGACGACGTGCTCTACACCGGCCGGACGATCCGCGCCGCGCTCGACGCGCTGATCGACTTCGGGCGCCCGCGCGGCATCCAGCTCGTGGTGATGGTGGATCGCGGGCACCGCGAACTCCCGATCCGCGCGGACTTCGTCGGCAAGAACCTCCCGACCTCGGCACGGCAGAGCGTGCAGGTGCGGCTCCAGGAAATCGACGGCGCGGACGAAGTCGTCATCGAGGGGGAGCCATGACCACGATGCCGGACGACCGCCCGCCGGCCGACCTGACCGGCCCGGCCCCTGTCACGCTGCGGTCGCGCCACCTGTTGGGGATCGCCGGCCTCGACGCGGACGAAATCCAGCTGATTCTCGACACCGCCGAGGCCATGAAGGAGATCGGCACCCGCTCGGTCAAGAAGGTGCCGACGCTGCGCGGGCGCACGGTCGTGAACCTGTTCTTCGAGCCGAGCACCCGCACGCGCACGTCCTTCGAAGTCGCCGAGAAGCGCCTCAGCGCCGACACGCTCAGCATCGCCACCGCGACGTCCAGCGTGACGAAGGGGGAGTCGCTGCTCGATACGGTCCGCAACATCGAGGCGATGGCGCCCGACATGATCGTGATGCGCCACGCCTCCTCCGGCGCGCCGCACCTGCTGGCGCGGATGTGCCGCTCGACGATCGTCAATGCCGGCGACGGGATGCACGAGCATCCCACACAGGCGCTGCTCGATGCGTTCACGATCCGCGAGCACAAGAAGCGGCTTGCGGGTCTCAAGATCGCGATCGTCGGCGACCTCCTGCACAGCCGCGTGCTGCGCTCGAACCTGCTGCTGCTGAACACGATGGGCGCCGAGGTGTGGGCCTGCGGCCCCGCCACGCTCATCCCGAGCGGCCTGGCGCGGCTCGGCGCCCGCATCACCACCTCCCTGGACGAAGCGGTGGAAGAGGCCGACGTGGTGATGATGCTGCGCATCCAGCAGGAACGCATGCACGGGCATTTCTTCCCGTCCGTGCGCGAGTACTTCACCTTGTTCGGCCTCACGCGCGAGCGCCTGCGCCGCGCAAAAGACGACGTGATCGTAATGCACCCGGGACCGATGAACCGCGGCGTGGAGATCGATTCCGAGGTGGCCGACGGCGCGCACTCGGTGATTCTCGAACAGGTGTCCAACGGCGTCGCCATCCGCATGGCGGTGCTGTACCTGCTGGCCGGGCGCGACAACGGCGGAAGTGAAGGATGAGCGTGGCGACGAAACTGATTCTCAAAGGCGGCCGCGTCGTCGATCCCGCCACGGGCACCGACGGGATGTTCGACGTCCTCATCGAGGACGGCGTGATTCGACGGGTGGCGAAGGACCTCCCGGTGGACGGGGCCGAGGTCTACGAGGTGCCGCGCGGCGCGATCGTCGCGCCAGGGCTCATCGACATCCACGTGCACCTGCGCGAGCCCGGGCAGGAACACAAGGAGACCGTGGCGAGCGGCACGGCGTCCGCGGTCGCCGGCGGGTTCACGGCGGTCGCGTGCATGCCGAACACCAATCCCGTGAACGACCACGCCGGCATCACGCAGTTCATTCTCAAGAAAGCGGCCGAGGCGCAGCTCGCCCGCGTGTATCCCATCGGCGCCGTGTCGCTGGGGCAGAAGGGTGACCAGCTCGCCGAGCTGGGCGAACAGAAAGCGGCCGGCTGCGTCGCCTTCACCGACGACGGGTATCCGGTGGCGACGGCGCTGCTGATGCGCCGCGCGCTCGAGTATGCGGGGATGCTCGGCGTCCCCATCATCGATCACTGTGAAGACCCGTCGCTGAAGGGGGACGGCGTGGCGCATGAAGGCTATACCGCTTCGGCGCTGGGGCTGCGCGGCATTCCGGGCGTGGCGGAGTCGCTGATGGTGGAGCGCGATGTGTCGCTCGCCGAGCTGACCGGCGCGCACGTCCACATCGCGCACATGAGCGCGCGGCAGTCGATCCGCGCCGTCCGCGCCGGCAAGGAACGCGGCGTCCGCGTGACCTGTGAAGTGGCGCCGCATCACTTTACGCTGACGGACGAAGCGCTCGAGGGACCGGTCCAGTACGACACGAACCTCAAGATGAACCCGCCGCTGCGCGAAGCCGCCGACCGCGACGCGATGCTGGAGGGCATCGTGGACGGCACGGTGGACGTGATCGCGACGGACCACGCACCGCATCACGCCGATGAGAAGATGGTCGAGTTCGATCGGGCGCCGTTCGGGATCGTCGGACTGGAAACCGCGGTGCCGCTCGTGTTCGACCGCCTGGTGCACACGGGGAAGATCCCCCTGTCGCGGATGGTGGCGCTGCTCGCCACCAATCCGGCGCGGGCGATGAACCTGCCGGGCGGCACGCTCGCCGAGGGTTCGGTCGCCGACCTCACGGTGCTGGCGCCAGACATGCCGGTGACCATCAGCGCGCAGGCGCTGCGCTCCAAATCGAAGAACACCCCGTTCGACGGCTGGACGTTCCGGGGCGGCGTCGCCGCCACGATCGTCGCGGGCCGCATCGTCTATCGCGCGTGAGGCATTCGTGAATCGCAACAAGGACGAACTGCGCCGACAGGCGCTCCAGAAGCTCCAGGACGCCCAGGTGCTCATGAACCGCGGGCACTTCGACTACGGCAACGGCTTCCACGGCCGCGTGTACCTGAATCCGCACCAGTTGTTCAGATACCCATCGACGATCTGGCGCCTCGCGCAGGACCTGATCGACGTGCTGCCCGGGCCGCTCATCGAGGAGACGCAGGTCGTCGCCGGGCCGGCCACCGGCGGGGCCCTGCTCGCGCACACGATCGCCGGACTTCTCGACGGCCACCGCGCCCTCACGCATCCGCCGTGCAGCTTCGCCCCGTTCACGATGGTGGACGGCGAGGCGGTCCTGCGCACGTTTTATGCGGACCAGATGCGCGGACAGCGCGTGCTGCTGGCCGATGACGTGCGGAATACCGGGAAAACGTTCGAACAGTGTGCGGCGCTCGTGAGGAAGGCGGGCGGCACGGTGCTCGCGACCGTCGAGATCTGCGATCGCCTGGTGGCGGTCACCGACGCCGGCGTGCCGAACTATGCGCTGGCGGAGTATCGCGTGTCGGAAAATTATCCGGTCGCGGAGTGCCCGATGTGCAAGGCCGGGGAGCCGATTACGCGGTTCTGATCACCGTAGGCCCGGCCTTCAGGCCGGGCGTTTGCC
>JBBECO010000253.1:8967-61897 GCA_040881785.1 Vicinamibacterales bacterium
TGCATACGATGTCACTTGCCACCCGTCTCGACGCGCTCTACACCGACTACAACCGCGAAGCGTCGGCGACCGACCCCGTGCACCTGGTCCGGCCGTTCGCGGATCCCGCCGACCGGGAGATCGCCGGCTTCGTGGCCGCGGCGCTCGCGTTCGGGCGCGTCGGCAGCGTGATCAATTCGATCCGGACGCTGCTGGGCATCATGGGTCCGCACCCGGCGGCGTTCGTCCGTGCCTTCGATCCGTCCGCGCCGCATCCCGAGCTGCGCGCGATGGTCCACCGGTGGACGCGCGGCGTGGATCTCGTGGCGCTCCTCTGGGTCCTGCGGCAGATGCTGGAGCAGCGGGGGAGCATCGAGGGATTCTTCCTCGAAGGCTATGCCGCAGATCACGACGACATCGGCCCGGCGCTCGACAGTTTCTCGACGCGGGCGCTGGCGCTCGATCTGCGGAAGGCGTACGGCAGGGTCCCGAAGCGCGCCGGGGTGTGCTACTTCTTTCCGCGGCCGTCGGCCGGCAGCGCGTGCAAACGGCTGAACCTGTTCCTCCGCTGGATGATCCGGGACGACGAGATCGACCTCGGCGTCTGGACCGGCGTGCCGGCGTCGAAGCTGGTCGTGCCGCTCGACACGCACATCCTGCGGCTCGGCAAGTGCCTGCGGCTGACGCGCTACAACACGGCGGGCTGGAAGATGGCGGCCGACATCACGGCGTCGCTGCGGGCGCTCGAGCCGGCGGATCCCATCCGCTTCGATTTTTCACTCTGTCACGTCGGCATGATGGGCGCGTGCGGCTACGGCCGTGCGCAGGGAGATACGCAATGTCCGCTTCGAGGATTGTGCCGTCCGCGCGTACGGTCATCGGCGTCGCGCTCGCGAGCGCGGCGCTAGCCGGGGCGGCGGGTGTCGGCTGCGGCTACACCGTGGGCAAGCGTGCCGCCGACGAGCCCCGTGAGCTGCTGGCGGCCGCGCCGCCCGCCGGCGGGCGCATCGC
This sequence comes from Vicinamibacterales bacterium, assembly GCA_040881785.1. Taxonomy (GTDB): domain Bacteria; phylum Acidobacteriota; class Vicinamibacteria; order Vicinamibacterales; family 2-12-FULL-66-21; genus JACDCA01. The sequence continues at coordinate 9,958 of JBBECO010000253.1, forward strand.
GTTCGTCCGGGAACGGCCGTGCGGACAGGGGCGGTGCCAGACGCTGTGGCTCGGCACCACGCGCGAGGAGTCGACGGAGGTCGCCGCGCTCACCGGAAGCGAACGCTGTGAAGCGATCGCCTGGTCGCAGGACGGCTACCGCATGGGCTTTCTGGTCAACGGCTACGAGCTGCGCGTATTCGACACGGACCCGCGCCGCCAGGTCGCGCAGGTCAATCTCGTCGCGCCCGACGGCATCCCCTCGTCGCGCATCGCGCGCGGCATCACGTTTTCGTCCAACGGTACTGCCGTGACGTTCGACGACTGCCCGCGGGAGACCTCGGGGTGTAGATCCGGCCTGGCCGCGATCCGGTGACCGTGTCTCCGGAGGTTACGGAGGCAACGGAGTTCTTCAACAACGGAGGAACGGAGTAACGGAGACGCGAACGGAGAAGACAAACAACAATGGGACCGTGCTTCTCGACGCGCCTGGCTTGCGATTTCGGCGCTGGTTACGTGCACGGGTTGGGAACGGCCCGCCGATTCCGATTCCCAAAAATTCTTAGAACCTCCGTTCGTGCCTTCGTTTCACTCCGTTCCTCCGTTGTGTAAAACTCCGTTTCCTCCGTAACCTCCGTCACCTCGACAGGCGCTCGTACACGCTCAACGTCTCGGCGACCATCCGCTCCGCACTGAAGCGCGCGTTCACCAGCGACAACCCGTCGGCCCCCATGCGCGCGCGCAGCGCCTCGTCCTTCAACAGCCGCACGACGGCCTCCGCCATCGCGTGAGGATCGCGCGGGGGCACGAGGATCCCGGTGATCCCGTCCTGGACGACTTCGGGCATGCCCCCGGCGGTCGTGGCGACGATGGGGCGCCCGCAGGCCATCGCGTCCAGCAGCGACGTGCCGAGCCCTTCGGTGACCGAGCTCATGACGAAGATGTCGAACGCCTTGTGCAGCGACAGGATGTCGGGACGAAAGCCGGCGAGCATCACGTGCTTCTCGAGGCCGAGGTGCTTGATCTGGTGCTCCAGCGCGCCGCGGAGTTCCCCCTCGCCGGCAATGACGAAACGCGCATCGGGCACCTCGCGGACGACGAGCGCCGCGGCTTCGACCAGGTGCCGCTGTCCCTTGTGCGGCACGAGCGCGGCGACGTTGCCCACGATCGGCGCCCCATGGGGGAGCCACAGCTCTTCGTGCAGCGGCGCCCGCGGGGCCGCCGCGACGCGGCCCAGATCGATCCCTTCGTGCACGGTGACCGCCCGCGACGCCGCCACTCCGTCGGCCAGCAGGATCGTCCGGATCGCCTCCGACGCGCAGATGAAGCAATCCACCTGGTCGTACTTCCACCGCGAGAGCGCATTGCCTTTCAGCCGGAAGTCCACGCGCCGCGCGGCGACCAGCGGCGGCCGCTTCGGCTGCGTGCTCATCGACAGGGCGATGGCCGCCATGGCGACGCCATGCGGATCGTGGGCGTGCACGATGTCGGGCCGCAGCTCCTTGATCGCGCGGGACAGGCGCCACGCCGCCGACAGGTCCATCTCGGTCCGTGGCGCGAGCGCCAGGAACTCGAGCCCTTCGTCGGCGCGCCGGCGCAGCTCGCCGTCCGCGTGGGCCACGAGCATGGCGCGATGCCCTGCGGCGCGCATGCCGAGCACGGTGACGAGCACCTGGTTCTGACCGCCGCGCCAGGTGCGGGCCGTATCGATGTGCAGGGAGAACATCAGCCAGGTCCGGGAGGCGAGGTCCGGGACCTCCCCTGGCGTTCCCACAGCTTCGCCAGCTTCAGGAAGACGTAATACGAATTGAGCATCGAGATGATCAGGCCGGGCGCGCCGTCCCTGAATCCGCCGCGCAGGATGTAGTTCCGGACGAACGCGAACCAGGCGTGCAGGGCCATCGCCAGCGGGTGGGTTCGCCGGCCCTGCTCGTGCGACTGGTCGGCCACGAGCGTGGTGTACGCGTCGATCTTCCGAAGATGATGGGCGATGTCGCGGTAGGCGTAATGCTGCAGCTCGCCGCGCAGCGTCGAGGGCGTGCCCTGGTGCAGCCGGAACGATTCGTGGATCCGGAGGCCGTTCCATTCCCCGGCCCGCCGGTTGTACAGGCGGAGCTGGTAATCGGGATACCAGTCCGTGCTGCGAATCCAGCGGCCCAGGTAATAACTCACGCGCTGGACCCGGTAGCCGCCGGCATCGGGCCCTTTCGCGAGCAGCGCCCGGACTTCCGCGGCGAGCTCGGGCGTCACGCGCTCGTCGGCATCCACCGAGAGGATCCACTCGTGGCTGGCGGCCCCGGCCGCGAAGTTTTTCTGCGCGCTGTAGCCGGGCCACTCCCGTACGACGACACGGGCCCCTCTGGCCCGCGCCAGATCGGCCGTGCCGTCCGTACTGCCGGAATCGACGACGAGGACCTCGTCGGCCCAGGCGACCGAATCGAGAGCGTCCTGGATGTGGGCGGCTTCGTTATAGGTGATGACCGTGACGGTCAGTTTCACGAAGGGAGTTTAGCCTACGATCGTCGATCGTCGATTGTCGATTGCGGATTTGAATGAGGATTGCGGATTGGGGATTGGATTGCCGATTGACGATTGCCCGAATGGATTGCCGATTGACGACTGCCGATTCGATTGCCGATTGGGGGCTGCGAATCCCCAATCCCCAATCTGCAATCAAATCCGCAATCGTCAATCGCCGATCAAATCCGCAATCGACAATCGACAGTCGACAATCGACTAACGTCCGCCCAGCGGCGCCTGCTGGACGGCCTGGAAGTTCACGAGCGCGCGGTTGTAGTCGATGATCGCGCGCAGCTCCTGCTGGCGGACGTTCGCGAGATCGCGCTGGGCCTGGAAGTACTGGAACGTCGTGGACAGGCCGACCGTGACGCGCTTCTGCTCGGCTTCGAGGCGGCGCTCGGCGAACTGGCGCGCACGCTCGGTGGACTGCACCCGTTGCAGGCTCGTGCTGACCTGCCGGCCGGCGTCGCGTACCTGCGCGATGATCCCGACTTCCAGCTCGCGGAGGGTGTTCTGTTCCTGCTCGCGCTGGAGCCGCGTGGACGCCACCTGGGCCTCCGCCTGGCTGGTGCCGATCGGATAATTGATCTGGAGCTGCACGCTCCAGGTCTTGAAGTCGTTGCCGAACACGTCCCGGATCGCATCGGCGAAGCTGCGCTGGGACTGGCTTTCGATGATCGGGGGGAAACCGCCGCCGAATTGAAACTGGGTTCCCGCCACGCCAACCGTGTTGTAGTTCGCGATCAGATTCACGTCCGGGAGCCGCTGGTTGCGGGCGTAATCCAGCGTGATCTGGGTGGACTCGAAGCGCTTGCGCGCCTGCGCGAGATCGGTACGGGTGGCCAGCGCATTCTGCACCGCAGCTTCGACGTCGAGCGGCTGCGCCGTCAGCGTCGGCCGTTCGGTCGGCACCAGCCGTGCCGTCCAGAAGTCGGGCTGCGCGGGATTCATGACGAGCGTGCGCAGGTTGTCTTCCAGCCGTTTGATGTCCGCTTCGGCGATGATCACGGACTCTTCGCGCTGGGCCACTTCCGCCTGGGCCTCGAGGATGTCGATCTGCGCCATGGCCCCGACTTCCACGCGCCGCTCGTTCTGCTGCAGCGACGTCTTGGACAGTTCGAGCGACTGCCGGAACACGTCGAGCCCGGCGATCGCGCCGACCAGATCGTAGTACGCGTTGCGCACGATACGCTCGGTCGTGGTGAGCTGCTGCCGGAGCTGGAGGTCGGCGATCTCTTCGTTTTTCCGCGCCACCATCAGCTGCTGCCGGGCGCCGTCGATCCTGAAATTCCGCAGCAGGGGCTGCACGTACGAGGCGTTCAGGTTCGAGTTGAGCTGCGGATTGAAGCTGGAGGTGAAGTTGACTTCCCGGCGGGAGGCATCGACACCGAAGGTGTATCGGCCGCCGCCCCAACGGACGTTCTGCGACACGCCGACGCTGGTGGACATCGATTCCGACGTGGTGGTCGTGGAGGTGCCGCCACTGGCCAGAAAGTCGGGCGGCGAGGTGCTGCTTCGCGTCGAGCTCGTCGAGGTGAGGTTCGGCGTGAACGCGGCACGCGCCTGCGCCACGTTCAAATTGCTGATTTGGGGCTCCAGCCGCTGGGACCGGACGCCCAGGTTGTTCTCGAGCGCCATCCGCACGGCGTCATCCGCCGTGAGCTGAATTTCGGGTCCGGACGGGACGGCAGGGGCCGGCGGCTGCGCCACCGGGGCCGCCACTGGCGGCGGCTGCTGCTGTTCGAATGCGAACACCTGCCGGCCGGATGCGAACAGACAGAGGGCCACGGCCGCGGCCGTGCCACACGCCAGACGGGCCGATATTTCCTGATTCAAACGCATTGCACCTATCTCCACTTCACATTGGCTGATCCGGCTGACACCCCGGAAAGAGCAAGAACGTCGCCCTGTCTACCAGGCCGCTGAAAAAGGGCGGCCTGGATGGAAAATGGATGCGTTCTTCAGCCGTCCTGCTGGACGGCCCGTCCCGCCGGTTTGCCCGCAGGTATACTGATCGCCGGCCTGCCCTGAGCCTGTCGAAGGGGCAGGTTTCCACCATTCGCCGATTCCAAATAACGAAGGATTAGACGTTGATGAATCGATTTAGTGCTGGGATGGCGGCCGCTTTTCTTGCGGCCCTGACGATTTCTTCCCCCTCCGCACAATCGCCGGCACCCACCAAGGCCCCCGCCAGGGTCGAGATGACGATCGACAGCATCATGCGCGGCCCGGATCTGGTCGGCTACCCGCCGTCCAGCCTGCGCTGGTCCGGCGACTCCTCGAAGCTCTATTTCTCCTGGCGCAAGCCGGGCGAGGAGGAAGCGTCCACATACGTGGTCGGCAAGGACGGCGGGCAGCCGAAGAAGCTGACCGAGGCCGAGGCGAAGAACGCGCCCCCCGCCAATGGACGATGGGACAAGGCACGCAAGCGGATGCTCGTCAGCGACAGCGGCGACATCGTCATCTACGAAGCCTCCACCGGCGCGCGGCGGCAGATCACGAAGACCAGCGGCGGGGAAGGGAACCCGCGCTGGGCGCGCAACGACACGCACGTCACCTATGTGAGCGGCGGCAATCTCTTCATCATGCCGGTGGACGGCTCCGGCACGCTGGTGACGCAGCTCACCGACGTCACGCAGCGCCGTCCGGAGCCGCGCCTCACCGAGAGCCAGAAGTTCATCAAGGACGAGGAGCAGAAGCTGATCGAGGCGGTCCGCGAGCGCATCGAGCAGCGCGAGAAACGCGAACAGGAGGCGGAGAAGGAGCGTCTCCCCCGGTTCGAGCTGGCCGGGCAGCAGCAGTCCGCCTCCGACCTGCAGCTCTCGGCCGACGAAACCCACGTCTTCATCACCGTGAGCGAGCGCCCAGCCGGCGCGAAAAACACCATCGTCCCGAGCTACGTCACCGAGACCGGCTACGTGGAAGACATCCCGGCCCGTACGAACGTCGGGGACACGCAGAACCGGACCCTCCTGGCTATTCTGAACCTGAAGACCGGCACGTCCGTCTGGGCCGACGGGAGTTTCGCGCCGCCGGTGTCCGATGCGGAAAAGCCGGCCGCCAAAGGCACGACCGACGCGCAAGGCAAGCCCGGGCGGGCAGCCGAACGCGAAATCCGCTGGTCGATGCCCGTCGTCTCCGACGACGGGAAGTTCGTCGTCGCCAGCGCGCGTTCGGCCGACAACAAGGACCGCTGGTTCGTGACGCTCGATCCGGCGACCGGGAAGACCAGGGTCATCGACACGCTGCACGACGAGGCGTGGATCCGCGAGATCGGGTTCGGCGGCTCGAGCGTGGACTTCCTGCCCGATGACACGCGCGTGTGGTTTCTCTCGGAACGCGACGGCTGGATGCACCTGTACACGCTGGACGTCAGCGCGGACGGGAGCCGGGCGACGCAGCTCACCGAGGGCAAGTGGGAGATCACGTCGGCGGAGCTCGCGGCTGACGGGAAGAAGTTCTACATCACGTCCACGGAGAACCACCCCGGCGAGCGGCACCTGTACACCGTGTCGATCGACGGTGGCGCCCGGACGCAGGTGACGGCGATGACGGGCTCCCACGACGCCACCGTCTCGCCCGACCAGTCGATGCTCGGCCTCGTGCACTCCTACAGCAACAAGCCGCCGGAGGTGTACGTGATGCCGAACACGCCCGGGGCGACGGCGAAGCCGATCACGACGACCCCGTCGGCCGAATGGCGTGCGTTCACATGGATCGATCCCAAGGTGATCACGTTCAAGGCGCGGGACGGCGTGGATGTCTACGCGCGGCTCTTCACGCCGGAGATGATCGGCGCGAAGCGCGACGCCACGCGGCCGGCGGTGGTCTTCGTGCACGGCGCAGGGTACCTGCAGAACGCGCACAAGTACTGGTCCACCTACTTCCGCGAATACATGTTCCACAACCTGCTCGCCTCGCGCGGCTACGTCGTGCTCGACGTGGATTACCGGGCGAGCTCGGGCTACGGCCGTGACTGGCGGACGGCGATCTACCGGCACATGGGCGGCAAGGACCTCGAGGACATCGTGGACGGCGCGAAGTACCTCGTCGCGCAGGAGCGGGTGGACCCGAAGCGGATCGGCGTCTACGGCGGCAGCTACGGCGGCTTCATCACGCTGATGGCGATGTTCACGACGCCGGACGTCTTCGCCGCCGGCGCGGCGCTGCGTCCCGTCACCGACTGGGCGCATTACAACCATGGCTACACGTCGAACATCCTGAACATCCCGCAGAAGGATGCGGAGGCGTATCGCAAGAGCTCGCCGATCTACTTCGCCGAAGGCCTGAAAGGGGCGCTCCTGATCCTGCACGGCATGGTGGACACGAACGTGCACTTCCAGGACTCCGTGCGGCTGGCGCAGCGGCTCATCGAGCTGCGGAAGGAGAACTGGGAGCTGGCGGCGTATCCCGTGGAGAACCATGGCTTCACGAGGGAAACGAGCTGGGCCGACGAGTACAAGCGGATCCTGAAGCTGTTCGAGCAGAACCTCCGGCTGTCGTCGAGCCGGCGGGCCACCTCGACGAACGGGTCGCAGCGATGACGAGCGTCCTGTCAGGCCCGGACTGTCTCGAGCTGTTTCGACAGTCCGGCGCCCTGCTCGAAGGGCACTTCCGGCTGTCGTCGGGGCTGCACTCCGAGCGCTATCTTCAGAGCGCGCTCGTCCTGCAGCATCCGGGGTTTGCGTCGGCGCTCGGGGAAGCGCTCGCGGCGCGCACGCGCCATCTCGATCCGACGGTGGTGCTCTCGCCGGCGCTGGGCGGCATCGTGATCGGGCAGGAAGTGGCGCGGGCGCTCAGCGTGCGCGCGATCTTCGCCGAGCGCCAGGAGGGGACGCTCACGCTGCGTCGCGGGTTCACGCTGGCCCCGGCGGATCGCGTACTGGTGGTCGAAGACGTGATCACGACCGGCCTCTCGACGCGCGAGACCGTCGATGTGGCTCGCGCAGCGGGTGCGACGGTCGTCGGCGCCGCGGCGATCATCGATCGCGGCCACAACGACGCGACGCTGGGCGTCCCGCTCCACGCGCTGGTGAAGCTGGACGTGCCGACCCACTCGCCGGACAGCTGTCCCCTGTGCGCGAAGGGGGATCCGGTGGTGAAACCCGGGTCGCGGGTGTGAGTGAACGCGCCGACGGCCCTTAATCACAATGACCACCAAGGCCACGAAGAACACCAAGACGGACACAAGAAACCTATTGGGTTTTCTTCCTTGTGTTCTTGGTGCTCTTGGTGGCCTTCGTGCCTGAAGGCCGTCAGCCCGTGCAGCGGACCCTCAAGCTCACCCTCCAGTACGACGGCACCGATTTCGTCGGCTGGCAGCGCCAGGCGTCGGGCACCTCGATCCAGGGGCTCCTCGAGGATGCGCTGCGGCGCATCGAAGGCGCGGCCGTCACCGTCCACGGCGCCGGGCGCACCGATGCCGGCGTGCATGCCCTCGGGCAGGTCTGCAGCGTCTCCCTCACCGCGTCCATCGATCCCGCGGCGCTCGCGCGCGCCCTCAACGCGGTGCTGCCTCCCGACGTCCGGGTCTCGCAGTCGGAGGTCGTGCCCGATGACTTCCACGCGCGCTTCAGCGCCTCCGGCAAGATCTACGACTACCGCATCGTGAGCGCACCGTTCGTCTCACCCTTCGTGCGCCGCTACGTGTGGCATGTCGTCCAGCACCTGGATCAGTCGGCCATGCAGCAGGCCACGGCGGTGCTCGTCGGCGAGCACGATTTCGCGGCATTCCAGGCCGCGGGCACCGGCGTGCACAGCTCGATTCGCACGATCCGTCGCGTCGAGTGGCGCGGCGCCGGCTCGTCCGAGGATCCCCTGGTCATGCAGCTCGAGGGGGACGGGTTCCTGCGCCACATGGTCCGCAACCTGGCTGGGACGGTGGTCGAGATCGGCGTCGGGCGGCGGCCGGTGGACGCCATGGCAGAGATCCTGGCGTCGCGCAGCCGCGCGCGCGCCGGTGCCACGGCGCCGGCGTCGGGACTGTTTCTGCGGCAAGTACTGTATTCCGCTAAAATATTGGCCTAGATGTCGCTCGACAACCTGCTCGCGGCGGTTCCGGCCGGGTCGCCCGAGGAGACGCTCGCGCGGCAGGTGAACTTCGACCGCCTGCCGCAGCACATCGCGGTGATCATGGACGGCAACGGACGATGGGCCGCCCAGCGGCACCTGCCGCGCGTCGAGGGGCACCGGGCCGGCATCGACGCCGTCCGCGACATCGTCGAAACCTCCGCGCGCCTGGGCATCCCGGTGCTGACGCTCTACGCGTTTTCCGTCGAGAACTGGAAGCGCCCCGTCACCGAAGTCTCGACGCTCATGTCGCTGCTCAAGCGCTACCTGCGGTCGGAGCTCAACACGCTCCTCCGCAACAACATTCGTTTCAAGGTCATCGGCCGGTTCGAGGAGCTGGCGCCCGACGTGCAGGCGGAGCTGAAGGCCGCCGAAGACCGCACGGCCGCCAACACCGGCATGCGGTTCAACATTGCGCTGAACTACGGCGGCCGCGCCGAGATCGTGGAGGCGGCGCGGCGGATACTCACGGCGGACCTGGATCCCGATTCGCTGGACGAGGACCGGTTCGCCGGCTTCCTCTACACGGCCGGCCAGCCCGATCCGGATCTGCTGATTCGCACCAGCGGCGAGATGCGCGTCAGTAACTTCCTGCTCTGGCAGATCGCGTACGCGGAGATCTGGGTGACCGAGACGCTCTGGCCTGACTTCCGCGCGCGCCACCTGCTCGAAGGGATCCTCGAATACCAGAAGCGCGACCGGCGGTACGGCGGCATCACGCAGCCCGTGGGCGCCGGCCGCTGATGGCGCGGGTTCTCAGCGCCCTCGTCCTGCTGCCGCTCGTCGTGGGCGTGGTCTGGTTCCTGCCGCCGGCCGCGACGCTTGCGCTGGCCGTCGTCGCGGCCCTCCTCGCCTTTTGGGAGTACACCGTCATCGTCGCGGCACTCGAGGCCCGCGTGCCGCGGCTGATCATCGGGGCGGCGGTCGTCGCCGCGTGCGTCTCGGTGGGTGCGGGGTTGTTCGCCGCCGAGACCATCCTGATGAGCACGCTCATCGTCGTGGGTGCGCTGGCGGTGGCGGGCGGCTCACCAGGGCCGGCCGTCCTGCGCGACAGCGCGGCCTCGATCCTTCCGGTCGTCTACATCGGCCTTCCGCTCGGCGCGATCGCGGCCGTTCGGGCGTTCGCCGGGCGGGAAGCCGTCCTCCTGCTGATGCTCACGATCGTCATCAGCGATTCGGCGCAGTATTACTGCGGGCGCGCGTTCGGCCGGCGGCCGCTGGCGCCGTCGATCAGTCCGAAGAAGACCCTCGAAGGGGCCATCGGCGGCCTGCTGTTCGGGACGCTGGCGATGACGGTCGGCGGACGCTGGGTGTTCCCGGAGGCGCCGGTCCTGCTGCTGGTCCTGGTCAGCGCCTGCGTCTCGGCGCTGGGGATCGTCGGCGACCTGTTCGAATCGCTGCTCAAGCGCAGCGCCGGCGTCAAGGATTCCTCGAACATCATTCCCGGCCACGGTGGCGTACTGGACCGGATCGACAGCTGGCTGTTCGCCGCGCCGCTCTACTACGTCTTCATCCGCTACCTGCGCCTCTGATGACACGCGTGGCCATTCTCGGCGCGACGGGCTCGATCGGTCAGAGCGCGCTCGCGGTCGTGGCGGCCCACCGCGACCGCCTGCACGTGGTCGCCATGGCGGCGGGGGAGAATGCCGCCCTGTTCGCGGACCAGGTCGCCGAGGCCGCGCCCGACACCATCGCGATGGCCTCCGCCCAGGCGCTCGACGAGCTGAGGACCGCACTGAAGTCGCGCGGCGGTCCGCCAAAGACGATGCTGGCCGGTGCCGAAGGTCTGATCGCCGTGGCGACGCATCCGGAGGCGGACGTCGTGCTGTTTGCGTCCTCGGGGACGGCCGCGCTCGACGCCGTGCTGGCCGCGATCGAGGCGGGGAAGACCATCGCCCTCGCCAACAAGGAAATCCTGGTGATGGCGGGCGCGATCGTCATGAAGGCCGCGCGCGAACGCGGCGTGCTCGTGCTGCCGGTGGACAGCGAGCACAACGCGATTCACCAGTGCCTGCACGGGCGCGACATCCGCGAGATCAGGCGGCTGATCCTCACCGCCTCGGGCGGGCCGTTCCGTGGCATGTCCGGCGAGGCCCTGGAGACCGTCACCCGCGACGATGCCCTGCGGCACCCGACGTGGCGGATGGGACCGAAGATCACGATCGATTCCGCGACGCTGATGAACAAGGGGCTCGAGGTGATCGAGGCCCGCTGGCTCTTCGACGTCGGCCCGGACCGGATCGAGGTCGTCGTGCACCCGCAGTCGGTGGTCCATTCGATGGTGGAGCTGACCGACGGCTCGATCATCGCGCAGCTGGGCGTGACCGACATGCGGCTGCCGATCCAGTACGCCTTCTCCTACCCGGAGCGATGGGCGGCGCCGTTGCCGCCGCTCGACCTGGTGCAGGCGGGCCGCCTCGATTTCGAGCGGCCCGATACGGACCGTTTCCCGTGCCTTGCGCTGGCGTTCCGGGCGCTCCGGGGGGATCCCGGGCTGCCGATCGTGCTCAATGCCGCCAACGAGGTCGCCGTCGCCGCGTTCCTGGAGGAACGGCTGGCGTTTCCGTCGATCGGCCGGCTCATCGGGGCCTCGATGGACGAATACGAGCGCCTGGGCAGCCGGGACGTCCGGAACCTCGAGGACGTGCGCGCCATCGACCGCTGGGCCCGTGAGTTCGCTGGGCGCCAGAGCCGTGCGGTACAATTGAATCCCTAGCGAGACCGATCAACTTCGTTGCCCGAAGTCTCGGTGCAACACAGCCTGCCTCGCCGAAGCCCAAACAGCGAAGTCGGGGGCGAAGGCGGGTTCAACACTGGAAGACCTTTTCGTGCAGACATTGATCTCGTTCGTTTTCGTCCTGGGCGTGCTCATCTTCGTCCACGAGCTCGGCCATTTCCTGATGGCGCGGCGGATCGGCGTCCGTGTGCTGACGTTTTCGCTCGGCTTCGGCCCGAAGCTGCTGAAGTTCACGCGCGGCGACACGGAGTACTGCGTCAGCGCGATCCCCCTCGGCGGCTACGTCAAGATGGCCGGCGAGAACCCGGAAGACAGCCGGACCGGTGCGTCCGACGAGTTCATGTCCAAGACCAAGTGGCAGCGCTTCCAGGTCCTCGTCATGGGCCCGGTGATGAACATCGTCCTGGCGCTCGTCATCATGACCGTCGTGCTCTATCAGGGTGCGCCGGTGCCTGCCTACGACAAGCACCCGGTGGTGATCGGCGGGTTCGCCGAGGAGTCGGTCGCGCGCGACGCGGGCCTGCAGGTGGACGATCACATCGTCGCCATCGACGGCGAACCGGTCACCGACTGGGAAGATTTCATGATCGAGGTCGTTCCCAAAGCCAACCGTCAGGTGACGCTGCGAATCGAGCGCGATGGCGCCACGCTCGAGAAGCAGCTCACGCCAGCGGCTCAGGGCAAGTTCGAGATCGGTACGATCGGGATCGTTCCGATTGTGAATCCGCAGGTGGCCGCCGTCATCCCCGGTGAAGCGGCGGACGCCGCGGGCCTCAAGGCGGGGGACGTCATCGTCGAGGCTGGCGGGGAACGCAATGCGAAGTACGAGCGCGTCCTCGAGCTGATCAAGGCGCACGGCGGGAAACCGCTGCCGCTCGGCATCCGCCGGGACGGAAATATCCTGTCGATCGACGTCACCCCGCGTCTGGAGGGGGACACCGGCAAGGTCGGCGCGACGATCAGATCGGCCGAATACCGCTTTGCCGATCCCGGCCCGCTCGAAGCCGTGAAGCTGAGCGCCATCCAGAACTGGGAATGGACGAAGCTCATTGGCAAGACCCTCAAGGGCCTGTTCACGCGCGACACGCCCATGAATCAGCTGGTGGGCCCGATCGGCATCGCCGAGCTGTCGGGCGGCGCCGCACAGGCCGGATGGCTGTCGCTCTTCGGCTTCATGGCGATGATCAGCCTGAACCTCGGGCTGATCAACCTGATGCCGATCCCCGTCCTCGACGGCGGCCACATCCTGATCCTGGCGCTCGAGGGGGTCTCGCGCCGTGATTTCTCCATGAAGGTCAAGGAGAAGATGCTGCTCGTCGGGTTCGTCCTGCTGCTCACGCTGATGGTGACGGTCATCTACAACGACCTGGCACGCGTGGAGTGGATCCAGAAGCTGATGGTATGGCGAAGCTAGCAGGACCTGAAACCGTACGTCCTGCAATGGGAAATGGGAAATGTCTGCTTTCTCTTGCGCTGCTGTTGTGCCTGATCCTCGTGGTCACGCCGCAGGCGCAGGAACCGCTGCCGGATCCGGTCGGCACATTCTCGATCCTCGGCTTTGATCCGGCGACGGGCGAGGTCGGCGGCGCCGTGCAGTCGCGCGTGTTCTCGGTCGGCAACGGCGTCCTGTGGGCCGAGGCGGACGCCGGCATCGTCACGACGCAGGCGATCGTGGACGTGAGCTACGGTCCGAAAGGGCTGGCGCTGCTGCGCGCGGGGATGAAGCCGGAGGCCATCATCCGTGCCATCCTCGACAGCGACCCGGATCCTGGCTATCGCGGGCAGCCGTGGCCTAAGGCTGGACGCCAATTCGCCGTGATGGACGCGCAGGGACACTACGCCGTCCATACCGGGCCGGAGGCGTCGACGTGGGCGGGTCACAAGACCGGGAAGTTCTGCACGGCGCAGGGCAACATCCTGGCGGGGGAGGCCGTCGTCAACGGGATGGTCGAGGCGTTCGAGAAGACGGAAGGCCATCTGTCGATGCGGCTGATGGCCGCGCTCGACGCCGGGCAGGCGGCCGGCGGCGATACCCGCGGCATGCAGTCGGCCGCGATGCTCATCGTCAAGAAGAACGCCGGCGTGTGGCTGAACAACGATGTCGTGCTGCGGCTCCAGGTGGACCACAGCCCCGACACCGCCTTGCAGGAGCTTCGGCGGATCGTCGAGTACTGGAACGGCCGTCGGCGTCCGCGCGGCTGAATCTCGTAACGCCCGACCTGAAGGTCGGGCCTACCTTCGGCCCGTAGGCCCGGCCTTCAGGCCGGGCGCACTCGTGACGTGTCTCCCCTGGAGGTCATCGCAGGCTTCAGGCTTGCGAAATTTCCCCGATTTTCGGCCCGGCCCTTCTGGCACAGCCGTTGCGCTCTCTCGGCCGTCCAGGAGGACGCTCATGCGTCGTATCAGCGCTCTGGCGGTGGCCCTCATCGCCTCCATCCTCTTTACGCTCGATCTCCGGGCCGTCCAGCAACCACCCGCTTCTTCCGGCGCGACCTGCGATCCAGCCCTCATCAATCCCGACAGCTATCGCCTGACGACTGAGGCGCAGGCGCTCAACGCGCTGCGCCCGCGGGAGCCGTGGTGGGAGCCCTATGGCATCTGGAAGGAGCCGCGGGAGATCGGCGATCCCAACGAAGGGGCCACGACGCTTGCGGAGCGCGCCAGGGAGCTCGACGAGAAAAACCTGCTCGCGCACGGCCAGCTCGCGCGCCAGTACGTCGTCATGGCGGTCGATGCCCGCAAGGCTGACGACGCCTGGCAGCGTGTGCTCGACAGCGGCGGCGCGGTCGTGTGGCCGGCGACGCTCTACGATGTGGACCCGAGGAGCGTGTTCGTGTTCGCGTTCGATCGCACGAGCATCAGGATCTTCCGGCTCGGTCAGCTGGCCGGCGCGCTCGACACTCACTTCGGCGTTCCGGAGTTTCCCGGTCCCGAGACGGTCGAGTTCTGGCGGGCGCTGGGCGGCTGCCTGCCTCCGAACGTCGCACCGGAGGCCGAGATCGCCTGGGGGGAGATCACGGAGATCGGGGGCCACAGCTGGGCGCTGCGATTCGAGCTGTCGCGAAAGGTCAGCGTCACGTCCGACCGCGGCAATCGCCGCAACGACGACCGGCTCGAGGTCGCGCTCCACGGCCAGCCTGGCTTCGTGGATTTTCGCTTTGCGATGACCCGGTTCGGCCCACGGCCGCTCTTCGTGCGGCCGGTCGGACCGGATCCGGTGCTATATCAGGAGCGCCTACGCCACATGCTGACGAAGTCTTTCGATCCCGCAGGACGAATCAGGCTTCCAAAGCTGGGCCGCAGCTTCACCTGGTAGGCCCGCCTTCGCCCCGACTTCGCTCTTCGAGCTTCGTCGAGGCTTCGGCGAGGCAGGCTCTGGACAGCTAGCGAAGCCGCGCGAGGTCGGCTTCCGCGGCGATGTAGCCGAAGCCCGCCCATTGCGTGTCGGCGTACTTGTCCACGAGGTTCGCCAGGATGGCGCGCGCGTCCTCCTTGCGGCCGTGATACAGATGCCAGTTCGCGACACCGTAGCCGATCGTGACGGCGTTGAGCGCTTCGGAGGTCGAGGCGTCGAGCAGGGCTCCGGCGGCGGTGGCGCCCTTGTACATCATCAGGAGTCGATGGTAGGAGTCGTTCTCGATCACGGTCATGTCCGCTGTGATGGGGGCCAGCACTGCGGCCGCCTCCGCGTCACGATCCATCCGCCGCAGCGTCATGTACTGCCAGTGTGCGGTCGCCACCTGCATGTCGGCGTTCTTCGAATGCGCCATGCAGAGCCGATACGCGTCGGCCGCCTCCGCGAACTCCCCCTTCAGGTAGTGCGCAAGGCCAAGGTGGTAGTAGATATTCGTCTTCAACGTGCTCGTGGGAATGTTCTTCGCGTTCGGCTGGCCGTCCGGCTCGACCTCGTCGGGACGTCCCTCTACGAGCGACGCGGCTTTCGAGAGGTCCGCTACGGCCTTGTCGAAGTCACGCACGCTGATGTATCGGTGACCGCGATGCCGATACAGCCTCGGGTCCGCCGGATGCTTCTCGATGGCTGCTGAGAAGATGCGGATCGCATCGCGGTAGCGCCCGAGGTACGCCGTGCGGCGTCCCACCCAGATCGCGGCGTCCGCGCTCGAGGGATCCTTGTCGAACGCCGCCTGCGCATCGGCGAGGTCCTTCTCCATCGCCGCCCGCCGCTCGGCCGGGATCGCCGGCGCGAAGAGCGGCTTGCCCAGGAGCGACGTCGCCTCCGGCGTACGCGTCTCCTGGGGACTGACGACCAGTGCCGCCAGCACGAGGATCATCTGCAACATGCGAGAAGCATACTCCGGGCATCCCGCATCCCGCACCCCGGTACAATCGACTTTGAATGCCCCCGTCGCTTCACGATCTGCGTGGCGAGTTTCGCCCGATGCTCACGCTCGCCCTTCCGGTCGTCTTTGCCGAACTGGGCTGGATGACGATGGGGATGGTGGACACGCTGATGGTAGGGCGCCTGAGCCCCGAGGCCATCGGTGCCGTCGGTCTCGGTTCGTCCATCTTCTTCGGCGTCTGCATCTTTGCGATGGGCCTGCTGCTTGGTCTCGATACGCTCGTCTCGCAGGCGTTCGGCGCCGACGACGTCGATGCATGTCATCGGTGGCTCGTCCACGGCGTCGTACTGGCCGTCGGCCTCAGCATTCCGGTGAGCGGGCTGCTCTGGTGGATCGACAGCGGGCTGGACGCGTGGGGGCTCGATCCGACCGTCCTTGCCCTCACGCGTCCCTACCTCGGGATCGTCAGCTGGAGCGTGCTGCCGCTGCTGCTCTACGCGGCCTTCCGCCGCTACCTTCAGGGCATGGGCATCGTGCGCCCGGTCATGTTTGCGCTGCTGGCCGCCAACGTCGTGAACGTCGTCGTGAACTGGATCCTGATCTTCGGCAACCTGGGTGCGCCGGCGCTGGGCGTTGCCGGTGCCGCGTGGGCGACGGTGTTCTCGCGCGTGGCGATGATGGGTTTTCTGCTGGCGACGATCCTGTACCGGGAACGGGAGCAGCGACGCACGCGTGCCGGCGTGACCGGAGGCGTCTTCGGCGCGCTGACGCTCGAGATGGCCTGGTTCCGCCGCCTGCTCGCGCTTGGCACGCCGGCTGCCACCCAGCTGACGCTGGAAGTCGGCGCGTTTGCCGCCGCCACGGCGCTTGCCGGACGCCTGGCTCCGGTCTCACTGGCCGCGCACCAGATCGCGATCAACTACGCGGCGCTGTCGTTCATGGTTCCGCTGGGGATTGCCTCTGCAGGCGCGGTGCGTGTCGGTCATGCGGTCGGCCGCCGCGACGCCGCCGGCGCGGCGCGGGCGGGCTGGACGGCGCTGCTCTTCGGCGTGCTCTTCATGTCGGCGGCGGCCGCCGTGTTTTTCACGGTCCCGCGCCTGCTGCTGCGCGCGTTTACGGCCGACGCCGGCGTGCTGGAAGTCGGGGTCACGCTGCTGTTCGTCGCGGCGATCTTTCAGCTCTTCGACGGTGTGCAGGGGGTCGCCACTGGCGCGCTCCGCGGCCTCGGCGATACCCGAACGCCGATGCTGTGGAACCTCGCGGGGCACTGGTTCATTGGCCTGCCCCTCGGCTACTCGTTGTGTTTCCTGCTCGGGTTCGGTGTCATCGGACTGTGGTGGGGTTTGTCGCTGGGGCTGATGATCTGCGGTGTGGCGCTCTCCATCGTCTGGGCCCGCCGTATTCATCAGCTCGAACGCGCCCTGTCGTGACGGCAGTACGACAACACGCAAGGATCACCGGCGCTGCGGATATCTCGTCTCGACATAGTGGTCGACGAGATCCTTGAAGGCGGCGGCGAGCTCTTCGTACGTCCCCTTGAGCGTCGTGTGGAGCTCGCCGTCGATGAACACGGGGCAGTGCGGGGCTTCGCCGGTACCGGGCAGGCTGATCCCGATGTTCGCGGCTTTGGATTCCCCCGGTCCATTGACGACACAGCCCATGACCGCGAGCGTCATGGTTTCCACGCCCTCATGGCGCTTCTTCCAGTCCGGCATCCGCTCGCGGATGTAGTCCTGCGTGCGTTCGGCGAGCTCCTGGAACGTGCTGCTCGTCGTGCGTCCGCAGCCGGGGCAGGCCGTCACGCTCGGCGAAAACGACCGCAGGCCAAGTGCCTGCAGCAGCTCGCAGGCCGCATAGACCTCTTCGCGGCGGTCGCCGCCCGGCCTCGGCGTGAGCGAGACGCGGATCGTGTCGCCGATCCCCTCGTTGAGCAGCACGCCCATCGCCGCTGCCGACCACACCAGCCCCTTCGTGCCCATCCCGGCTTCGGTGAGGCCGAGATGCAGCGGCTGCTCGGTTCTGCGCGACAGCTCGCGGTACACGGCAATCAGGTCCCGCGGCCGCGAGGTCTTGCACGAGATGATGATCTGATCGCGGCGAAGGCCTGATTCGAGCGCGAGCTCGGTGGACTGCACGGCCGACAGCACCATGCACTCGTTGATGATTTCCTCCGACGTCCGTCCGAGGTCGCGGTCGGTGTTCTCCTGCATCTTCGCCAGGACCAGCTCCTGGTTCAGGGAACCGCCGTTGACGCCTATGCGCACGGGCCGGCCGTGATCCACGGCCACTTTGCAGATCGTCGAAAACTGCTCGTCGCGCCGCCGGCCCGTGCCGACGTTGCCGGGGTTGATCCGATACTTGTCGAGCGCCTCGGCGCAGGCCGGGTACCGCGTCAGCAGCAGGTGACCGTTGTAGTGAAAATCACCGATGAGCGGCGCCGTGACCCCGGCGTCCAGCATCCGCTGCTTGATTTCCGGGACGGCTGCCGCCGCTTCCGGAAGGTTCACGGTGACTCGCACCATCTCGGACCCCGCCTGTGCGAGCTCGATGCACTGCTGGGCCGTCGACGCCGGATCCGCGGTGTCCGTCATGGTCATCGACTGGACGACGACCGGCGCGCCACCGCCCACCTGAACGGCGCCCACGCGCACGCCGACCGTCTTGTGAACCTTGAGAAAAGCCATTGATTCCTTTAATTTTAGCAGGAGGCCGTGAAGCCGCCGCATCCGTCTGATATGTATAGACAAGATGAGCTCAGCAGGCTCGCGTTTTGCAGATCCCACCGTGGCAGCCGGCTTTCGCCTGCTGGAAAGAGGAATGATGAACATCCAGACAGTTACTTCGGGACGATTTCTGACCGCGGTCGCCATGACGATCGCGCTCCTGGCGCCGGCGGCCGCCGCCGCCCAGATGGGCCAGCGCAACCAGCGCACTCAGATGTCGGTCACCACCACCGATATCCAGCGGCTCCAGGACGAGCTGTTCCAGGCGGGCAGCGACCTGTCGCGCCTGCGCAGCACGGACCCCAACGCGGCGTCTTCCGTACAGGCCGAACTCGACGAACTGCGCGAAGAGGTGATCTATCTCAAGGTCAAGCTGCGCAAGGAAGGCAGCGTGACGCAGAGAGACTACGCCGACGTGCGGGACCGCATCGCGGCGGCTCGCTCGCAAGCGCGCGGGGACCTCGCGGCTGACCGTCGCGGCGCCTGGACCGGTGGTACGCAGGGCGGAGTCTCAGGGGGCGTGGCGGGCGGCACGCAGGGCGATACCCGGCGCTCGCAGGGGACAACGGTCATTCCCGCGGGGCAGGAGATCGACGTGCGACTGCAGACCCGGCTCAGCTCCGCCACCGCGGAGGTTGAAGAACGCTTCGAAGCGACGACCGTCGTCGATCTGTATCGCGGCAACGACGTGCTGATTCCGGCCGGTTCGGTTCTGCGCGGCGTCGTGCGCACCGTCGAGCGCGCCACGCGAACGGACCGCAAAGGCGAAATGACGGTCTCGTTCGACCAGATCACCGCGCGCGGCCGCACCTATCCGATGCGCGGCACCGTGACCGAGGCGATCGAGAGCGAAGGCGTCAAGGGTGAAGCCGGCCGCATCGGCGCCGGCGCCGGCGTCGGCGCGATCATCGGCGGGATCATCGGCGGCGTGAAAGGCGCGCTGCTCGGCGTGCTCATCGGCGGCGGCGGCACGATCGCGGCCACCGAGGGCAAGGACGTGACGCTCGAGCCGGGCACGATCCTGCGCGTCCGTCTGGATACGCCGCCGGCGATCAGATAACTGAAAGGCAGCCACGGTTCAACACGGTTCAACACGGTTTCCCGATAGAAACCAAAACCGTGTTGGGCCGAGCAAGGTTGGCAGGGCTAAAGCCCTGCGCTACACGTCCTTATCTTGTAGATGAGAGGTGTAGCGCAGGCCTTTAGGCCTGCCCCAGCATGGCAAATACGCTCCGCGCTGCGCGGAGCGTGTGCTCGACGTCGCGCGACGTGTGCGCGCCGGAGAGAAACCACGCCTCGAACTGCGACGGCGGCAGATAGATCCCGCGCGCCAGCATGGCGCGATGGAACGCGCCGTAGCGCGCGGTATCGGCCGTCAGCGCCGACTCGTAATCCCGCACAGGACGATCGGTGAAGAAGGGCGTGAGCAGCGAGCCGTGCGCGTTGACCTGCAGAGGCACGTTCGCCTCGCGTGCGGCGTCGGCGAGCCCGGACGCCAGGTGCGCTGTGAGCTTCGCCATGTGCCTGTAGAGCTTCGCTGACAGGTTTTCGAGCGACCAGAGCCCCGCGGTCATGGCCAGCGGGTTGCCCGACAACGTCCCGGCCTGGTACACGGGTCCGGCGGGCGCCACGAGGTTCATCAGATCGCTCCGGCCGCCGTACGCGCCGACGGGAAGACCGCCCCCGATGATCTTGCCGAGGACGGTCAGATCCGGCCGGATCCCCAGCACCTTCTGCGCCCCGCCCGTGGACGCGCGGAAGCCCGAGATGACTTCGTCGAGGATGAGCAGCACGCCGTCGCGATCGCACCGCGCGCGCAGCCCTTCGAGAAATCCCGCCTGCGGCAGTACGAGCCCCATGTTGCCGGCGATCGGCTCGACGATGACGGCTGCCACCTCCCCGCGGTTCGCCGAGAGGACCCGTTCGACGGAGTCGAGGTCGTTGTAGCGCGCGAGCAGCGTGTCGGCTGCGGCCCCCTTCGCGACGCCCGGACTCGTCGGCACGCCGAGCGTCATGGCGCCGGAACCCGCCTGCACGAGGAACGGATCCGCGTGCCCGTGGTAACAGCCTTCGAACTTGACGATGCGGTCGCGCTTCGTCGCGGCGCGCGCCACCCGCACGGCGCTCATGGCGGCTTCCGTGCCGGAGCTCACGAACCGGATCCGCTCGATGGACGGCATCAGCATCGCCACGCGCTGCGCCAGCGCGGTCTCGAGCTCCGTCGGGGCGCCGAAGCTCGTGCCTCGCGCGGCCGCCTGCGCGAGCGCCTTCAGCAGCCCCTTCGGCGCATGGCCATGGATCAGCGGTCCCCACGACATCACGTAATCGATGTACGTGTGGCCGTCGGCATCCTCGATGTGCGCCCCGCGGCCGCGCTCGATGAAGATTGGTGTCGCGCCCACCGACTTGAAGGCGCGGACGGGACTGTTGACGCCGCCGGCGAGGATGCGCGAGGCGGCGGCGAAGAGGCGTTCGGATCTGGGATAGCGGGAGCGGGGTTGGCGGGCCATGCTCCGACGATAGCACGCTCGTTCCACGCCGCCCTCTCGATGTGACCCGCCGGTCGATTCGTGCTGACGTGCGATATTCCCGGCGAGTACGATTGGCCACGACCTCGTTGTTTCGGGATCGCGTTCACATGTCGCTCTTCATCGCGTCACCGCCGTTCGGTCCGAGCCTGCTCCCCCTCACGGTGAGCCGCTACGCGACGAGACCCAGGACAGCCGCAGACGCCAAGGCTCCGGGCGTCCTGGAGGTCCGATGAATCCGGCACGGCTCGCGGAGATCCTGGCCGACTGGGGCTACGCGACCTACCTGTTTCTGTTGGCCGTGACGGGCGTGGGCTCTCCCATTCCGGAGGATCTGATTCTCGCGACCGCCGGGTACCTGATCGCGGCGAAGATCTTCACCTGGCCCGCCGCCTACGCCGCGGGCGTCGTCGGCGTCATCGGCAGCGACGCCTTGCTCTACGCGTGGGGGCGCCGCCTGCGCTCGGGGGCCAACGCAGGGTGGATGAGCCGGTTCGTGCGGCCGCATCACCTGGCCACGGCGGACCGCTGGCTGACCCGGTTTGGCGACCGTGCCGTCTTTTTCGCGCGTCTCGTGCCGGGCACGCGTGCCGTCATGTTCCTGGGGGCGGGTCTCCGGCAGATGCCGTTCGGACGTTTCCTGCTGTACGACGCCGCCGGCGCGCTCCTCTGGGTCCCCATCGTCCTGTTCGCGGGCGCGCAGATCGGCGAAGAAATCGGAGGGCTCGACCAGCTCGGCGCGACGATCGGCCGCTTCATAGCGTGGATCGTCGGGGGCCTCGTCCTGCTGATGCTGCTCTGGCGCTGGTGGCGGGTGGAAGAATCGAAGCTCTGAGGCCGGGCGCGGTCAGCCGCGCAGCGCGCGCGCGGCCTCCCGGGCGTAATACGTGATGATGATATCGGCGCCGGCGCGGCGGATTGCCGTCAGCGTCTCCATCATCGCGCGCGGCTCGTCGAGCCAGCCATTTTTCGCCGCGGCCTTCAGCATCGCGTACTCGCCGCTGACGTGATACGCGGCCGTCGGCACGCCGAACTCCGATTTCACCCGGGCGATGACGTCGAGATAGGTCATCGCCGGCTTCACCATCACGATGTCGGCTCCTTCCTCGAGGTCCAGCTCCACTTCACGCAGCGCTTCCTCGACGTTGGCCGGGTCCATCTGGTGGGAGCGCCGGTCGCCGAACGACGGCGCGGAACCGGCCGCGTCGCGGAAGGGGCCATAGAAGGCCGAGCAGTACTTTGCCGCGTAGGACATGATCGCCGTGCCGGTGAACCCCGCCTCGTCGAGCACTTCGCGGATGCGCCCCACACGGCCGTCCATCATGTCGGACGGCGCCACGATGTCGGCCCCGGCGGCCGCGTGCGACAGCGCCACCCGCGCCAGCTGCTCGACGCTCGCGTCGTTGAGGATCTCCTCACCGTCCAGGACGCCGCAGTGCCCGTGCGACGTGTATTCGCAGAGACAGACGTCGGTGATCACGAGCAGGTCCGGGACTTGCTGCTTGAGGGCGTGCACGGCGGCCTGCACGGGGCCTTCGGGATCCCACGCCGCGTCCCCCGTCTCGTCCTTCTGGTCCGGGAGACCAAACAGCAGCACGCCGGGCACCCCGTCTTCACGCGCGGCCCGCGCCTCCTTCACGGCTTCATCCACCGACAGCTGGTAGACGCCAGGCATCGACGCGACTTCCCGCCGCTGTCCCTCGCCCGTGCAGACAAAGAGCGGATAGACCAGCATCTCCGGCGACAGCCGCGTCTCGCGGACCATGCCCCGAATCGCGGCGGAGCGCCGCAGCCGGCGAGGACGTCTGACCAGATCCAGTGACACCTGAGGTTTTCTACCGGCCATGGGCTCGCGGCTCCTTCCCGCGGAAGTGTTCGACCAGCGCATCCACCAGGTCGGGGATCGTGTACCGCGCCGGCATCACCGTGGTCGCGATACCGAGTTGCTGGGCCGCTTCGGCTGTGACCGGCCCGATCGAGGCGACCACGGTGCCGCGCAGCAGGTCCGCGGCCTGTTCGGCCCCGTGGATCTGGGCGAAATTCCGGACGGTCGAGGCGCTCGTGAACGTCACCGCATCGATCTGTCCATCGAGCAGCATCCGGTAGATGTCCCGGTCGCCGCTCCGCTCGCCCTGTGCGAGCGTCGTTCGATAGGCCACGACTTCGGTGACGATGGCGCCGGCCTGCGCCAGGCCGTCCGAGAGCAGGTCGCGGGCGATGTCGGCGCGCGGCAGCAGCACGCGCGTCCCCGTCAGGGGGCCCTCAGCCTTCATGGCCTCCACGACCGCTTCGGCGCGGTACTCCGCCGGCATGAGGTCGACGCGCATCCCGTACCGCTGGAGCCGCGATGCCGTGGACGGCCCGACGGTCCCGAGCTTCACGCCCTTCAGCTCGCGGACGTCGCCGCTGGCGAGCAGCCGCGACATGTAGCTGTCCACGGCGTTCGCGCTGGCGAAGATGATCCAGTCGAAGCTCGAGACTTCGGCCACCGCCGCTTCGAGCGGGCCGGTATCGTCGGGCGGTGCGATGCGGATGGTCGGCGCCGCGATCGCTTCGGCGCCGCGGTCCTCGAGCATGTCGATCAGGTCGCCCGCCTGTTCGCGGGAGCGCGTCACGACGATCCGGCGCCCGAAGAGCGGACGATCGTCGAACCACCGCAGGTGTTCGCGCAGCGCCGCCACGCGCCCGATGACGAACAGCGCCGGCCGGTCGATCCGGGCCTCCGACGCGATCGTGCCGAGCCCGCCCGTCACGGTGTGTTGCGCCGGTGTCGTCGCGTGGTAGATCAGCGCCGACGGTTCATCCGTCGCCCGTCCGTGCGCGACGAGCGCTCTGGCAATCGCGCCGATCTGCCGCGCGCCGGCGTAGCACACGATCGTGCCGCCGACGCTGGCGAGCCCGCTCCAGTTGACTTCGGGCGCCTCCTCACTTTCGCCTTCGTGCCCTCGCACGAAGATGAGCACGTCGTCGGCGCCGGGGTAGGTGAGCGGGATGCCGGCGTACGCCGCGCCGCCGACCGCGGCCGGAATGCCGGGAACGACTTCGAACGGCACGCCCTGCTCGCGCAGCAGCAGCGCTTCCTTGCCGCCGCTGTCGAAGACGAAGGGGTCCCCCCACTTCAGACGCGCCACCGACTTGCCCTCCGCGACCTTCTCGGCGAGCAGGATGCTGATCGCCTCCTGGTCCAGGACGCCGGGTGCCGCGGGGCCGACGTCGATCCGCTCGGCGGCGGGCCGCGCCGCGCGAAGCAGTGCCGGATGCACCTGGTGGTCGTAGACGACGACGTCCACTTCCTCGAGGATCCGCCGGCCGCGGACGCTGATCAACGAGGGATCACCGGGTCCGGCGCCGACGAGGTAAACGCAGGGCGTGTTCATGAGTGGAGCAACTCCATGGCGCCGCGGGACGCAAGGTCCTGCGCGACGCGCGCGCCGGTCCCGGCCGCGTCGGCCTCGGCGCCTGTGGCGTGAGCGTGCACGGTCCGGGTGCCGTCGAGCGACGCGGCCACCGCGCGCAGGTCGATCCGGCCGTCGGTGACCGTGGCGAAGGCGCCGAGCGGCAGCTGGCACCCGCCACCGAGCGCCGCGACGACGGCCTGCTCGGCGGCCAGCGCCGCGCGGCTCGGCGCGTCGTTGAGCGCCGCCACGACCTCGCGCGCGCGGGCGTCGTCTTCACGCACCTCGATGGCGATGATGCCCTGGCCCGGCGCGGGCACGCAGCCGTCGACGGGCAGCGGCTGCGAAATTCGATCGGCGAGACCGAGACGGCGCAGCCCGGCGCACGCCAGGACGAGCGCATCCACCTCACCGGCATCCAGTTTGCGGAGGCGCGTATCGACGTTGCCGCGGATGGGTTCGAAGCGCGCCGCGGGGTAGGACTGCCGCAGTTGCGCGATGCGTCGCGGGCTGCCCGTGCCGATCACCGCCATTTTCTCCATGGGTGACGTGTAGCGCAGCCCTTCAGGGCTGCCAACAGGGAACACGAACGCATCGCGGGGATCTTCCCGCGGCAACACCGCTGCGATCATGAGACCGTCGGGTGAGACCGCGGCCATGTCTTTCGCACTGTGGACGGCGACGTCGATGTCGCCGCGCCGCATGGCGTCGTGGATCTCGGTCACGAACACCCCTTTGCCGCCGATGGCCGCCAGCGGGGCATCCTGCCGGGCGTCCCCTCGCGTGGTGATCGTGACGAGCTCCACGGCCGTTCCGGCGCGCTCGAGCGCGGCCGCCACGGTGCGCGCCTGCCACAACGCCAGCGCGCTGCCGCGCGTGCCGATCCTCAACGGTCTCATGTGGCGTTCCGCGGCTTCACGACGACCGGCTCTTCGGCGAGCGGATCTTCTGATGGCGGAAGGCTGAACAGCCGGTTGAGGGCGTCTGAGTAGCTCGCGGCCAGGGCGTCGTCGCTCACCGCCTTGAGCTGCTCGGTCGGCGTGAGCAGCAGCTTTTCGACGATCAGTTTCGTGATGTGGTCGACCTGGGCCTGCGCCTCCGGCGGGAGGCCCGTGAGCTTGTGCTGGAGCCGGTCGAGCTCGGCCCGGCGGATCGACTCGAACCGTTCCCGCAGCGCCACCACCGTGGGAATGATCTCGCGCGATTGCAGCCACGCGGCGAACTTCGCCGCCTCGCTGCTGACGATCGCATCCGCGCGCGCCAGCTCCGCGGTGCGGCGTGCGAGGTTCTTCTTCACGATGCCCTGCAGATCGTCCAGGTTGTAGAGAAACACCTGTTCCAGGGTGCCGGCGTCGGGATCCACGTCTCGTGGCAGCGCGATGTCGATGAGGAACAGCGGGCGCTCGGGGCGCGTCTTCATCACACGCTGGATGTCCGCCTTCGTGAGGATCGCGGCCTGCGCACCCGTGGCCGTGACGACAATGTCGGCCCGGCCGAGCGCCGTGTCGAGGTCCGCCCAGTCGCAGGCCGCGCCTTCGATCTGCTCGGCGAGCCGATCGGCCGTCGCACGCGTACGGCTGGCCACGGTGATCCCGCGAACGCCCTGCGCGCGCAGGTGCAGCCCCGTCAGCTTGCCCATCTCGCCGGTGCCGAGGATAAGCACTTCCAGCCGTGAGAGATCGCCGAAGATCTTCTTCGCCAGCGAGATCGCCGCGTAGCTCACCGACACGGCTCCCTCGCCAAGGCCGGTTTCCGATCGCACGCGCTTGCCGGCGGAGAAGGCGAGGTGGAACAGCCGGTTCAGCACCGTCCCGGTGTAGTGCTGATCGCTCGCCACGGTGTAGGCGGACTTCACCTGCCCGAGGATCTGGGGCTCACCCACGACCAGCGATTCGAGCCCTGCCGCCACCCGGAACAGATGGCGGGCGGCGTCCGCGCCGCGGTGCACGTACAGGTGTGACTGCAGGTCGGCCGGCGAAACGCCGTGGTACTCGCCGAAAAACCTCGCCACCAGGTCCACCGCGTCGTCGGTGTCGGCCGCGACGTACACCTCCGCGCGGTTGCACGTCGAGAGGACCGCCATTTCCCTGGCGATGTTGCGCGCGGCCAGGCCCGCAAGGGCCGCCTCGAGCCCGTCGCGGGCGAAGTCCACCCGCTCGCGCAGCTCGATGGGCGCGGTCTGGTGGCTCAAGCCGATCGCGAAGAGCCGCACGCTCAAAAGTTGTGGCTCCTGGTCATGAAGTAGCCGATCGGCAGCAGGTTGAAGAGGATGATGGCGAAGCCGACGGCCGACAGCACCGCGGCCCGCCGCCCGTTCCAGCCGATCACCCGGCGGGCGTAGAGCGCAAAGGAATACAGCACCCACGAGACGACCGCCACCAGGATCTTCGGGTCGGCGAGCGACATGTTCTGCGCGCGCGGATCGGGCGAGCTCTGCACCTGCGACGCCCACACGGCCCCGACGACCAGGCCGATCGTGAGGAAGATCCACCCGACCGCGACCGCGCGTCCGTTCATGACGTCCAGCACGCCGAGCGACGGCAGCCGCGTGTAGAAGACCCCGAGATGCTTCGCCTTGATTTCCTTGAACAGCAGCACGTACGTGACGCCGAGCACGGACGCCAGCGCGAAACTGGCGTACGCCAGCAGCATCGACATGACGTGGATCGTGAAGAGCGGGCTGCGCAGGACCTCCGGCCGCTGCGCCACCTCGCCGTCGAGCGCGGGAATGATGCCCAGCGTGGCGAGCAGGACGGCCACGAACAGCCCCATGGACCGCTCGTTCGACGTGAGCTCCAGGTAGAGGTAGGCGAGCCCGAGCAGCCACACGAACGCCGAGATGGCGGCGGTCGTGCCGACGAGCGGGGCGTGGCCGACCTGCACCGTCTGCATCCCGATCAGAAAGGTGTGCGCCAGGAGGCCGCCGGCCAGCAGTCCCGTCGCCAGCCGCCCCACGCGGGGATCCCGCCAGGCGAAGTGCGCCCCGTAGGCGGCCGCGGCCGCGGCGTACAAGAGCAGGGGAATCGCGCGCATGTCAGGGTGCCGAGGGCCCGTAGTAGCCCTGGCGCGTGCGGGCGACATGCTCCGGCCGCGCGATGCGAACGACAATGCGGCGCCAGGCGCCGTTGCGAAGAGGGTTCTTCGAGGAGTACGCGACGGAGTACAGCGTGGACAACTCCTGCGAGATCTGCTCGTAGATCTTTGGCAGCTCGTTGACGCTGGTTGGGAAGAAGGACCGCCCGCCGGTCTCCTGCGCGAGCTGCTTCAGGACGAACTCCGCTTCCTTGAAGCTCGAGCGGCCCCCTAAATACTCCTGCCGCAGACCGATCGTGTAGACGGCGGTTTCGGAACGCTTCGCCAGGTCCAACACCTCTTCGTAGGGCATCAGGCTGGAGGTGTCGTCGCCGTCCGACAGCACCACGATGGCCTGGCGCCGGATTTCGTCTTCGGTGCGTGCCTTGATCTTCTTCAGTTCCTTCAACGAGATGTAGATCGCGTTGTACATCGCCGTGGAACCGTCGGCATTCGTGCCTCGGATGGCCCGTTCGAGTGCCGCGGCATCGTTTGTGAAGTCCTGCAGGATCTCCACCTGGCTGTTGAACTCGATCACCTCCGCAACGTCCTCCGGCGTCAACCGCCGGGCGAAACCGACCGCCGCCTCCTGCGCGGTCCCGAGCTTTCCCTCCATGCTGTTGCTGGTGTCGAGCAGGATCGCCAGGGCGATCGGCTGCTGTTTGCGCGAGAAGAACGTGACGTTCTGTTTGGCGCCGTCCTCGAACACTTCGAATTCTTCCTGCTCGAGGTCGGTGATGTACTTGCCCGCGGCCGTCACCGAGACGTTCAGCGACACCAGCTCGACGCCCGAGCGGAGTTTGGGCGGCTGCTGGGCGGCCAGCAGGCCGGCGAGGCCGGCGATCGCGAGCGCGGTGAGTCCCGGAAGGAGCATCGTCACTTGGTCTTCGGCAGACGCGTCCTCGCGCGCGCGGTCAGGCCGGCCTTCTTCACCGTGACCGCGATCTTTTCCGGGGGAATGAGCGACTCGGGACGGCCGTACGTCACGACGTATTGATGGAGCAGTTCGTCGGCGAGCTTGTCGAGCGCGCCGGGGATCGACATCTCGGCCAGCAACTGTTCCCGCCGCCCGCCGGTGGCTTCGGTGCCTTCCGCGATCACGATGTTCCGGTTCCGGATCTCCTCGGAGGTCCCGCTGGAGGGCGGCCCGATGGCCAGCACGTGCAGCGTGGCGCCGCTCGCGTACAGTGCCTCGAGCACCTGCTGGTACGACGCGTTGCTGAACTCCACGCCTTCCATCGTCAGCACGACGATCACGGGGCGGACGGTGTCTCGCTTCTGGAGTCCGCGGCTCACGTCGACGAGCCCCTCGAGCAGGTACGCCCCCGTCCCCTGGCGCGCAAAGACGCGGGAGACGCCCTTCTTCAGCGCCGCGATGTCGGTGGTTCGTTCCGCCACCGACGTCGGCCGCTCGCCGACCGTGACGATGCCGATGGCGGCCTTGCCCTGGAGCCGATCGACGAACTTCGCCAGACCGTCGCGGAGGTAGGGGATCGCGCCGGCGGCCGCCTGGCTGTCATCCACCAGGAGGACGAGATCGAGCGGCTCAGTCGCCGGCACGGCGCGCAGCACCTCGCGGCTGACGCCGTCCTCGCTGACCGCGAAGTCGGCAGCCGTCAGACCCGTGGCGGCCGCCCCCTTCGCGTCGACGACACTGACGTACACGCTGCGCGACCGGGCGTCGCTCGCCTGCGGCGGCCGCGGTTCCTGCGCGGCTGTCGAGGCGGCCGCAATGGCGCTAAGCGCTAGCAAATACAGGGTCTTCGTCATTTGTAGGCCTCTCCGAGCGAGTATACTCCGACGGTGACCGACGACCCCTCCAAACGGTCCGGCCTTGCCGACAGCGTGCGCACGATCGGGGCGCTGAGCACGGTCGGGTTCTCGTTCGTCCTGGCGATCATGATCGGCGCCGGCGCCGGCTACCTGCTGATGACCCGCTTCGGCCTCGGCAGCTGGGTGTTCTTCCTGGGGTTCGCACTTGGCGTCGTCGCAGGGATTCTCAACGTCTACCGCGCGGCGGGGCGGTTCCTCAAGTAGACGCTGTGGATCCGCTCGTGAGGCGCATCGGGCGGGATTCGATCCTCATCTGTCTGGGGGCGGCGGGGGCGGCGCAGTGGTTGTCCGGCTGGACCCTGGCCTCCGGGGTGCTCGGCGGCGGCCTGCTGATTGCGATCAGCTTCTATACGCTCGGGCATGGCGTGGCGGCGATCGTCCTTCAGGCGACGGGCGGAGGGTCGAGCCGGCGGGCGGTGGCGGGAGCGGTCGCGAAACTGGTGCTTCGCTACGCTTTACTCGGTTTTCTGGCGTACGTTATGATTGCGCGTTTGCGCCTGCACCCGATGGGGCTGCTGGTGGGCGCATCATCAGTGACCGCGGCCGCGTTCGTCGAAGCGGTCCGCCTTCTCGCGAAGAATCGTCCGTGATGTCCGGACCCGGGCCAAGCCCGGCCGGGCGAGAGTCTGAATGGCCGCATCTGCAATAGAACATCCTCTGTTGATCGTCGACGCCGTGAACGCGACCCTCGGGCCGGTCGTGCTGAAGGCGGGCGAGGCGGTCGGCTATCACTTCGAGAATCCGGCCGAACCGATCCCCAACTACATGGTGATGATCGGCCTGATCACCGTCGTCATCACGGGTGTCGGGCTCCTGATCCGGTCGCGCCTCAGTGTCGAGAATCCCGGGAAGTTCCAGATCCTCCTGGAGGACGGCATAAACGCCGTCAAAGGACTACTGGAAGAGTGGATCGGGCCGTCCGGCGCGCGCTTTCTGCCGCTCATTGCGACGCTCGGCCTGTTCATCCTGATGGGCAACTACATGGGCCTGGTGCCGGGCCTGATGGCGCCGACGAGCAGCATCAATACGACGCTCGGCTGCGCGATCACCATCTGGGTCTACTACCACTACCAGGGCATCAAGGCGCAGGGGATCGGCGCATATCTGAAACACTTTGCCGTGCCGCCTGGCGCCCCGATCTTCATTGCGCCGATCATGCTGCCGATCGAGCTGATCAGCCACTTCTCGCGCGTGATGTCGCTGTCGCTCCGGTTGTTCGGCAATGTGTTTGGCGAGGAGCTGGTCATTGCCATCCTGTTCATGATCATTCCCTTCCTGGTGCCGCTGCCGATGATGCTGCTCGGCCTGGTGACCGGGGGCCTGCAGGCGTTCATCTTCATGCTGCTGTCGATCATCTACCTGCAGGGCGCCGTGGCGGTGGAGCACCACCACGACGAGCACGGACATGATGCGCCGCATGGACATCAGGCGCCCGCAGCGGCGTGATCCGCGGGTCGCATCGGATTCATCGTTCGTCATTTTTGATTGGTCGTTCAGAGGAGGCTGGGATCGTGAGTAAACGTTCAGTTCTGACAACCGCTCTCGTGATCGTCGCGGGCGCATTCTTCGCACCCGTCTACGCGCAGGAGGCCGTGAAGCTCGCGGACTCGAACCCGGACGTCGCGAGGTGGTCGATCATCACGGCCGGCTTCGCGCTGGCGTTCGCGGCGGGTCTCGCGGCGCTCGCGCAGGGCCGGGCCGTCGCGTCGGCCAGCGAGGCGATCGCGCGCAATCCCGGCGCGGCCGGCGACATCCGCGGCGCGCTGCTGATCGGCCTCGTGCTGATCGAGTCCCTCGCGATCTACGTCCTGCTGATCGCGCTGATCCTGTTCTTCATCAAGCCCTTCTAAGGCTCGATCGAACCAGAGACCGTACGACGGGCAGGGAGGCGTTGCGCGCCTTCCTGCCCGAACGTCCGTTCCCCCCGTGGCTTCCCGCCGCTTTTCGTTCATCGACGTCCTGCTGCTCCTGATGACCATCATCTGGGGCACGAACTTCTCGATCGTCAAACATGCGTTCGTCCAGATGGATCCGCAGGCGTTCAATGCCGTGCGGATGCTCGTGGCCTCGGCCGCCTTTCTGACGATCATCGTGGCCGCCCGCCGGCTGCGGGGATCCGGCGGCAGGCTCGTCAGCGTCGTCGTCACGCCGGCGCCGATTACGCGGCGCGACTGGATGACCCTGGCGCTGCTCGGGCTGATCGGGCATGCGGGGTACCAGTTCTTCTTCATCGGGGGCCTCGCCCGGACGAGCGTCGCGAACAGTTCGCTGATGCTCGCCGCCACGCCCGTCGTCATCGCCATGATCTCGGCGGCCCTGGGGCACGAGCGGATCGGCCGGCTGCACTGGCTCGGGGCGGCGCTGTCGATGTTCGGCATCTACCTGGTCGTCGGCCACGGGGCGCGCAGCGGCGGTTCGAGCGTCACCGGCGACGCCATGATGTTCGGCGGCGTGATCTGCTGGGCGATCTACACGCTGGGGAGCCGCCATCTCATGCTGCGACATTCACCCGTGGGGGTGACGGGCGTGTCGATGGCGATCGGCACGCTGATCTACGTCCCGCTGGTGGCAGGGAAGGTGCTGGCGACCGACTGGGGCGCCGTGACCGGAAGCACATGGTTCGCGCTGATCTACTCGGCCCTCTTTGCGCTCTTCGTGGCGTACACGATCTGGTACGTCGCGGTCCGCGAGATCGGCAGCGCGCGCACCGCCGTGTATTCGAATCTCGTCCCGATCGTCGCGATGGTGACGGCGGTGGTGATGCTGGGGGAGCGGCTGACCGTCACGCGGCTCCTGGGGGCGGCCGCGGTGCTGCTGGGGGTGGCGTTGACGCGAGTTGGGCGGCGGTAACGGAGGGGGCGGAGGGAACGGAGTTTTTTCACAACGGAGGAACGAAGAAAACGGAGACACGAACGGAGGACAATTTTTCAAACCGTGCGGGAACCCGACCAGCCCGCATCGACGGTCCCCGGGGTTGGGATTACACTTGCCCATGAATCCTTGCAATGCCGCAGGCTTGGCCGCCGCGGCTGTGGCGGCCCTCACGGTCGTCGTTCCAGCGCAGCGGATCGCCGATCCGAACTTCGACACAACGATCGCCAAGCCCGCGTACGCGACCCGAGGCCCGCGCGTCCTCTTCGACGAGGCGCATCGGCAAGCGACGAAGGTCGACATCGTTGGCGTCGCGGCGGTCGGAGACGCGCGCGACGCGCACCTGTGCGTCTGACCGGCTGCCGGGATGGGCCTCCAGGTACGCGGTCAACAGGACTCGAATTGCGCGTTCAGCCTGGGCATGACTGTCCGCCGCGACATAGACCGGCAGGCCGGGCACGTAGGCGCTCACGGCGCCGCTCGCCTCGGTCTCGAAGACAATTGGATAGTGGACCGTCATGCGACACCTGCCTCGCGCAGGATGCGGTTGCCCAGCCGCCCGGCGTCCTTCTTCGCGTGAACGGCAACCCAGCACGTGCCCGCCATTGGCGCTCCATTTGCTCCGGTGGCCCCTGGCTCGCTGAAAACCGGCGAGATCCACGGCCTGCTGACGGCATCCCGGCAGCCAGCCCGCCGTGCGCCGTGCCGACTGCCGGAAATCCAGAGGCCCCATGGCGAAGCATCGGATTGCGTGGCTCCCCGGCGACGGTATCGGCGTGGACGTGCTCGATGCCGCCCGCCTCGTGCTGGACGGCATCGACCTGGACGCGGAATACGTCCATGGCGACATCGGGTGGGAGTTCTGGCGCCGCGAAGGTGACGCCCTGCCGGAGCGGACGATCGAGCTGTTGGGCTCGGTCAATACGGCGCTGTTCGGGGCGATCACGTCCAAGCCGGCGCGACAGGCCGAAGCGGAACTCCCGAGCGGCCTCCGCGGCCATGGGCGCGTGTACCGCTCGCCCATCGTCCGGATGCGCCAGCTGTTCGACCTCTATGTCTGCCTGCGGCCCTGCAAGACCTATCCGGGCAGCCCGCTGAACTACAAGGAGAATATCGACCTCGTGGTGTTCCGCGAGAACACCGAGGACCTGTACGCCGGCGTCGAGTTCAGCCCGGTACCGACGGCGCTGGCCGACATGCTCGAGTCGATCTCGACGCCGTTCGCGCCGTTCGCACGCCTCTCAGGCGACCAGTACGCCATCTCCTGCAAGATCAACACGAAACACGGCTCCGAGCGCATCGTCCGCGCGGCCTTCGACTACGCGCGTGCGCGGGGGCGCCACAAGGTGACCGTCGTCCACAAGGCCAACGTCGTGCGCGCCACCGACGGGCTCTTCCTCGAGGCCGCACGTGACGTGGCGCGGGACTTCCCCGAGATCACGTTCGACGAAGCGAACGTCGACGCCATCACGATGTGGCTGCTGAAGGACCCGCACAACTACGACGTGCTGGTCGCGCCGAACCTGTACGGCGACATCATCTCGGACCTGTGCGCCCAGATGGTCGGCGGCCTCGGGTTCGGGTGCTCGGCGAACATCGGGAAGACGCTGGCCGTGTTCGAGCCCACGCACGGCTCGGCGCCGAAGTACGCCGGGCAGTACAAGGTCAACCCGCTCGCGACCATCCTGACGCTGGTGATGATGCTCGACTGGCTCGGCGAGACCGACAAGGCCCGCCGGCTCGAGCTGGCGGTCGCGACGGTGCTGGCCGAGGGCCAGGTTCGGACGTACGACATGGGCGGCCCGAACTCGACGCTCGAGATGGCTGCCGCCGTCTGCGCGGCCATCCCCGAACCCGCGATGATCGCCTGATACGTGCCACGCACGTCGCATGGATTCCGAGATGCCCACTGTTCTCATTCACGAAGTCGGGATGCGCGACGGCCTTCAGGTCGAGCAGGCGATCGTGCCGATCGAACGGAAGTTCGCGTGGATCGAGGCGCTCGTCGCCTCGGGCGTGGACGTCGTGCAGGCAGGCTCGTTCGTCAACCCGGCGGTCGTGCCGCAGATGGCCGACACCGATGCCGTGTTCCGTCACTTCAACGGACGGCGGACAGGAAAGACGAGGCTGTCGGCGCTCGTGCTCAACGAGAAGGGGCTCGACCGGGGCCTCGCGGCCGGCGTTACGTTCTTCTGCATGGGCGTGTCGGCGAGCGACACGCACAGCCGGAAGAACACCGGCCTTGGCACCGCGGACGCCATGACCCGCGTGCTCGGGGCCGCACGCCGCGCGGTTGACGCGGGGGTGACGGTTCAGCTGTCGGTGCAGTCGGCGTTCGGCTGCGGCTACGAGGGCGCCATCCCGATGTCGCGCGTGCTCGAGATGGCCCAGCTCTACCTCGACGCCGGCTTCCGCACCGTCAGCCTCGCCGACACCGCCGGGCATGCGACGCCGGACCGCGTAAAGATGGTGTTCGAGCGGCTGATGACCTCGGCGCCTGACGCCTCGTTCGCCTGCCACTTTCACGATGCCTACGGCCTCGCCATGGCGAACGCGTGCGCCGCGCTGGAGATGGGCGTCCGCTCGTTCGAGACCGCATTCGCCGGCCTTGGCGGCTGCCCCTTCACTGCCGTCGCGTCTGGCAATCTGTGCACCGAGGACTTCGTGCACATGCTCCAGATGCAGCACCTGCGGACCGACATCGACCTGGCGCCGCTCGTCGACCTGGCGCGCGAGGCCGAGGCATTCTTCGAGCGTCTGCTGCCGGGCAACGTGTATCGCGTGGGGGCCCGGCAATGCCAGTGAGACTGCTCGACGGCATCCGCGTGCTCGACCTCACGAACGTGCTGGCGGGGCCGTTCGCCACTGCCCACCTCGCGCTGCTCGGCGCCGACGTGATCAAGATCGAGAACCCGGACGACGGGGACCTGGCGCGGAAGCTGGGCGCGGTGCCGGCGCTCAACGCGGCGCTGATGGGGACGAGCTTTCTCGCGCAGAACGCCAACAAGCGATCGCTCACGCTGAACCTGAAGGACGAGGCCGCGCGCGGGATCTTTCGCCGGCTCGTCCGCGACGCGGACGTCCTCGTCGAGAACTTCCGGCCCGGCGTGATGGCGCGCCTGGGCCTGTCGTGGGAGGCGCTGCGCGAGCTGAACCCGCGGCTCGTCTACTGCGCCATCTCCGGCTTCGGGCAGGATGGGCCAGACGCGCACAAGCCCGCGTACGACCAGATCATCCAGGGCCTGAGCGGCGTGATGGCCATCAACGGTGACGAGCGGCTCAACCCGCTGCGCTGCGGCTTCCCGGTCTGCGACACGGTCGGCGGCCTCAACGCGGCGTTCGCCATCATGGGCGCGCTCTACCACCGCGAGCGGTCGGGCCACGGCCAGTTCATCGACATCGCGCTGCTCGACTCCATCCTGCCGCTGCTCGGGTGGGTCGCGGCCAACTGGCTCATCGGGAAGCAGCCGCCGGTGCCGATGGGCAACGACAACTTCACGGCCGCCCCGTCCGGCACGTTCGTCACCGCCGACGGCCATATCAACATCGCGGCGAATCAGCAGGCGCACTGGGAGAGCGTGGCGGATATTCTCGGCGTGCCGGAGCTGAAGCACGATCCGCGTTTCGCGGCACGCGACGCCCGCAACCGCAACCGCGCCGCGCTCACGCCGCTGCTCGAGGCGAAGCTCGTGGAACGCCCGACGCACGAGTGGGTGGACCGGCTGACGCGCGCGGGCGTGCCGGCCGGCGGCATCCCGACGCTTCAGGAGGCGCTGGAGTCGCCGCAGATCGCGCACCGTGGCACCTTCCAGACCGTCCACGCCCCGGGCATCGGCGACCTGCGGCTGTTCACGATGACCGCGAAGTTCGAGCGCACACCCGGCTCGATCGACACCCCGCCCCCGCGACTCGGCGCCGACACCGACGTCGTCCTCCGCGAGGCGGGTTATTCGCCGGAGGAGATCGACGCCTTCCGCGAAGCCGGCGCGATCGGAAGCCCGGCAGTCAACGCGCCGATGACCCGATGACCCGATGGACCGATGATATGACTATTGCCCAGAAGATCCTCGCCCGCGCCAGCGGGCGCCCGCACGTCGCCGTCGGCGACGTCGTCGAGCCGGCCGTCGACCTCGCGATGTCACACGAGAACGCCGCGCTCGTGATCAACCAGTTCGCCGGGATGTTCGAGGGAACGAGCCGCGAGCCGAGGGTCTGGGATCCGGAACGGATCGCCATCGTCTTCGACCACCGCGTCCCGGCCGAGAGCGCGAAGACCGCGACCAACCAGAAGCGGGTCCGCGAGTTCGTGCGGCAGCAGGGGATCGCGAAGTTCCACGACATCCGCGGCGACGAGGGGGGCATCTGCCACCAGATCCTCGCCGAGTCGGGCTACGACCGCCCGGGCGCCGTCATCGTCGGCACCGACAGCCACACGACGACGCACGGCGCGTTCGGCGCCTTTGCGTTCGGGATCGGCGCGACCGAGATGGCGGCCGTGTGGGCGCTGGGGCGCGTGCTGAACGTCGAAGTGCCGGCCACGATCAAGGTCGTCGTGCGCGGCGCGCTGCCGCGCGGCGTCGAACCGAAGGACGTCGTGCTGCGCCTCATCGGCCAGATCGGCGCCGAGGGGGCGAACTACCGTGTCCTCGAGTTCCACGGCGACACGATCGCCCGCCTGCCGATGTCGGGCCGCCTGGTGCTGTGCAACATGGCCGTCGAGGCGGGGGCGACATCCGGGATTGTGCCCGCCGACGAGGTCACGCTGCACTACCTGCGGGCCGAGTGCGGCGTGACGGACCCGGTGGAGATCGCGCCGCCCGGCGGGGGCGCCGAGTACGAGCGGGTCGTGGAGGTCGATGCCGGGAACCTGGCTCCGCAGGTCGCGTGCCCCCACACGGTCGATCGCGTGAAGCCGGTCACCGACGTCGCCGGCACGCGCGTCGACCAGATTGTGATCGGCTCGTGCACGAACGGGCGGCTGGACGACCTCGAGACGGCCGCGACGATCGTCGCCGGCCATCACATCGCGCGCGACGTGCGCATGCTCGTCTTCCCCGCGTCCTGGCGCATCTACCGCGAGGCGATGCGGCGCGGGTATCTGGAAACGCTGACGCACGCCGGCGCCGTCGTCATGAACCCGGGCTGCGGTTGCTGCCTCGGCGTGCACCAGGGGGCGCTCGGCGACGGCGAGGTCGCGCTGTCGACGACGAACCGGAACTTCAAGGGGCGGATGGGCAATCCGAAGGCGGATGTTTACTTGTGCTCGCCCGCCGTCGCCGCCGCCAGCGCCCTCACCGGCGTCATCACCGATCCGCGCGGGTGAGGTCCTACATGCCAACTGTCGTGTTCGTTCTGGGCGACGATGTCTCGACCGATGCCATCTATCCGGGCCGCTTCATGGCCACCGTGCTGCCGTCCGAGACGCCGCAGCACGCGTTCGCCGACCACACGGCTTTCAACGCGAAGCTCAGGGCAGGCGAGGTCCCGCCCGGCAGCGTCATCGTGGCCGGGCAGAACTTCGGCTGTGGCTCGTCGCGCGAGCAGGCGGCGTCCTGCCTGAGAGGCCCCGACCTGACCGTCGTCGCGCGCGGCTTCGCCCGGATCTTTCTTCAGAACGCCATTAACCTGGGGCTCAGGACGATCATCTGCCCCGAGGTTGAGGCGTCGGAGGGGGACGAGCTGGAAATCGAGGCCGGCGAGGTGATCAACCGGGCGACGGGGAAGCGGTTCGAGATCGTACCGCTCCCCGCCGCGCGGCAGGCCATCGTGGATGCCGGCGGGCTAATCCCGTTCGTGCGCCAGTCGCTGATGCCAAAGCCGGGCGCGAGCATGCGGCGGTAGACTGCACCCCCTTCGCGGCGGCAACGGTGCCGCTGATCTCGACATGGGAGTTTGCCGCTCCTTTCCGTGCCTGTCAGTTCCCGCCTTGGCGCGGGTTTCCGTGCGGGCCGCCAGCGTCAGCGCCTTGTTCGTGGCCGCGTCGAACAGATGCAGACGCCAGCCCGGCTGCAGGTCGCGCTCGATGGGAAAGAACCGGAAGGCGGAATCGGCGGCCCAGTCGATCTCCACCAGCGCGCGGGCCGCGCCGCGCACGAGGGCCCTGCGGAACGTGGTGTCCCGTTCCCATTCGCCGTGGCGCGAGATGGGGTCGACCGGCTGCATTGATTGTAGCAGCC
The DNA here is from genome assembly GCA_040881785.1 of Vicinamibacterales bacterium. Taxonomy (GTDB): domain Bacteria; phylum Acidobacteriota; class Vicinamibacteria; order Vicinamibacterales; family 2-12-FULL-66-21; genus JACDCA01. The sequence continues at coordinate 48,162 of JBBECO010000253.1, forward strand.
GCAACAGGGGACTTCGATGTCGATGATTAAACCCCATCCGCCGTCCCGATTGTCGCGATGGTGACGGCGGTCGTCATGCTGGGCGAGCGACTGACCATCCCGCGGGTCGCCGGGGTCGCCGCCGTGCTGCTCGGCGTGGCCCTGACGCGCGTGGGGCGGCGGTAACGGAGGGGACGGAGGGAACGGAGTTTTTCACAACGGAGGTACGGGGCTAACGGAGGTACGAACGGAGAAGGCACTTTTCTAGAACGCCGATGGGGCAGCAGCGGACCCGACACGTGCGTCTCGTCACCCACCGCCACTATCGTGTGGCCGGCTTGTTTCCAAGCGCTGGGATGTGCACGGATAGTGGCTGTGTCCCTGTCGTCATAAGACATTTGAACCGCGATCCCCGGAATGAATCTCGACCGCCTCCTCGACTCGGATGACGAACACTTTTCCGTCTCCGGGCCGACCAGTGCCGGCGACCTCCTGAACGGTGCCAAGGATCTGCTGCAGCAGCTCCTCGGGTACGACCGTCTCAAGTTTGGCCATCTCCGTCTCGCCGTACTGCGGCGCATCGTCTGATGTGGCCGGCGTGCGTTTCCCGTAGCCACGGACGACAGAGACGGTGATTCCAGGAACGTTCGGGATCTCGTGTAACGCCTGAATCACTGAAGCCACGCGCTCCGGCCGAATGATCGACTTCACCTCGTACATCACAGTTCCACCTCCGGTCGTTCGCGCTCGAACCACCGATAGAGCGACGGAAGGACAAGCAACGTCAGCGCGGTCGACGTGATGAGGCCGCCGATGACGACAGTTGCAAGCGGTCGCTGCACCTCTGCACCCGCGCCGGTCGACAGCGCCATGGGCACAAAGCCCAGACCTGCAACGAGAGGCGCCATGATCATGGCCCGCATCTTTTCCATCGATCCGCGGATCGTCGCTTCGTGAAGACTCAGGCCCGTCTTGCGAAGCTCGTCGATGTGCGCGAGCAGCACGAGCCCGTTCATCACGGCCACGCCGAACAGCGCAATGAAACCGACACCGGCTGAGATGCTGAACGCCATGCCTCGCAGGAAGAGCGCGACGACCCCGCCCGTCGCGGCAATCGGAATGTTGAAATAGATCAACACCGCCGGTTTCACGGCGTTGAAGGTGATGAACAGAAGAACGAAGATCAGGAACAGCGCGACTGGAAGCACCAGCGTGAGCCGCTTTGTGGCGCGTTGAAGGTTCTCGAACTGGCCCCCGTATTCGATGTAGTACCCCGTCGGCAGCTCGACCTGCGCCGAGATGGCCCGCTGCACGTCGGCGATGAAGCCACCAAGGTCGCGGCCCCGGACGTTCGCTTCGACGGCGATACGGCGGTGGATGTTCTCGCGGCTGATCTGGGCCGGTCCTTCCTCCAGGGTGATGTCGGCGAGTTGGGACAGTGGAATCATGCGCCCCTGCGCGTCGGAGACTTTGAGATTCCTGATGCTGTCCACGTTCTGCCGGTCCGCCAATGTGAACCGCGCCTGCAGCGTAAACCGGCGTTGTCCCTCGAGGACTTCTCCGACCTCGCGCCCGCCGATCGTCTGCACGACGTCCAGCACCTGAGATGCGTTGATCCCGTAACGCGCGATCTCATCGCGACGGATCTTCAATCGCAGATACGGGAGGCCGCCGGTCTGTTCCAGCTTGACGTCCGCGGCGCCCGGCACGCCGCTGGTGACGCGCGCGATCTCTGCGCCCACGCGTCGCAGTTCCTCCAGATCCTCACCAAACAACGTCACGGCCACGTCGGACCGAACGCCGGCAATCAGCTCCTGCACCCGCAGCTCGATGGGCTGCGAATAGCTGAACACGTTGCCGGGTACTTCCCTCTCCAGAGCCTCGTTGAACGCGGCGATGAGGTCTTCCTTGTGGCCGGCCGTCGTCCATTCGTCCGGATCTTTGAGGATCACGTAAATGTCGCTCGTTTCGAGCCCCATGGGGTCGGTAGGGATCTCGGCCACACCTGTCCGTGACACGACCGTCAGCACTTCCGGGAAACGCTTCAACGTCTTTTCGATCAACGTCGTGCTCTTGATCGACTCGGTAAGAGAGACGCTCGGCAGCCGCCACGCCTGAAGAGCAACGGCACCTTCATCAAGCTTGGGGATGAACTCGCTGCCCATGAACGGCACGAGCAGGAGCGAAAGGGCGAACACGGCGACCGACACCGCAGCCGTGAGCCCCGGATGCGCCAGACTCCGGACCAGCATCGGCTGGTAGCGGGCCTTCAGCCACTCCATGATTCGAGGCTCGCGGTCGCTCATCTTGCCGCGAAACAGCAGCGCGGCCAGGACCGGCATCAGCGTGAGCGCGAGAATCAGCGAACCGACGAGCGCGAAGACGACCGTGAGCGCCATCGGCCTGAACATCTTCCCCTCAACTCCCTGCAGCGTCAGGATGGGGAGGTAGACGATGGTGATGATCAGAACGGCAAAGAATATCGGGCGGGCGACTTCTCGCCCTGCGTCTCGGATGATCTCCTCTCTCGAGGCGCCCGTGCGATGTTTCTCGCCGAGCCGTCGGACGATGTTCTCGATCATCACCACCGACCCGTCGACGATGAGGCCGAAGTCGATCGCGCCCAGGCTCATAAGGTTCCCCGACAGACCCGCCTGCACCATCCCGGTGAAGGCGAACAGCATCGAGAGCGGAATCGCCGCCGCGACGATGAGCCCGCCGCGCACGTTGCCGAGCAGCACCAGCAGCACGGCCACGACGAGAATGCCGCCTTCGATCAGGTTGGTCTCGACCGTGGCGATGGTTTTCTGGACGAGCTCCGTACGGTCGTAAAACGAATCAATTTCCACACCCTTCGGGAGACTCTGTTTGATCGTCTCGAGCTCCTCTCGCACGCGGGCCGCGACGACGCGGGAATTTTCACCCATCAGCATCATCACGACGCCCGTCACGACCTCGCCCCGGCCGTCCCGCGTCACCGCCCCCTGGCGGATCCTCGGCGCGAAGACGGTCGTGCCCAGATTCTTGATATAGACCGGGGTGCCCCCCTGTTCTGCCTTGACGACGATGTTGTCGATGTCCGATAACTTCTCGACGAGGCCCTCGGCGCGGATGACGTACTGCTCCTGCGCGCGTTCGATGTACCCACCGCCAGCATTGGCGTTGTTGCGTTCGAGCGCCTCGAAGACCTCGCTGAGCGGCACGTTGTACGACACGAGCTTGTTCGGATCGAGCTGCACTTCGTATGTCTTCAGCTCGCCCCCGAAGGAGTTCACTTCGACGACGCCGGGTACGGACCGCAGCTTGAACGCAATATCCCATTCGAGGATGCTGCGCAGCTCCATCGGCGACAGGCCCTCGCCCCGCACCTCGAATTGGTAGATTTCGCCGAGGCCGGTGCTGATTGGTCCCATCGTGGGCGTGCCGAGCCCCTCGGGGATGGCTTCGCGCGCGTCGGGCAGGCGCTCGAGCACGAGCCGGCGCGCGAAGTACAGATCCATGTCTTCGCGGAAGTAGATATAGACGGAGGACAGCCCGAACCTGGACACCGATCGGATCTCCTCGATGCCAGGCAGACCGCTCATGGCGGTCTCCACCGGGAACGTGATGAAGCGTTCGATCTCCAGCGGTCCAAGCCCAGGCGCCGTTGTCAGAACGAGCACCTGGTTTGGGGTCACGTCCGGCACCGCGTCGATCGGCAGGCGCAGCATCGAATTGACGCCGATGCCGATCAGCACCGCCGTCAGAATCAGGACGATGAACTTGTTTCGCAGCGAAAAATCGATGAGTCTGTGCATGTGCGCTCCCGCCTCAGTGCTCGTCGCCGATGCGTTCACGCAGCAGCGCGGTCTTCAAGTAGAAACTGCCGGCGCCGACGACCATCTCCCCGGCCTTCACGCCGGACGCCAACTCGACCAGGTCGCCAGCGGTTGTACCGGTCTGCACGATTCGGCGCTCGAAGCGGGTCGCGGACTGCCTCACGAACACCACGCGTTGGTCATCGACCGTCTGTACGGCGCTCACGGGAACGACAACCGCCGATCGCCGATCGCTGGTTGGGATCACAACTTTCACGAACATGTCGAGTTTGAGCGCGCCGTCGGCATTCGGGACGACGCACCGCACTTTGGCGGTGCGTGACGTCGGGTCAATGACGTCACTGACGTACGTCAGACGGCCCGTGAAGGCGCGGTCCGGATAGGCATCTGCCTTGATGGCGACATCCACGTCCTTCCGGACCTTGCCCAGGTCCTTCTCGTACACATCCGCCTGGATCCAGACTGTCGAGAGATCAATAATGGTGAACAGCTCGCGCTCGGGTTCCACCACCTCGCCGGCCGCGACGTCATATTTCGTGATGACGCCCGCAAACGGCGCGCGCAACACGCTGTGCGACGCCACCCGGTGGCCCGTGCGCCCCTCCTCGTCGGGCGAGAGGTTGGCGAGGTCCGTATCAGAAAGGCCAAAGCGGTGGATCTGCTCTTCCACCTTGGAGACGCGAGCTTTCTGGCTCGCGACGGCGGCCTCGGCGTTGCGAAACTCCGCCCGTCGCTGCTCGAGCTGCTGCTGGGCGATCGCTTCCAACTTGATGAGCGCTTCTGATCGCTCGAGCACCTTCTGTTTGACGTTGCGGTCGGTCTCGGCTTGGCGCAGCGAGGCGGCCTCGCTGAGATACTCCCCGATGAGCTCGCCGAGCGCGATGTTGTCGTAGACGACGAGGGGCTGCCCTGCCTGGACACGAGCCCCAAGACTCACGGACACTTTTTCGATCAGGCCGCGCGCGAGTGGGCGAACGTGCGCCACACGCGATTCCACCGGCGCCACGACGCCTGTGACGTCGATGACTGCTGGCAGCACCTGCGTGTCCGCGCGCACGACTTCCAGCGACGCGTTGTTTTGCGCTGCTTCCGGGATCTCGACGACGCCTTGCGGCAGATCCGCGTTGTGCGTCGTTTCCTCAACGGGAGCGGCAGCGGTCGCAGGGTCGTTCTTGAGGAGCCAAATCGCCGCTGCGCCGGCCAAGCCACCGGCGAAGACTGCCAGCGCCAGGGCCGCCGCTGTGAAGCGCCGTCCTGACGCCGCCGTGGATGGGGGTGTCGATGATGCGTTCATATACTCCTCAAGGCTGAATGGCTGGCGCGCCGATCGCCGCAGCCAGTTGGAACGTGCTGATGCGGGCCTCGTACAGGGCTCGGTTGTAGGTCCGGAGCGTGTCTCGAAATGCCCGCTGCGCGTCCAGGAAGTCGATCAGGTCGGCAGTGCCGAGACGATACGAGGCAAGCACGATGTCGCGAGATTCACGTGACCGGTTCAGATACTCGCGCTCGATGTAGCTCACACGGGCGCGGCTCACCTCGACCGTGTGGACAGCCTGCTGCACGTCGAGCAGAACTCCTGTCGCGGTCGCGGCGGCGCGGTTGGCCGCCTGCCGGCGCTCAGCATCAGCGCGTTGCACGCCACCCTGGTTGCGGTTGAAGAGCGGAAGTGGCACGGTGACGCCGAAAACGACCGCGTCCGAACCGAAATCGCGCTTGTACCCGCCGCCGACCGTGATGTTCGGCGTCCGAAGAGCCCGCTGGAGGCGTGTTTCGGTGTCAGCGCGCTGGACCTCGCGCTGGGCGGCGACGAGATCCGGTCGGGCGGCGAGAGCCTGTGTTCGCAGCGAAGCCGCATTGACTGTCGGCGCCGGGGACACAGTCTGGCCTGCCGGGGCACCGGAATCGGTCACGTTGAGTCTTTCAGCCACGTCGAACTCGACACTCAAGTCTGGTGCGTTGAAGAGCGCCAGCAGCGCGCTGCGGGCATTCCGTAGCGCGAGTTCCGCGGCAAACAGATCATCGACGAACGTCAGACGCTCGACCTGAACCCGCCGCAGCTCGCCGCCGGAGATCTCGCCGTGTTCGTAGCGGGCGCGGTTCAGCCCGATCACTTTGTCGATCTCGTCCAGCGCCGCGCGGGCGACCTCGAGGTCCGCCTTCGCGAGGACCACGCCCAAGTACGTACGTCGCACCTCGAATTCGAGTCGCCGGCGCTGATCCTGAAATCCCGCCTCGGCCACAGCGATGCCCGTTTCGGCCGCCTGTGTGCGCAAGCGCCGGCGGCCGGCAAGCTCGATCTCCTGGTCGATGCGGAAGGTCAGCTCCTGGTTGTTGACGAATGCCGGGCGCGACGGCTCGAAGAGCGGATAGCTCTCGGACTCGAACGACACCGCCGGGTTGGGGCGGAGCCTGGCATCCAGGCGCTGGGCCTGCGCGATCTCAACGGTGTTGCGCGCGGCAGCCAGGTTGGGATTGCGCTCGGTCGCAAGGCGCACGGCCTCCTCGAGCGAGAGCCGTGCTGGGACGACGAGGTCCTGCCCGCGCGCGTAGGCAGCCGTCGTCATGAACAGGACGGAAAACAGCAGTACACGAATCATTCAAAACTCCAGGACTGACGGCCCTCCCGGAAAGAGGGCGTGGCCGTACAAACGGACGAATCGCGTAGCCTTACGCGATCAAGCTCGTCTTCGCTGAAGTTAGGCGAGAGGAGGGCGGTAGAGAGGAGAACCGAACAGCCGCGGGGCAGCAAGGTCCAGCGGCGTGCGTTGCAGCGCCACAGGCATCACGAGTGTCGCGGGCGCGAAAGCCTGCACATCGACGCAATGCGAGCAGCAGAAACAGTCGTCGATGTGCCGTTGGGGCGTCTGGTCAGGAGCGGGAGCATCGGAACCGCCGGAAAGGGTGGCACGGGCGCTGAAGGACACCGCGTACTCGCCCTCAGTGTCCAAGGCACACAAACTCGCATTGCTCAGGTCCGCGGCTGTCCACAGCAGCAGGAGCATCACGACCCCCTGGACGAGCCGACATTTGCGCCACCAACGCATGGGGAGTGAGTATAGCAGACGCGGGTGAGACCGTGAGCACGTTGACGCAAGTGCTGCTCTTGCTCTTCACGCTGGTCTCAGTTGGCCTCGAGTCTGCGCTGGGACCGGGCGAGTGAGTATCAACGCGTGGGCGACTAATAGCGCAGCAAACGCAGGGCATTGCCGACGACGAGGAGCGTACTGCCCTCGTGGACGAACACCGCTGGCCCGATCCCGACGACCCCCGTGGTCGTGGCGAGGATCAGCAATGCGATAACCGCCGTCGAAAGCCACAGATTCTGCCGGATGATGGCGCGTGCCTGCCGGGACAGGCCGATGGCGAAGGGGAGCCGGCCGAGATCGTCGGCCATGAGCGCGACGTCGGCTGTCTCGAGCGCCGCCGCCGTTCCGGCCCCACCCATCGCGATGCCGACTGTGGCCTGCGCCAGTGCGGGCGCGTCGTTCACACCGTCGCCCACCATCGCGACGCTGCCGTGCTGTTGCAGCAGTTCCTTGATGGCCGTGACTTTGGCTTCCGGCAGCAATTCGGCGCGCACCGCATCCACCCCCACCTGCTGACCGATCGCCTCGCCAACGCTTCGATGATCGCCGGTCAGCATCACCACAGGAGCAACGCCCAGTCTGCGAATGCTTTCGAGAATCTGTCGTACGTCCTGCCGCGGCTGGTCGGCCATGCCGAGGACGCCAAGCCACTCGGGGCCACGACGCACGATCATCACGCTGCGGCCGGCATCCTGTAATCGCGTGACGGCACCTCGTACATCGGCCGAGAGCTCCACGCTGGCTTCCGCAAACAGGCGGAGATTGCCGATCTCGACCCGCTGCCCATCGACGGTGGCGCGGATCCCTCGTCCCGTAACGCTCTCGACGGAATCCGCCATCGACGAAGGCACCCCCTCCGCGTCTGCCTTCCGCACGACGGCTTGCGCCAATGGGTGCTGCGACTGCCGCTCAACGGCGGCGGAGACCCGGAGCAATTCTGCCGCAGTAATAGTCCCCGCAGGCATGATATCGGTCACCTCCGGCTGGCCGACGGTCAGCGTACCCGTCTTGTCCAGCGCGAGCGCACGAATGGTTCCCAGGTTTTCAAGATGGACGCCGCCTTTGACGAGTACGCCTCGCCGTGCGGCCCGAGCGATTGCTGCCAATACGGTTGCGGGAGTGCCCAGGGCGAGCGCGCACGGCGACGCGGCGACCAGCAATGCCATCGCGCGATAGAAGCTCGTGCTCCAGGTCCATAGCCCGAGCAAGGGCGGAAGGGTCATCAGAGCGATATCTGCCACGAGCACCGTCGGCACGAAGACTCGTTCGAATCGCTCGGTAAACAGCTGCGTCGGCGCCTTGGCGGTCTGCGCCTCTTCTACGAGCTTCATCACGCGATCCAGGGTGCGATCGCCGACGGCACGGGTTGTCACGATGGTGAGCACGCCTTCGCCGTTGATGGTGCCCGCGTAGACCTCGTCACCTGCGACCTTGTCCACCGGCACGGATTCTCCGGTAATCGGCGCCTGATTGACTGTGGATTGCCCCGTTTGCACCTGACCATCAACGGGGATACGGTCAGCGGGTCGCACGAGCACAACGTCACCCGCCTTGACGTCTTCGACCAAGACTTCCACGACATTCCCGCCGCGCTGCACGCGCGCGATCGGCGGCGCGAGATCGGCCAACGCCCGGATCGATGCGCGTGCCCTGCCGAGCGCATAGTGCTCGAGCGAGTGGGCCAGGGAGAACAAGAACAAAAGGAAGGCGCAACGGGACGACGTAATGGCCGACCCGTGCGTGGATGTCGGCGCCGGCGGACTCCGCGAGCTGCCTGACGTCTTCACCGGTGGTCAACGCCGGGTCGTAGTGCACGCACAGCTCAGCCCGGCCGTTCCGACCACGCACGTGTGTTCGCAGGACGCCGCGTCGAGGCGTGAACACGGCCTGCAGACGCGCCACACAGGCGTCACGTAGATCCGGCACATTAGGCAGCAGGAGGGGAAGGTCGATACGCAGTCTTTGCATTGGCGTCCTGAACCGAGTCTAGCGGCTCCGCGTCTGTAGTGGCCCAAACCGCTCGTCAGAGGCGAGGTCGGCGGCATGCCCGCGCATCACTTGCACGCACTGGAGTACCCCACGTCGGTCTTCGCAGTTGGGAAGGTGCAGTTCGGGTACGTTCGTCACCTGAGGGCGACGAAGGGATTGCTGCCGGGGATCGGAGGCATGTTCGCGGTGAGCCTCCTGTCCCCTGAGTTGGCACCGCGATACTCGGGTCGCGCCGCCCCAAGCTTCGGCGTCTTCTTCAGCCTGCAGGCTGCGAGACACCAAATGTAAGGCCGTCGGAATGGTTGAACTCGCGGTACGATTGGCATCGCATGGCCTTCGGATTCTTCGTCGCCGCGGCATTCTTCGAGATCGCGGGCTGCTTCGCTTTCTGGAGCTACTTCCGGCTCGGGCGGCCTGCCTGGACCCTCGGGGTGGGCGTCGTGTCCTTGGTTCTGTTCGCATACGCCCTTACGCGGGTTGACGCGGCCTTTGCGGGTCGAGCATACGCGGCGTATGGAGGCATCTACATCGCCGCCTCACTCGTCTGGCTGCGGGCGGTCGAAGGTGTCCGGCCAGACCGATGGGACCTGACTGGCGCGACGATCGCCGTTGTGGGCGCGCTGGTGATCATCTTCGGTCGCCGCGGATAGAACTCAGAATGACGCCCCCGTTGGAATCAACACGGCAATCGCCGCAGCCGTCGGAGTCTCCTCCGAGGTCCGCATGGAGCCATGAAGGCTCAGAGCTCTTTTGACGTTTTTCCCGCTCGTCCCATAGACTCAGATCCGTGCACCGTATCCTCGCCTTGCTGCTCACCCCGGCGGCGATTGCCGCCGATCTGGGCGTGTCGCTGGTCGTCATGCCAGCGCGCTGCATCTGCTGAGAGTGGGAGCCTGAGCATGCGGCGTCCCGAGTTCAGCGACCTCCTGCTGTTTCTTCTGCTGCTGGTCATCGCGTTGTTTCTCACATTCGAGCTGTGGGCGCCGCACGCGTGGCCGCATTAGCGGACGGCCACCGGAACGTTTTCTTCGATCCGGGAGGGCACCGTCGATCCTGTCTCGATCGCGTCCAACGCGATGACCCAGTGATAGGTACCGCGATCAGCTGTGGCGAGGCCGTTCACACTGACATTGATTGGCCGACCTCCCGGAGACACCGTCTGTCCGATTTCCTTCATCGAGCGTTCCGCGGCTCCCGCGAAGAACGGCACCCGCATCAGGCCGAGATAGCTGGTTTCGCGCTTCGAGGCGTGCAGCGCAAGATGCACGGTCGCCGCAGTGCTAGCGCTCAGGTCACAAGAGGGCTGCTGTTCGTCTGAGGAACACACCAGCCGCTCGTCCCCGAAATCGCCACCGGATCGAATCTCCCACGAAATGTGTGGTCGGTTCTCCTCGGTCGCGGCGTGCTGCATCCCATGCGCGCATCCCGTCGCAACGGCACAGACCAGGACAATCGGTGAGAGACGCGGCCCACGCATGTGCATCCTCTATCGCCTTTCAGCGAAAAACTCGAATCTGTAGGACCCCTGTCAGCAGCAGCGCTGCCGGCAACGGTCAGCGTCAGGATCGGAAGAGTCGTCCTTCTCGCGAGCGGAGAATAGGATAGACGGTATCCGATAGATTCTGCGGAGGAGGCAGGTTTCCGAAGCCCCGGATCCGTCGAGTGATTGGGGTCCTAGAGGACCAGTAGAGCGCAGCCCCGTCATAGCTCAGCCGTGCCATGATCTCGCCTCAGAAACAGCGAGCCTCTGCGGACCTCACTACCGTCCAACCGCGGCGGGCCTACCGGCGGATCGCCTGCAGGATGCCCTCTTCCTTCATCAGCGCTTCGATCTCCGCGACCGTCCGCGGCGCGCCCGCCGACAGGACCTCACGCCCTGATGCGGTGATCGCGACGGTGTCCTCAATGCGGATGCCGATGTGCTCGTCGATCCGAAAGAGCTGAATGTCGCAGGCGAAGACAAAGCCGGGCTGCAGCACTTCGTCGGGTCCGGCAAACGTGCCCATGACGTCGTGCGTCGCCAGGCCGATCGAGTGGTTGTAGCCGCCGTAGCGGATGATGCTGGCAAAGTCGCTCGCAAACCGCTCGAGCCCGTTCGCCTTGAGCGCCTCTTCCATTCTCTGGCCCACCTGGCGCAGGGTGATGCCGGGCCGGTAGTGATCAATGGCCGCGTTGCGTACGACGAGCGCGGCCTCATACAGCTCACGCTGTCTCGCCGAGAACCTCCCCGACACGGGGAACGTGGTGGAGATATCCACGTGATAGTTGCCGACGTCTGGTCCCGCGTCGAGGATCACGAAGTCGCCGTCGGCCAGCACGCGGTCGTACGCGTGGTAGTGGCCGTACGCGTGGTTCTTCCCCGACATGATGATCGTGTAGTAGGCCAGCCCGCGGCTGCCGCCAAGCGCCGAGACGAAGTCGAACACGGCCGCCAGCGACCGCTCGGCGACGCCAGGCTGAGTCGACCGGATCAAGGCCTTGTGGGCCTCGACGCCGAGTTGTGCCGCCTCGCGCATGATCGCCAGCTCGGCCGGCGACTTGTACTTGCGCAGGTTCCAGACGAGCGGCGAACTGTCGCGAACGTCGGCCTGAGGAAACCGCTCGCGCAGCAGCTTCACGAACTGCAGTTCCCGCGTGAGTCGTCCGTCCCACACGTTCATGGTCATCGATCGCTGCAGCGCGTTGAACTTTTCGTTGCTGCTTTCAGGACCGATCTCTTCGGGCCTGAACAGGGTGTAGATCGGCGTGTTCCGGCGAACCAGGCCGGCGAGATACCCGTGGAACCCCTCGGCCGGCATGACGCGCTCGATGCCGGTGGCAGTGGTTGGCGCACGGACCAGGTCCACGGGAAGACCAAGACCATCGGCGGTCTTCTCGTCCATCGTGAAGAAGAGCACGCTTTCCTTCCGCATGCCATCGACGACCAGGACGGCGTCTGGCATCTCAACGCCGGTCATGTAGAAGAAGTCGTGCCCCTGCCGGAACGCGACGTCACTGGCCGGCGTCGTCGCCCCCAGAAAGATCGCGACGCCGTTGCCGATGCCGCCCATCAACCGGCTGCGCCGCGCCGCGTACTCCGCCGTATCGAGTGCGCGTGCCGCGGGCCCCGCGGCGATCAGCGACACGGCCACACACACGAATGCCACCGCCAGAAGATGTCGTCTCATCGCAGCTCTCCCCCTTGCGGCGCATCATACGCGGGACGCCCCTCCGGCGTATCATGCCGCCATGCGAACGAAGGCTCTCGTCCTCCTGATGGTGCTTCTGGGGAGCCTCCCCCTGGCAGCCGATACGTACCCGCGTCAGCCGCTCGATGTGGAGCACTACCGCTTCGCCCTGACGCTCTCCGACACGACCGACCGCGTCTCAGGCGAGGCAACCGTGCGCGTGCGCATGCTGGCGGCGGGCGTGCGGGCAGTGACGCTGGACCTGGCAGGCGCGACGTCTGCGCGCGCCGGTCGCGGCATGACCGTCGAGCGCGTGACCGCCGACGGCGCATCAGCGACCTTCACGCACACCGCCGACCGCCTGACCATCACCCTGCCGGCGCCGTCGCACGATCGGCAGCGAATCGCGCTCGTCATTCGTTATGCCGGCATTCCGGCCGATGGGCTGCAGATCAAGCCGAACCGGCACGGCGACCGCACATTCTTCAGCGACAACTGGCCCGACAAGGCCCGCCAATGGCTGCCGACCATCGACCACATCTCCGACAAGGCGACGATGGAGATGGTGGTGGATGCGCCGGCGCACTATCAGGTGGTGTCCAACGGCCGACAGGTCGAGAAGACGGATCTGCCGGACGGCATGCGGCGGACGGTGTGGCACGAGTCCGTGCCAATTTCGCCGTGGCTCTACGCCCTGGGTGTGGCGCGGTTTGCGGTGCAGCATGTCGGCGACTACAACGGCGTGCCGATCGAGACGTGGGTCTTCGCGCAGGATCGCGACGCCGGGTTCCACGACTTCGCGGAGCCGACTCGCCAGGCGTTGGCCTTCTACAGCGAGCACGTGGGCCCCTACTCGTACGAGAAACTGGCCAACGTCCAGTCGAACTCGGTCAGCGGCGGGATGGAAGCCGCGTCGGTCCTCTTCTACGCCCCGGGCAGCGTCGTCGGCGACCGGAACACCCGGTGGCGGAACGTGGTCATCCACGAGATCGCTCATCAGTGGTTCGGCAACGCCGTCACCGAGCACGACTGGGATGATGTGTGGTTGAGCGAAGGGTTCGCGACGTACTTCACGCAGCTCTTCATCGAACACGCCTACGGCCGCGACGAGTTCGTCGAGAACATGCGTCGCTCGCGACAAACGATTCTCGACTTCTATGCCAAGACACCGGACTACCGCATCGTCCACGACAACCTTGATGACATGTCTCGGGTCACCACGGGCATGACCTATCAGAAGGGCGCGTGGGTGCTGCACATGCTGCGGCAGCGGATGGGCGACGAGCGATTCTGGGCCGGTATCCGTACCTACTATCAGCGGTACAAAGACGCCAGTGCCTCGACGGCCGACTTCCGCGAGGTGATGGAGCAAACGTCAGGCGAGTCGCTGACGGCGTTCTTCGACCAGTGGCTCTATCGCGGCGGCATCCCGCGGCTGTCGGTCACCTGGGCCTGGGATTCCACCGCGCGCACCGTGACGGTCGACGTGACACAGGTGCAGCCCGGTGTCCCTTTCCTGCTGACCCTTGATCTGGGTGTGCGGACGGCCAGAGGAGCGACACGCATCGAGCGCATCGACATGACAGGGCCGTCGGCCACCGCGACGTTCAAGGCAGAGCAGGAGCCGGCCGCCATTGTCGTGGACCCGAACGTACGCCTGCTTGGTGGGGCTGAGTCGACAGCCCGCCGCAGCGTGT